>NZ_JBHVSY010000023.1:0-143687 GCF_042884935.1 Streptomyces sp. NPDC058092
TTAGGTAAGCCATCAGACCCAAGAACCTCCCTCCAAATTCATCCCGACTGAATCGGGGATACGACAAGGCGCCTCATGGCGCACTGCCACCGGTCCGCGACCTGCACGGCCTGCGGGGCACCGGTGGTGGCGCCCTCGGCGAAGAACAGCGCGCGGTCCCGGCATACCACCTCGATTCCTGGCCGCTGGGCCAGCCATGCGGCCAGGCTCGATGACTCCCGGTCGGGCAGCAGGTCGACTGGCCGGCGGGTTTCAACGTCCACGAGGACGGTGCCGTAGTGGCGGCCCTTGCGGGTGGCGTACTCGTCGACGCCGACCACCCGCGGGGCGGGTACTTCCGGCTCGGGAAGTGCGTCGACCAGCCGCAGGACCGTGCTGCGGCTGACCGGCGCACCGACGATGTCGGCCAGGCGGGCGCCGGCCCGGCCTGCGAGGGCGAGACCGATCGCTGCCAGGGTCGAGCGGAGCCGCTCGGTCCGCTGGCCGTGCCTTCGGGTCAGACCGGGTATCTGCTCGACGAACGTGCGGCGTCCGCACTCGGCGGTCCGGCAGGCGAACCGGCGAACCCGCAGCTGGAGTACGACGCTTCGTCCCGAGCTCGGAACATCAGCGGGAAACCGCAGGTAGGAACCGTGAACGGCCGAACAAGGTTGAGCGCGTTGCCAAGTTCATTCGGGAGCAGTGCTACAGGGTCCGCACTTGGCCGCGAGAGCAGCGCGCGGAACTGTGGAATCTCCACATTGCGCCGTTGCGAGTGACCCTTGATGAGGCCATCAACGAGGTAATCAGCGCACGCTCCCCTGCTGGCCCTCTGTCGCCGAGGGGGGAGCAGCGGAAAGGGACCAGGCTTCAACTCGTCGGTGCCTACAATCCCGTTCATGCTGTTCGCTGAAGCCGCGAAGCCCTGGTACGAGTCCGGAACCTTCTTGCAGTTCACCATCACGACGCTCGTCGCCGTGGCGGTTGGGGCGCTGGGGGCGTTCGCAACCATGCGATCCAGCAATCCGAAGCGGAAGCTGAGCTGGGGGTGCAGTCCAACACGCCCCTCATGCAAGTCTCCACGGGGCACCCCGCACTCAGAGTGTCACTCGGGGGGATTCCGTTGGCTAATCCGCGCATCGTAGAGCTGGTGATCGCGAACAAAGGGCGGCGCGACATCACCGCAGGAATGTTTCACAACGACGAGGGATTTGGGTTTGACTTCGGTGTCGGCGTGACGATGATCCTGGGTCTCACCACCACGCCGAGCGGGACTGTGCTCCCCGTGCTCCGTACTGGTGACAGCCTTCAGGCAACTCGGCTCGAAGTGCGCCCGTCCCTGTTGAGCCGAGGACAGGTGATTACCGTGACGATGTTGATCGACGGCGACGAGAAGCCGGTGGAGCTTCTGCGTGCCCCGCTGGTTGACGTAAAGGTCGTGTCCGAGGTGCCGAGGGCATCCTCATACGACTCTGCGCTTGAGGTGATGGCCAATCAGGGGCCGTGGGCGTTCGCGGCACCAGCTCGGGCAGTCCTGGCCCTGACTCGTCGACCTTGAAACCGTGGCACGATCTCAGCCGGTAAGACTCGGCGGTGCTCCTTCCCATCCACCGGGGGTCACCCCCCACCCCCTTCGGGCCTCTGCTGCCATCCCGCGCCGCTCGCCAGGGCTGAGCCGAGGACGCTGAGCAACCGCGCAACGGCCAAGCAAACACAGACCGGCCAACCTCCCCGGCCATCACATCTACGGCCAGCACGAGGCCACACACGGCCGAGGGGGACATCGTCAACGACTCTTCGGCCAACAGCTCAGGCCAGCAACCAACCAACGAACACGAACAACTCGACGGCGAACAGAGCCAGGTCGAGCAGGAAGGAAGGCAAGCCAACCGCCCAACTGGGAAGGAAGCGATCGGCGATCGAGACCGCCGAAGAACTGGGCGAAGATCCGCCTGCAAGTACTGAAGCGGGATGGCCACATCTGGCAGCACCGCAACGTGTACGGCGATCAGTGCGACGCTCCGGCTACTGGCGTCGACCACATCCGACCGGGCGACGATCATGCGATGTCCAACCTTCAGAGCCTGTGCAGCTTCCACCACCAGCGGTTCAATGGACCGAGCGACACCCCGGCAAGTTGCAAGACAGGCCCCTCGCCCTTGCATGACAACCCCCTGGCATTGCATGACAGAGCCCCGGCAACCCTGACGATGGGGTGACCGGGGCCCCTTCTGTTCTGTCGTTGTGGGTCTACTCGGTGTCGCTGGTGAGTACGTGCTTCCAGTCGACAGTCAGGTGATCCTCGGTGGTCATGTTCCGTGCATGGCGCCCGTTGGCTGCGTTCAGGGTCACGGTCAAGGTGAAGTCCACCCAGGCTCGACGGACGGGAAGGGGGGTGTCAGACCATCCGGTGATCAGGCCAGCAACACCCTGCACGGGGTCGATGGGAGGTAGGCCAGTGACCTTCCCCAACTCGCCCTCTACGGCCTCCAGCTTGGCCCGGAGGGCTTCGGTACCGGCGGTCATCTGGGAGAGGCTGATGTGCCCCTCTGCGTACGCCAGAGCCAGACCGTCGAGTCGTTCCCGGATGGCCTGCGCTTCGGTGTGGAGTGCCGCCGAGTCGGTGTCGTCCAACCCCTGTCGACTGGCCAGGACCGAGGGTAGGAAGTCGGGGAAGACCAGCCGTGCCAGGACAGCATTACCGGCCCTCTTGTCGGCCACATCCCGAGGGGTGCGGGTGTGGGTCAGCTTGCAGCCGTAGACGAGCGTCCCCCGGTAGCTGCGACCGCCCACCGTCTCACCGCACACGCCGCACAGGGCGATGCCCGACAGGAGGGTCTGAGGGGTCCTGCCGGTACGGGGTCCACCGCTCAGCCGGTCGGGGTTGTTCAGGATCGCCACCACCGCGTAGAACGTGGCTTCGTCGAGGATCGCCTTCCACTCACCGGGGCCGACAACTTCCCCCCGGTAGGTGCGCTGCCCGATGTACCGGGGCGAGGTGAGGACGTTCTTCGCACCCCGCAGCGTCCACCCTTCAGCCTTGGTCGACCGACGCGCCGAATTCGGCGTACGTCCAGCGTCGCCCCGATGCGACGTCGACGAGCGCCTCGCGTTCACCGAAGGCCGCGACCGCGCGGCCGAGATTGCCTCCGATGGTGTCGCCGAGCAGCGCCCTGGTGCCGGTGCCGTGCGCGTAGGACAGCTCCTGGGCCCGAGGATGCCCGCCCGCTCCGGCGGCACCGACGCCGGCCCCTTGCGCGGGGGACAGCTCGCTCATCGCAGATCCCCCTCGTCGTACTCGGTGCCGGCGCCCCGGGCCGTGCGCTCGCGCAGTTCGATGCGGCGGATCTTGCCGGAGACCGTCTTGGGCAGCTCGGCGAACTCCAGCCGCCGAACCCGCTTGTACGGGGCGAGGACCGCCCTGGAGTGCTCGAACAGGACCTTCGCCGTCTCCGGTCCGGGCTCCCAGCCCTCCGCGAGCACGACGTACGCCTTCGGCACCGCGAGCCGTACCGGGTCGGGGGCCGGGACGACGGCGGCCTCGGCGACCGCCTCGTGTTCCAGCAGGGCGCTCTCCAGCTCGAACGGCGAGATCTTGTAGTCGGATGCCTTGAAGACGTCGTCGGCGCGGCCGACGTAGGTGATGTAGCCGTCCTCGTCGCGAAAGCCGATGTCACCGGTGCGGTAGTAGCCGTCGGCCATGGCCTCGGCGGTCCGTTCCGGGTCGCCGTGGTAGCCGGTCATCAGGCCCACCGGGCGGTAGGACAGATCGAGGGAGATCTCTCCCTCGGCCGCGCCGGGCTCGCCGGTGACCGGGTCGAGGAGCTCGACCTTGAAACCGGGGCTGGGCCGTCCCATCGAACCGGCCTTCAGCAGCTGCCCCGGGGTGTTGGCGACCTGGACGGCGGTCTCCGTCTGGCCGAAGCCGTCCCGGATGGTGACGCCCCAGGTGCGCCGCACCGTCTCGATGACCTCCGGGTTCAGCGGCTCACCGGCCGCGACGACCTCGCGCGGCGGGGTCTTCAGCTGGGAGAGGTCGGCCTGGATCAGCATCCGCCAGACGGTGGGCGGCGCGCAGAAGCTGGTGACGCCCGAGCGGTCCATCTCGGCCATCAGCCGGCCCGCGTCGAAGCGGGTGTAGTTGAAGATGAAGACGGTCGCCTCGGCGCTCCAGGGCGCGAAGAGGTTCGACCAGGCGTGCTTGGCCCAGCCGGGCGAGGAGATGTTGAGGTGGACGTCCCCGGGCTTGAGGCCGATCCAGTACATCGTCGACAAGTGGCCCACGGGGTAGGAGACATGGGTGTGCTCGACGAGCTTGGGGCTGGCGGTCGTCCCCGAGGTGAAGTAGAGCATCAGCGGTTCGCCGGCGTCGGTCTCCCGGTCCGCCTCGAAGGTCTCGGGCTGCTCGTCGGCGCCGGTGTACGACAGCCAGCCGGGCACGTCCGCGCCGACCGAGATCCGGGTGTAGTCGCCGGGCACCTCGTCGAACTTGGCGGTGTCGGTGTCCCGCACCAGGGCGTGCCGGACCCGGCCGCGCTCCACCCGGTCGCGCAGATCGACCGGGCCGAGGAGCGGGGTGGCGGGAATGACGACGGCGCGCAGCTTCATCGCGGCGAGGGCCGTTTCCCACAGCTCGACCTGGTTGCCGAGCATGACGAGGATGCGGTCCCCGGCCCGTACCCCCTGCGAGCGCAGCCAGTTCGCGGCCTGGTTGGAGCGGGCGGACATCCGGGCGAAGGACACCTCGGTGCGGCCACCGTCCTCCTCCACGATGTGCAGGGCGGTGCGGTCGTTGTTCTCTGCGATGGCGTCGAACCAGTCGAGCGCCCAGTTGAAATGGTCGGTCCGTGGCCAGCGGAAGCCCTCGTAGGCCGCGTGGTAGTCCTCGCGGTGCTGCAGCAGAAAGTCCCGGGCGGCCCGGAACGTCTCCGTCGCGCTGGTTGCCGACATGTGCCCTCCTCATTGCGGACCGGACCGGTCGCTTAACATCATGTAAACAGTGACCCAGGTCTCACCACCCCCGAACGAGGGTGGTGAGACCAGCGGGGGCCGTGGAGCCTGCCGGAGCCGGGCAGGACCGGGCAGAGAGGCGGCAGCGTGCCGGAATCCGTCGATGCGGTGGAAATGCAGGCGGCGCTGCTGCGGCTGCGCCGGACCAGTGGGCTGCCCGTGGCCTTCGGAGGGATGCTCTCGGATTCCCGTCATGCCCGGATAGCCGAGCTGAACGGGGCGCAGACCACCGCTCTGCGCGGGCTCGTCATCTCGGCGGGCAGCGGGCTCGGCGGCAAGTCGATCGCCCTGTCCCGGCCGTGCGCGGTGACCGACTACCGCTCCTCGCGCCACATCAGCCACGAGTACGACCTGGCGGTCGCGGCGGAGGGCCTGCGCTCGGTGGTCGCGGTGCCCGTCGTCGTACGGCGCACGGTGCGCGGCGTGCTGTACGGGGCGCTGCGCGCGCCGGTCACACTCGGGGACCGTACGTTCGACGCGGCGATGGCCGCGGCCCGCGACGTGGAGCAGGCCCTGGTCGTACGGGACGAGGTGCAGCAGCTCCTGGCCGTGACCCGGGAACAGGTCACGGACCCGAGAGCGGCGCCGGAGGCGTGGGAGGACGTCCGCGAGGCCCATCGCGAACTGCGTGCCCTGGTCCCGAAGGTCGTCGACCCGGCGCTGCGCGACGATCTGCTCGCGGTGTGCGGGCTGCTCGCCTCGGCGGCCGGGACCCGCGCGCCGAAGCCCCGCGGGGTGCACCTGGCGCCGCGCGAGGTGGACGTGCTGGCCTGTGTGGCGGCGGGGGCGACGAACGCGGTGGCGGCGGAGCGGCTGGGGCTGCGGCCGGAGACGGTGAAGGGGTATCTGCGTTCGGCGATGCGCAAGCTGGGGGCGCACACCCGGCTGGAGGCGGTGGTGGCGGCCCGGCGCGCGGGATTGCTGCCGTGATCCCGGCGCCGCCGGACTCGTAACTCCTCGCTCCGTGCCGCCGCCTCGCCGGCTCGTCGCCCGAAGTCGCTCGTCGCCCGAAGTCGCTCGTCACTCGAAGTCGATGAACGGAGCGAACCGGATGTCGTACGCCTTCGTGTCGTCGGCCGCCGTCGTCATGGTGGTGAGCATCCGTACGGCCTCTTGCGTGACGGCGTCGCGATCCGCCCGGCTCAGCCTGCCGAGCGGCTGCACGGTGAGGGCCGTCTTCTCGGCTCCGGTACCGAGCCGCCAGATCGCCGCGAGGAATCCGTCGACCAGCACTGTTCCGTACGCCTGGTTGCCGTTCCCGTTGCGCCCCCGGTACTGCGGCGGAATGACGCGCGTACGGTCCGCGTGGCCGAGCAGCACGTTGTCGAACTCGGGCAGGAAACGCGGCGGGGCGAGGGTGTCCTCGTCGGGGCGCGGGGCATCGGGGAGGTCGAAGAGCTCGGTGCCGTTCTCGTCCCGGAAGGTGATGAGCCGCGGCCGCAGCCGTTCGAAGACCTCCCGCAGCCGGGTCAGCCCGGCCCATGTCTGCATGTCCTGCACGGAGGCGGGCCCGAAGGCGCCGAGGTAGCGCAGCACGGTGGCATCGGGTGCGGGGACCGGCTCCGACGGGCTGCCGAGCCAGTGTTCGGCGGTGGTCAGCGCGACCTGGCCGCTCCTCCCCCACACTCCGCGCGGGGTGACCTGGACCAGCGGCAGCAGACAGCGGGCGGCCACGCCCAGCGACTGCGGGTCGGCGTCGGGCCACTCGGCGAGCAGCGCCTCGCGGATCTCCTTGGGGGTACGGGGCCGCTCCTCGACGAGCTCCCTGGCGAGCGCCCCGAGCCGGTCCGGTTCCACCCCGACCAGCCCCTTGCGGAAGGTCCTCAGCTCCCGGTCGCGCGCCGCCTGGACGAGCGGGCGCAAGGTGAGCGCGTCGGCGGCGGTGTGCAGGTGGATGGTGGATCGCATGGTGACCATACGGACCACCTCACGGGACTCCATCAGTTCCGCGAGCTCGGCGGGGGCGAAGCCGTCGAGGCGGGCGAAGAGCTGGTAGTACGGCGGCCTGGTGTTCTGCGCCTGGAGACCGACCAGATGCTCGACGGCGTCCTTCGCGGACATCGCGGTCCGCCGCAGCAGCAACTGCCGCTCCAGCGTGGCGCGCCCCAGTGCGCGCGGAGAGAGCACGACCGGTGCGACGGCGTTCTTCTTCGCGGCGGGGTTCGCCTTCACGGCGGTGCTCTTCTTCGGGGCCATGGACGGCACGTTACGCGGGCTTGCGGACATCTTCGGTCCTCATCGGCTGCCGCGCTCCACTCCGTACGCCCGCTCCGTACGCCCGCTCCGTACGCCCCGCCATGCCGCCACGCCGCCGCACCCCGGATCGTGGGCCCTCCGCCCGCATCATGGATCGGTGATCAGCGTTCTGTTCGCCATCCTGACCGCGCTCAGCAACGGCGCGGCCTCCGTGCTCCAGCGCCGCGCCGCCCGCACCGTCCCCGACACGGAGGCCATGCATCTGTCGCTGATCGGGCATCTGCTGCGCCAGCGCTTGTGGCTCGCCGGTATCGGCCTGGTGATCGTCGCAGCCGTCTGCCAGGCCGTGGCGCTGGCCACCGGGCCGATCGCCGTGGTCCAGCCGATCTTTGTGATCGAACTGCCGGGCGCGCTGCTCATGGCGGGATTCGTGATGCGGGTCCGGCTGCCCCGGTCGATCTGGTACGCGGTGGCGGCCGTGACCGTGGGGCTGGCCCTGGGCATGGCCTCCGCGGCCCCGGGCGGTGGCAGCACGTCCGTGCACGGAGCGGCCTGGGTGCCGACGCTGATCCTGACCGGCGTCTTCGAGGCCACGCTGATCGGCGCGGCCCTGAGCACCCGCGGCAACCCCCGGGGCGCGCTGCTCGGCCTCGCCGCCGCATGCGGATACGCGCTCACGGCCGCGCTCATGAAGGACGCCATGGCACAGCTCGAAGCGGACGGCGGCGGAGCCGTGGCACTCCTGACGTCCTGGCAGCTGTACGCCACCGCCGCGGCCGGGGTGGGCGCGCTGTTCCTCCTCCAGAACGCGCTCCAGGCGGGCACGCTGGTCGCCGTCCAGCCGCCGCTCACCCTCGGAGACGCGCTGATCAGCGTCCTGTACGGGGTGACATTGTTCGGCGAGGAGCTGCGCACCGGCTGGTGGGTGCTGCCCGAACTGGTCGCACTCGTCCTGATCACCATGGGCTGCGTCGAGCTGGCCCGCTCCCCACTGGCGTCCGGAACCGCGCCGCCGGCGCGCAGGGTCAGGTGACCCGGGCGATTGACCGGATCGGGTCGCGCCGCCCGGACGCACAGGGCTATTCTCCGGTCGAGCCCTGTGTGGCGACGGGCAAGGGGCCCGATCATTTTTTTGGGGGTTGGTGTGGTTTCTGGTCGCGTGGTGCGGTTCGACGGAGCACGGGGATACGGTTTCATCGCGCCCGATCACGGCGGTGAGGATGTTTTCCTCCACGTGAACGACATGTTGATCCCGGAGTCCTACGTACACACGGGTACGGCGGTCGAGTTCGAGATCGAGGACGGTGACCGGGGGCTGAAGGCGTCGTCCGTCCGGCTCGCCGAGGGCCCCGACGGGAAGCCGCTGACGCCTCCGAGGCCCGTCGCGGTCCATGGTTCCGGATCGGCGGACGACGACACCCTGTGCGATGTGCTCAGTGCGTCCGAGTACACCAAGGAGGTGACCGACCTCCTGCTGGAGTCGGCGCCGACACTGACGGGGGCTCAGATCCTGCAGATCCGGAGCGGGTTGCTGCAGTTCGCCAAGAACCACGGCTGGACCGAGGGCTGACGGCACCGCACCCGACGGAGCGGTGAACGGCACCGGGGCCGGTCCGGCGATGATCCGCCGGACCGGCCACGGGACAGGCCCCGGGCGGTTCAGACGCTCGATTCACGCACCACCAGTGGGGTGCCGAGCACCTGGTGTCCGCCGGTGGCCAGCATGCGCACCTCTCCGCGGTCGCTGATCTCCGCACGCACGATTCCGGTCTCGTCCTCGTAGATCGGGTACCCGCCCGCGCCCGACTGCGCCGTACGCCGAACAGTCACCGTGTCGTCCTCCACGGCGGACGCCTGAAATACCAGCTCGTAGCTCTCCGGGTAGTCCATGGCGATTCTCCCGATACGGATGGGGCAGGGCATGGTTCCACCTGCCACTTCCATCGTCCCCCCGACCGGCCCGCGGCGCCCGGTCTGGCGGCCCACGGCTGCGGGCTCATGCCCGGGCAACCTATCCTGAACCCATACGGGCGGTTTGACGGCATCAGGGCGCATACCGCACACATACCGCATGTACGCCCCCTTTCCCCCGAGTCGCGTGTGCGCCATGCACGACCGGGATCCCCGAGACCGGGAAGGGACTGACCATGAAGGATGGCGACATGGGAGACGATGTCTACCAGCCCCAGGAACCGGAAGCCTCCGATCCCACCGAGCAGCTCGACATCGAGGACACCCTGGACAACCGGGGGCTGACCGACCTCCTCGACGAGGGCTACTCCCCGCCCGAGCGACCGTGGGCGGTGGAGGACCAGGGCACCACGGCCGCCGAACAGCACAGCGGCGAGCCACTGGAGAGCCGTCTGGCCCGGGAGCTGCCGGAGGTCACCGAAGCCGCAGGTGACGACGTGGGAGACCTGTCCGACGGTGACGGCGAGCTCTGGGACGCGGAGGTCGGTACGGTACGCGCCGGCCGTCTCACCCGGCAGCTGGACATCAACGAGCCGGACACACTGACAGCCGAGGACGTCGGGATCGACGGAGCGGCGGCATCGGCCGAGGAGGCCGCCATGCATGTCGTCCGGGACAGCCAGGTCTGAGGAGGCGCCTCCCTCTTCCTCCTGCACCGATGCTCGGCAGCCCTTTCCTCCGCCCCACCGCATGACCCCGGAGGTAATCGACGCCCTCCGCGCCGTCGGACATCGTGTTCCTCACCAGCACACGGGAGCCCGGCCCAGGGACCGGGACGCGAGGAGAGGACAGCACGATGACCGCATACGAGGACGCCGTTCAGCGCTACTTCGTCGCCTGGAACGCGGCCACCCCCGAGGACCTGGAGAAGGCTGTGGCGGCCGCCTTCACCGAGACCGCCACATACACCGACCCGCTGGCCGATGTGCGCGGCCACGAAGAGCTCACGGCCGCGATCAACGGAGCCCATCAGCAGTTCCCCGGGTTCGAGTTCCGCCCGACCGGCACCCCGGACGGGCACCACGACATCGTGCGCTTCAGCTGGGAACTGGTCTCCACCACCGACGGCTCGGCGCCCGTCGCCGGGTCGGACGTGCTCGAGCTCGCCGACGACGGACGCATCGCTTCGGTCAGCGGCTTCCTCGACCGGGTGCCCGGAGCCTGATCCCGGACCCGAGACCGAGCCCGGTCCCCATGGCGTCCGGGTGGCCGAGCCGGCCCCCGGACCGCCTCGCCATCAGGCGGCTCTTCAGGCCGGCCCGTCGAGAGACTTCCCGCCCTCCAGAAGGGTCTTGAGCGACGAGAGGATCATGATCCAGCCGCCGCTGACGCCCTCCAGCATCTTGCTGTCCGGGCTGTCGAACCCGTCGTGGGTGATCGTCAGCTTGACGCCCATCTCGGGCACCTCGGCCGGCTCGATGTCGAAGGTGACCTTCGACCGTTCCTGGACGGCCTTCTCCCACGCCCCGTCCGAGACGAAGTCGAACATCTGGCGGTGCATGGGCTGCAGGGTGTGCCAGGTGTACGAGAGCCGCTTGCCCGGCTCCGCCACCAGGACCCGCTGGCCGACCTCCTCGAACTCGCCGTCCGGGGCCATCTTCCAGCGGACCGGTGCGCCGACCTCCCACGTCGAATCGGGTCCGTGACCGCCCATGTAGATCTTGATGAACTCGGGGTCGGTCAGCGCCTGGTAGAGCTTCTCGGCGGTGGTCCGGATGTAGATGACGTAGACGAACTCGGGCTTGTCCATGGCCGTTCCTTCCAGGGTCTGCTTGAGGTGGGACAGTGCGCTCAGGCGGTGGCGTTCGTACCGTCCGATCCAGCGGTCGGCGACCTCCTGGATGGGCACCGGGTTGAGGTAGTGCAGTTTCTCCCGGCCCCGGCGCGCCGCGGTGACCAGCAGCGCCGATTCGAGCACCGCGAGATGTTTGCTCACCGCCTGCCGGCTCATGTCCAGGCCCTCGCCCAGCTCCCGCAGGGTCTGGCCGCCCCGCGCATCGAGCCGGTCGAGGAGCTCCCGGCGGCTCGGATCGGCGAGCGCCCTGAATATCGCGTCCATCGTCGCCATCACGTCACCGTCGCCATCACGTCACCGTCACCTGTTCGTGTCCCGGATCCTCACCATAGGCAACCTATTGGTTGCATGTCGAGCCGGGCACGCTACGCCCAGCGCTTCCGGGCCGCCGGCCGTCGGGCCGACGGCCCTCAGCACTTCCGGGCCGCCGGAGCGATTTCTGGAATTAACTTCTGATGTCTTGTCACGGCCGGGTCTACGCGCATAGCTTTTGCCCTCACCACACTTCGGGAGCAGCCCACCGTGCGCATATCCAGACCTCGTTCCGTTCTGCTGTCCGGCGCCGTCGCCGTGACGCTCTCGGCCACCGCTCTGCCTGCCGCCTTCGCGGCTCCGTCCTCGACCGCCGTGATCTCCGAGGTGTACGGCGGCGGGGGCAATTCGGGTGCGACGCTCACCCGCGACTTCATCGAGCTGGCCAACGCCGGCACCGCCGCGTACGACCTGTCCGGTTTCAGCGTGCAGTACCTGCCGGCCGCCCCGTCGGCCGGCTCGCTGTGGCAGGTCTCGGCGCTGACCGGGTCCGTCGCCCCCGGCGGCCGCTATCTCGTCGCCGAGGCGGCGGGCACCGGCGGCACGGTCGCCCTGCCGGCGCCGGACGCCACCGGCACGGTCGCGATGGCGGCCGGCGGCGGAACCGTCGCGCTCGTCTCCGGCACGACCCCGCTGACCTGCAAGACGGCCGCCGACTGCGCGGCCGACCCGCGGATCGTGGACCTCGTCGGCTACGGCACCGCGGTCGTACGGGAGGGCAGCGGCCCCGCGACGGGAGCGTCGGCCACCTCCTCGGTGGCGCGCGGCACGTCCCTCGCCGACACCGACGACAACGCCGCCGACTTCACCGCGGGCGCCCCTACGCCGGTCAACGCGGCCGGTCAGACCCCCGGCGGCTCCGACCCGGGTGACCCCGGCGGCCCGACCGAGCCCGGCACCGTCCGGATCCACGACATCCAGGGCACCACCCGGGTGTCGCCGCTGAAGGGCCGGCAGGTGACCGGGGTCCCCGGCATCGTCACCGGCGTACGGACCACCGGTTCCCGCGGCTTCTGGATCCAGGACACCGCGCCGGACGCGGACGCCCGGACCAGCGAGGGCGTGTTCGTCTTCACCGGCTCCACCGCCCCGGAGGTCGCCGTGGGCGACTCGGTGCTGGTCAGCGGCAAGGTGGACGAGTACTACCCGTCGTCGACCACCCAGTCGATCACCGAGATCACCGCCCCGAAGACGACGGTCCTGTCCTCGGGCAACGCGCTGCCCGCCCCGGTCGTGCTCGACGCGGCCTCGGTGCCGGACGCGTACGTTCCGTCGGCGGACGGCGGTTCGGTCGACTCGCTGGCCCTCGACCCGTCGGCGTACGCCCTCGACCTCTACGAATCGCTCGAAGGCACCCGGGTCCGGATCTCCGACACCCGGGTGACGGGTGCGACGACCGCGTACGACGAGGTCTGGGTGACCGTCAAGCCGGACGAGAACCGGACCGGGCGGGGCGGCACGCTGTACTCCTCGTACAACGACCAGAACACCGGCCGTATCAAGGTGATGTCGCTCGACCCGGCCAAGCCGGTCCCCGTCGCCGACGTGGGCGATGTGCTGTCCGGCGCCACCACGGGTGTCGTGGACTACGCGTCGTTCGGCGGCTACAACCTCCAGGCCACCGAACTCGGCACGCTCACCGACAACCACCTGCGGCGCGAGGTCACCCGGAAGCAGAAGGGCAACGAGCTCGCCGTCGCCACGTACAACGTGGAGAACCTGGACGCGCTGGACGAGCAGGCCAAGTTCGACACCCTCGCCGAGGGCGTCGCGGTCAACCTCTCCTCCCCGGACATCGTGTCGCTGGAGGAGATCCAGGACGACAACGGTGCGGTGAACGACGGCACGGTCGGCGCCGACGCGACGCTGAAGCGGTTCACCGACGCCATCGTGGCCGCGGGCGGTCCGCGGTACGCGTGGCGGTACATCGCCCCCGAGAACAACAAGGACGGCGGCGAACCCGGCGGCAACATCCGTAACGTCTTCCTCTTCAATCCGGAGAGGGTCGACTTCGTGGACCGCGCGGGCGGCGACGCGACCACCGCCGTGACCGCGGTGAAGACGAAGAAGGGGGTGACGCTCTCGGCGTCGCCCGGCCGGATCACCCCGACCGACGCGGCGTGGGCCGACAGCCGCAAGCCGCTCGTCGGCGAGTTCCGCTTCCACGGGAAGCCGGTCTTCGTCATCGGCAACCACTTCACGTCCAAGGGCGGCGACCAGCCCCTGCACGGCCGCTACCAGGAGCCGAAGCGCAGCTCGGAGACCAAGCGGGTGAAGCAGGCGACGGAGGTCAACACCTTCGTCAAGTCGCTGCTGGCCGCGGACGATTCGGCCCGGGTCATCACGCTCGGCGACCTCAACGATTTCGCGTTCTCACCGACGATGGACGCGCTGACGAAGGGCGAGGTGCTCAAGCCGCTGATCACCACGCTGTCCGCGAGCGAGCAGTACAGCTATGTGTACGAGGGCAACTCGCAGACGCTGGACCACATCCTGACCAGTCCCGGCATCCGCCGCTTCGACTACGACGTGGTGCACATCAACGCGGAGTTCGCCGACCAGGCGAGCGACCACGACCCGCAGGTCGTGCGGGTGGACGTCAACGCGCAGGACAACGGCGGGCATTGACCGCCGGGCCCGCGCGAAGACCGCGGGCCGTTCGGCGTGGGTGGGGCCGGGCCTCACCCACGCCGGGCTCCGACCCATGGCCCGAGCCGCCACTCACGCCCTCACCCCGCGGCTGCCGCACACCGACCGGGCCGCGATCACCCAGGGGTACGCGGGCGTGTACTCCAGTTTCCTGCTCCACGCGGAGCGGGCCGGTGAGCGGTACGGCGTACCGGCGCGCGAGATCCTGCGGCGGGTGGGCGAGGCGGGGTACGTGGGCGGCCAGGAGGACGTGATCATCGACGTGACGCTGCAGCTCGTCGCCGAGCGGGAGCGGGGCGCGGTGCACGTCCGAGCCGGCGACTCGGCCCAGGGCCCTGCCCGGTGTCCATGGAGGCGGTCGCCGGACAGGGCCCAGGCCTGCGCCTCAACCGCGTGGGAGTGAAAGGGAGTTCGACACGCGGGCAGATGATTGTCATGCCCTGAACACGTCGCTACTCTGAGCGGGCTTCGCGGCCCCCGGCCCACCCCACTCGGGCCCGGGGGCCGTTCTCCTTCCCCCACAGAGCAGGAGCAGGTATGCCCAGACGAGCCGCAGTCCACACCAAGGGCCGCGCATCCGTCCTAGCGGCCCTCACCGCCACCGTCCTGGCCGCGACCGGCAGCCCGGCCTTCGCCGCTCCGGACGCCGACCACTCCATGAACCGGGCGTTCGCACGGGCGGCCGCGAAGTTCGACGTACCGCGTGACCTGCTCGCCGCCGTCGGGTACGGCGAGACCCGCCTCGACGGGCACCGGGGGCACCCCAGCCAGGCGAACGGGTACGGCGTCATGCACCTCGTGAGCAACCCCACGAACCCGACACTGGAACGCGCGGCCGCCCTCACCGGCGAACCCCTGGCTCACCTGCGCGCCGACACCGCGGCCAACATCCTGGGCGGCGCGGCGGTGCTGCGCAACTACGCGGACAAGCTCGGCCTCGATGCCCGGGAGCGCGACGACGTCAACGCCTGGTATCCGGCCGTCGCCCGGTACAGCGGCACGACGGGACCCGCCGCAGCCCTCTACGCCGACACCGTGTACACCTTCCTGACCAACGGGCTCTACGCCACCGTCCCCGGCGGTGAGCAGATCTCGGTGACAGCCCGACCGGTCTCACCGCAGAAGGGCGCGTTCGACACCACCGACGTACGCACACAGAGCGCCGACTACCCGTCGGCGCTGTGGGTTCCGGCCGACGCGCACAACTTCGCCGTGGGCCGGACGGCCAAGATCGACAAGGTGATCATCCATGTCACTCAGGGCTCGTACGCGGGCTCGATCAGCTGGTTCCAGAACCCGACGGCGGAGGTGAGCGCGCATTACGTGGTGCGCTCTTCCGACGGCCAGATCACCCAGATGGTGCGCGACAGCGACACCGCGTACCACGCACGGAGCCAGAACTCCTCGGCGCTCGGCATCGAGCACGAGGGATTCATCGACGACCCGTCCTGGTTCACGGACACGATGTACCGCTCCTCGGCGGCCCTGACGAAGCATCTGTGCGACCGGTACGGGATTCCGAAGGACCGGGCGCACATCATCGGGCACAGCGAGGCACCGGGCAACGACCACACGGACCCGGGGCCGTACTGGGACTGGAACCGCTATATGCAGTTGGTGGGCGGGGCCAACGGCGGCGGCAACAGCGGTGAGGGCCTGAACTTCACCGTGTACGAGACCCAGCGGAGCGGCTCGACGGGCCCCCAGGTCAGAGCCGTTCAGCAGCTGCTGAGCGAGCAGGGCTACGGGGTGGGCGCGGTGGACGGCAGCTTCGGCCAGGCCACACGGAACGCGGTGATGGCGTATCAGGCGACCCACGGCCTGACGACCGACGGCGTCGCGGGACACAGGACCTGGACCGCACTGCTGTCCGCCGGTCCGACGACGACCCTCGAGCAGGGCGACTCGGGCGACGGGGTGAAGCGGCTCCAGCGCTCACTGACCGCAGCGCTCGGCTCGACGGTCGGCATCGACGGGACCTTCGGCCCGGCGACGGCGACGGCGGTGCGCAGCTACCAGACGAGCCGGGGGCTGACGGCCGACGGCATCGTGGGACCGGGAACCTGGGCAGCGCTCCAGGCCGGTCACTGACCGGTCCTACGGGAAGACGGTGGTGCGGTCCGGCGTGAAGCGGGACGTTCCGCAGGACCGGGCCCCCGGTGCATGCGCCGGGGGCCCGGTCGGCCATCGGGTGTCAGGCCCGCTCGGCCCGGCGGCCGGCCGCCACGACGAGGCCGGCACCTGCGGCGAGCACCACAGCGGCGCCGATGACCAGCGGGACCGTGCCGCTGCTGCCCGTCGAGGCCAGGTCCCCACCGCCGGCCGCGGGCGTCGTGCTCTCCGACGGGCTCGGCGCGGGCGGTGCGGCGGGCCGGGAGGAGTCACCGGACGGCGTGCCGCTCTCCGAGGGCGGTGTCACGGAGGCGGACGGTGTGCTGTCCACCGGCGGCGTGGTCCCGGGCGTGCCGCTCGGCGTCGGCGTGGCGGCCTCGGGTGCTTCAAGCGGCGCCGACGGCGGGTGTGCAGCGCTCGCGCGTCCGGTTCGGGGCCGGTCACGGCTCGCGGTTCGTAGCTTTCGCAGGGGTCTTCGCAGTGGATTTCGCAGAACCCAGCGCGCGGATGATGCGGTTCAGGTCGGCCGGGGCGGCCGCGAGGCGGACCGGATTGCCCGCGTCGTCGAGATCGGCGATGTGCCAGGTCGTGGGGATGGTGTCGCCGTCGCCGCCCCGGGCGCGCCGCACGTCCTTCACGGTGAGCCGCTCCACCGGTATCCGCTTCGCCGCGAACCGGCCGGGGCCGGGGTGGGGTGTCACCGCGAGCGGGCCGCCGCCTCCGAGGACGATGTGGGTGCCGAAGCCGTACGGGTTGTAGTCGGTGTCCTCCAGAAAGCGGGCGGCCAGAAACACTTCCTCCCCCTCGGCGGACCCTCCGGTCGCTCCGGCCTCTTCGGCCTCTTCGGCCTCTTCGGGCGTACGGATACGGGTGGCGCGCCAGGCCCAGGCGAGGAGGCCCAGCGTGACCAGCGAGCCCGCGGCCGCCCACCTGATCGCCACGGAATCGAGCGGAGTCGTGGGGTGGAGGTAGCAGAGCGGCAGCAGCCACAGAGCGGTACCGACGAGCGGTACCGCGAACGGAAGGGCCGACGGGAGGACCTCGTCATCGGGCAGCCGGCGCCCGCGCAGACGCAACAGCACCCGGGCGCCGGGGTAACCCGCGGCGAGGACGAACGCGGCCGCGACCGCGGCCAGGTCCCCGGCGGCGGGCATGTGTTCGCGCCACACGTGGCGCTCCCCCGCGATCTTCCTCACCTTGCCGCGCCAGGCGGTCAGTTCGACCCTGTCGCCGGGCCGGAACGCCTGGGCGTCCTCCCGCGATACCGCGACCCGCTCCACCGGCCGGTTGCCGGCGAAGTACACCCAGCTGCTCTGCTTGGGACGGTTGGCCTCGGTCCGCGCGATCACAGCCGGCAAGACGGTCAGGCACTCGCCGCGTTTCGTGGCGGGCGTCTCGGCGGAGCACGGGGTGGCCGACTTCCACGCCCGCAGATCCGAGGCGGCGTCCGGCACGAACGCCCCGGCCACACCCGCGCACGCGAGCAACAGCACACACAGACTCAGCGCCCCCGCCCAGCCACGCCCGGCGGTGCGGTCCGTGACGACGGGAACGTGGCCCGACTCCGGCGCCCCGTACCGGCGGTGCAGCGCGCGGAGCGCGTCCAACTGCGCGTCGAAGTCCGCGTCGGCGGAGGACCGGCTCTGCGGCAGTGGCAGGACCCACTTGCGGCCGTCGCGCAACACCAGGCCGACGCGACGGATCTCCTGGCCCTGGTGCCCGTGCTTCAGACGTACGCGCAGGTCGGCGACATCGCTCCACGGCGCAATCCGGCGGCGCAACAGCGTCCGGGAGCACAGACCGTACGCGTCGGCGCTCACCCGGGCTGTAACCGCGTGGAGCGCCGCGATACCCACCAGCGCGAACAGCAGACCGACACCCAGCCACGGGTCCGGCCCCCAGTACACCGAACGTACCCCAGCCACGCCCGCCCCGGCCGCCCCGAGCCCGACGAAGAACCACAGGGCACGCCGGTAGAGGGGGTGGCAACTTACTTGCCGGACATCCGTCATGCACGGAATCGTGCCATCGACCCGACCGTGCGTACTTGTGCAGAGTGCGGCAGCTTCTTGTCCCACAACTCTGCCGAATGAATACGAGTTGAAGCGCGAAGCAGCCGACGGTCGGCCGCTACTCGCCCTGGGGCCAAGGACTTTCCTGCGGTTGCGGGGATGGTCCCGCGAACATCGTCTCCCGGCCTTCGCCGCGCTCTACGACCGGGTCGGCCGCAAGCCCGTTGTGATCACCGGCCCCATCGCCTCGGCGCTCGCCGCGTATCCGCTGCTGTGGCTGGTCGACTCCGGTTCCGTCGGCCGGCTCGCCGTGGCCCACCTGGTCGGCAACCCGCTGCTCCAGGCATCGATGTACGGGCCGATGGCCGCCTTCATCAGCGAGATGCTCGGCACCCGGGCCCGCTGCACCGGCGCTTCGCTCGGCTACCAGCCGGCCACCACGCTCGGGGCCGGACCGGCCCCGCTGATCGCCACCGGTCTGCTCTCCGCGGCCGGCGGCGGGACGAACACCGGCACCGTCTCCCTGTTCCTCGCCCGCGTCTGCGTGATCAGCGCCGTGGCCATCTCACCGACCCGGGAGAGCCACCGGAACGACCTGTCCGCCCTGGAGCCGGCCACCGCGGCGAAGCGGGCGCCGTCCGCGGTCTGACGGGTCATGTGCACCGCCCCGGGGGCCGTCGGACGCCGCCGGGGCAGTGCACGTACCATGAGGCCCCACGTCACGTTTGAGTAACCTGCCGGAAACCCTTGACGTTTCTCCTGACTCGTTCTTAACCTCACTGCGTAGTTCGCATTCCTTGCAGTTCACGTGCTGCGGCGCTTTCCGCAGTGTTTTGACAGGCACAGACATAGACCACCTGTCGGTGGTTTCGTCATGCCTGTTTTTTGTGCTCCCCGTGCCGCCGATGGGTCTTCCTCGAAGGCGGATTCATGGCACAACGTCCGAGCGTCAAAGGCGTCGCCGACGTCGTTGCGCTCATCGATGGGCTGGGAAAGATCACCGGCCGGGCGCAAGTCATCTGGTTCTTCGTGTTCGGCGGGCTGTTTCTCGACGCCTATTCGAACGCCGCGCTGAGCGCCGGTCTGGGACCGATGACGTCCCAGATGGAGCTCACCAGCACCCAGGTCTCGATCCTCACGGCCACCGCTCCGGCCCTGGCGATCATCTTCAACCCCGTCGGCGGCTGGCTCGCCACCCGGATCGGCCGCGTTCCCCCGCTGCTCATCGCCAAGGTGTTCGCCATCGCGGGCGCCCTGCTGGCCGCGTTCGCCGGTGACTTCACCGTCGTCTGGCTCGGCCGGGTCCTGGTGGGTGTCGCGTACGGCATCGACTTCGCCGTCGCCATGGCGCTGCTCGCCGAATACACGCCCGCGAAGCTGGGCGGCCGGCTGAACCTGTGGCAGGCCGTGTGGTACGTCGCCACCACCAGCAACCTCGCGCTCGCCCTGCTCTTCTTCAACCTGGACGTCGGCGCGGACATCTGGCGCTGGTCGGTCGGCTCGGCCGCGGTCGTCGCCGTCGCACTGCTGCTGGGCCAGTGGCTGATGCTCCGGGAGAGTCCGACCTGGCTGGCGAGCAAGGGCCGGCTGGACGAGGCCGTCGTCAACCTGGACAAGATCTACCGGATCAAGGCCGTCGCCGGTAAGCCCGACGAGGCGACCCGCGCGGCCACCGAGGGGCCCGCCATCGGGTTCCGTCAGGCCGGACTGCTCTTCAAGGGCGAGTACCTGCCCCGGACGATCCTCTCCTCGGCCATCTCGCTCGGACAGTCGATGCAGTACTTCGCGGTCGGCTGGTACCTCCCGCTGATCAGCCTGACCATCTTCGGCGAGAGCTTCGAGAAGGCCACCATCGGCTCGATGGTCTTCAACGCCTTCGGTATCGCGGGCGGTCTCCTCTCGGCGTACTTCGGCCGACGGCTCGGGCTGCGGCTCAGCTCCGCGGCCGGTTTCGCCGGGGTCTTCGTCGCACTGCTCGCGATGGGGCTGACCTTCGAGAAGGTCCCCACCGCCGTGGCGTTCCTGTTGCCGGTGCTGTTCATCCTCTGCCACTCCGCGGGTCCCGGCGCCAACGGCAAGTCCATCGCCGCGCTCTCGTACAGCAGTGACGTCCGCGCGCTCGGCACCGGTGTCACCGGGATGGTCGGCAGCTTCGGCAGTGTCGTCGGGCTGTACGTCTTCCCGCAGATCAAGGACTCGCTGGGGCTCGCCGACACCTTCCTGGTGCTCTCCGTCGTGCCGCTGCTCGGCCTGATCACCTGCCTGGCGATCAAGTGGGACCCGACGAAGGCCGCGTCCCCCGACGGGGCCGCCGGACAGGACCGGGCCGCCGTCGGCGCCCAGGCCGGCTCACCGCAAGACACGCGGTCCGCGACCGCGCGCTGACCCGGCACCGGACCTGCCGCACCACACGATGGTCCCCTCCCCTCTCGTATCCCTCCGCACAGCTCGCAATGCTCGCAATGAAAGGGCTGCAATGACGCAGACGTTCCCCGGCGCCGCCCCACGGCGCGGTGTGCTGTCCATCGACGAGGGCACCACGGGCACCAGGGCCGGAGTCGTCCTCGACTCCGGCGCAGCCCACGAGGTGTTCTACCGGTCGATCAAGGTCAGCCATCCGGACGACCTCTCGGTCGAGCAGGACCCGATGGAGATCTGGAGTGCCACCGTCGAGGTGGCGCGCCGGGCCGTCGGCCGGGCCCGCGAGGAGGGCATCGAGATCACCGCGGTGGCGCTCTCCACCCAGCGGGCCACCGCGATGTTGTGGGACCGGGTCACCGGGCAGCCGTTGCTGCCCGCGGTGGTGTGGCAGGACCGGCGTCACGCCCATGAGCTCACCGCGTACGAGGCGGAGTGGGACGCCGTGCTGCTGGCCCGTCAGGGCCGGCCGGTCGGCGCCCGCGCCCCGTTCCTCTGGGCCGCGCAGCAGATCGCCACGCACCCGGAGGTGGCCGCCGCGCACCGCGAGGGCCGGCTGCTCTTCGGCACCGTCGACACCTGGCTGATCTGGCGCCTCACCGGCGGTGCCGTGCACGCCACCACCCCGACCAACGCCGCGTCCAGCGGCGGCTATCTGCTGGAACGGCACGCCTGGGACGAGGAGTGGATCAGCCACCTCGGCTTCCCCCTCGACCTGCTTCCGGAACTCCGCTCCGACGACGCCGGATTCGGTACCACCGACCCGGCCGCCCTCGGGATCGCCGTCCCGCTGGCCGCCTCCATGGGCGACCAGCACGCCGCACTGATCGCGCTCGGCGGCCTCGCCGCCGGGCAGGGCATGTGCGTGTACGGGACCGGTGCCTTCGTCGACGCGGCGACCGGCACCACGCCCGCCCTGCCCCGGCCGGACATCTCCGGGGTGCTCGCCCAGCCCGGCCGGCGGCAGGGCGACACCAGCCACTACAGCCTGGAGGCGTACACCTCCACGGCGGGTTCGGCGCTGCGCTGGCTCTGCGACGACCTGGGGCTGTTCGCAGCGCCGAAGGAGCTCGGTGAGGAGGCGGGCCGGGTCCCCACCCGGCCGGGCCGCACCCCGCGTTTCGTCCCGGCGCTCGCCGGGGTCCGTACGCCGGTCTGGCACCCGGAGGCCACCGCCTCCCTCACCGGGCTCACCCTCGCCACCACCCGCGCCGATCTCGCCCGCGCCGTGCTCGACGGGATCGCGCACTCCGTGTGCGACCTGATCGACGGGGTCGCCGACACCATGGGCACGCCGTTCACCCGGCTCCGGGTCGGCGGCGGGGTCTCCGGCAGCGACCCGCTCATGCGGATCCAGGCCGATCTGACCGGCCTGCCGCTGGAGCGGGTCTCCGACTCCGCCACCGCCAGCCTGCGCGGCACCGCCTACCTGGCCGGGGTCGCCCAGGGCCTGTGGTCGTCGCTCGAAGAGGTCGTCGAGGCACAGCCGCACGGCCAGGTCTTCGAGCCGTCGATCACGGCGGCCGAGCGCACCGAGCAGCGGGCCGCCTGGCGCGACGTGCTGATCGCCCACCTGAACGACCCCGCGCTGCTTCCCCTGACGGACCCCGAACCCCGAACCCCCCACTGACGGCCCCCGACCGTCGCACTGGCGGCCCGTACCCGACCACGTGGCCGCCGCACCGAAACACCAGGAGTTGATGTTGTGATCACCATGCCCGCCCGGAAACCGCGGCGCAGCGCCGCGGCGACCCGCCGAACGCCCCTGCTGCTCGACCGGGCGGCCCTCAAGCGCCGGCTGGCCGACGACACGTACGACGTGCTCGTCATCGGCGGCGGCATCACCGGGGCGTACGCCGTGCTCGACGCGGCCTCGCGCGGGCTGCGCGCGGCACTGATCGAGAAGGACGACTTCGCCTCCGGCACGTCGTCGAAGTCCTCGAAGATGGTGCACGGCGGCCTGCGCTACATCGAGCAGGGCAACGTCAACCTGGTCCGCCACTCGCTCCTGGAACGTCACCGCTTCCGCAAGAACGCCCCGCACCTGGTGCACCGGCTGCCGTTCCTCTTCCCGATCCTGGAGAAGGAGGGCATCTTCGACGCCCGCCTCGCCAAGGGCTTCGAGGGTCTGCTGTGGACGTACGACCTGGTCGGCGGCTGGCGGATCGGCAAGCTCCACCAGCGGCTCACCGTCCCCGAGGTGCTCGCGCAGGCGCCGACGCTGCGCGCGGAGAACCTCAAGGGCGGGCTGATGTACTTCGACGCCCGCACCGATGACGCCCGGCTCGTGCTGACCATCGTCCGGACCGCCGCCGCGCTCGGTGCGACGATCCTCAACGGTGCCAAGGCCGAGGGTCTGCTGATGCAGATGGGCAAAGTGTCCGGTGCCCGGGTCTCGGCGGACGGCGACACCATCGACATCCGCTCGCGGGCCGTCGTCAACGCCACCGGTGTGTGGACCGACGAGCTCGACGCGAAGGCCGACGACGGTCACAAGCCGCAGGTACGGCCCGCCAAGGGCGTCCACATCGTGGTGCCGTGGGACAAGGTCCGGATCAACTGCACGGTCACCGTGCCGATCCCCGGCCGGGCCCGTCGCGCGACCTGCACCCGCTGGGGCAACAGCGTCGTGCTCGGCACCACGGACGAGGACTACCAGGGCTCCCCCGACGACGTGCACTGCACCCGCAAGGAGATGGACTTCCTGCTGGAGGGCGCCAACACCGCCTTCGAGGGGAAGCTCACCCCGGACGACGTGGTCGGCTCCATCGGCGGCCTGCGTCCGCTGGTCGGTGGCAAGGAGGGCGCGACGCTCGACATGCGCCGCGACCACCACATCACCGTCGGCCGCACCGGCATGGTGACGGTGACCGGCGGCAAGCTCACCACCAGCCGGCACATGGGCGAGCTCGTCATCGACAAGGTGATGACGGTTCTCGGCCGCAAGGGCAGGAGCCGCACCACCGACCTCCCGCTGCTCGGCGGTGCCGGTTACGACGCCGAGGCCGTCGCGGCCTCCGGTGGCATCGCCGCACACCTCGGCGAGCGCTTCGGCACCGAGGCCCGGTTCGTCGGCGACCTGATCCAGGACGACCCGACGCTGGCCGAGCCGGTCGTCGCGGGACTCCCGTACACCAAGGCCGAGGTCGTGTACGCGGCCCGCGCCGAACTGGCCCGCTCGGTCGACGACGTGCTCTCCCGGCGGCTGCGCGCCCGGCTGTTCGCCCGGGACGCCTCCGTCGACGCCGCCGGGGCCGTCGGCGCGATCCTCGGCCGGGAACTGAACCTCTCGGAGGCCGAGGTGGAGCGTTCGGTCTCCGAGTACCTCGCAGCCGTCCGTCACGAAAAGTCCGTACTCCTCGAAGGGGCAGCAGCATGATCAGCCGTCAGACCATCACCCACCCGTTCAACCGGGGCAACTACACGATCGGCGCCCCCAGCTTCGCCAAGTGGGCGCAGAACACCCCGATCGGGGACGGCGAGGCCGCCCTCCAGACCGACCCGGTCGAGGTTCCCGAGACCGTGATCGAGGCGCTGCGCGAGGCCGCGCACGCGGTGCACACCGCCCGCGAAGAGGTCGTCACCCGGACCCGTGACTGGTGGGCCGGCTCGATGATCGGCGAGACCGAGGGCCGTCCGGCGACGCCGAACGCCGTGATCGTCGAGGCGGCCGACGCCGACCAGGTCGCGGCCGTGCTGCGGATCTGCCACGCGGCCGGCATCCCGGTCACCCCGTCCGCCGGCCGCTCCAACGTCACGGGCGCGGCGCTCCCCGTCTTCGGCGGCGTCGTCCTGGACGTCTGCGGACTGAACCGGATCACCGGCTTCGACGCCGAGTCGAACATCGTGGACGTCCAGGCCGGCATGTTCGGCGACCTCTTCGAGAAGCAGCTCCAGGAGGAGTACGGCGTCACCACGGGCCACTGGCCGTCCGCGTTCGCCGTCTCCACGGTCGGCGGCTGGATCGCCTGCCGGGGCGCCGGCCAGCTCTCCACCCGTTACGGCAAGATCGAGGACATGGTCGTCGGCGTCGACGTCGTGCACGCCGACGGCACGCGGGCCACGTACGGCGACTACGCCCGCGCCGCGGTGGGCCCGGACCTGCGCCAGCTGTTCGTCGGCTCGGAGGGCACCCTCGGTGTCATCGTCTCGGCGCGGCTGCGCGTCCACCCGCTGCCCGAGTACGCGAACGCCGTCGCGTTCGGCTTCAAGACCTTCGCCGAGGGCCTGGACGCCTGCCGCACGATCATGCAGCGCGGTGCCACCCCTGCCGTGCTGCGGCTGTACGACGCCCTGGAGTCGGGCACCCACTTCGGCCACCCGGAGACCAACCTCCTGCTCATCGCCGACGAGGGCGACCCGGCCATCGTCGACGCCTCGATCGAGGTGGCGCGGGAGGTCTGCGGGGCATACGGCCCCGAGCTGGACAGCAAGGCGGTCTTCGAGCGCTGGCTGGACGAGCGGATGCTGGTCGGCAAGTCCGCCGACGGCTTCAAGCCGGGTCCGGGCTTCGTCGCCGACACCCTGGAGATGGCCGCGTCCTGGACCGACCTCCCGGTGATCTATGACGAGGTGGTCGCCGCGATCCAGTCGGTGGACGGCACCCTGGCCGCCTCGGCCCACCAGTCCCACGCGTACACCGACGGCGCCTGCGTCTACTTCTCGCTGCGCGGCGACGTGGCGCCCGAGTCGCGGCGCGACTGGTACCGCTCGGTGTGGGACGCGGCCAACACCGTACTCATCAAGCACGCGGCGGCGCTCAGCCACCACCACGGCTGCGGTCTGCTGCGCGGCCCCTACCTGGAGGAATCCCTCGGAGCGGGCTTCGCGACGTTCGTCGCGGTGAAGAAGGCCCTGGACCCGGCCGGCATTCTCAACCCTGGCAAACTGGGCCTTCCCAGCCGATTCGGTACGCCCCCGCTGAACTGACCTCAGCAGCCGCGAACCCTCCTTCCCCAGGCAGGCCCTTGCCATGACCCCTTCCCCCTCCCGGTCCGGTGCCGCACTCGACCCCCGGCTCACCTCGGCGTTCGCCGAGGTGCCGGTCGTCGCGTCGGTCGTCGGCACTCAGCCGCTGCGGCAGTTCCTGACCGCACCGGCCAAGGTGTGCATCCTCGCGTCGCTCGCCGTGGGGCAGCTGCCCCAGGTCGTGCCGGCGCTGGGCCGGGCGGGGAAGACCGTGTTCGTGAACGTGGACAGCAGCCCCGGCCTGGCTCAGGACCGGGGCGCGCTGGAGTTCATCAAGAACATGGGCGCGCACGGCGTGGTCAGTACCCGGCTCTCCCTCATAGAGAAGGGCCGCCCGCTCGGCCTGCTGACGATGATGAAGGTGTTCGTCACCGACCGGTCCAATCTTCGCCGCTCCACGGACGCGATCTCGCGCGGGGCACCGGACCTGGTCGAGATCATGCCCGCCCCGATCGTCGCCCGGATGAGCGCGCAGGCACAGCGCGCGATGTCCCCGTCGGTCGCCGCCGGCTTCGTGGAAACCGCCGCGGACGTGGCGCTCGCTCTGGCCCTCGGGTCGGCCGCGGCAGCCACGTCCGACCCCCGCCTCTGGCACCTGCGCCGGGACCAGTTGCCGCCGGTCCCGCCCACCGCTCTGAAGAGGCCCCCCGCACCCCAGGAGTAAGCCCCCCATGACATACGTAGTCGTCGCCCGCTACCGCACCAGGGCCGGCGAGGAGAACGCCGTCCTCCCCCTACTCGACACGATGGCCGCCGCCTCCCGCCAGGAGCCGGGCAATCTCGCCTACCGGGTCCACCAGGGCACCGAGGACCCGCGGGCGATCGTGCTCTACGAGGAGTACGGCTCCGAGGCCGACTTCACCGCGCACTGCGCCACCCCGCACTTCCAGGAGATCGTGCTCGGCAAGGTCGTCCCGCTGCTGGAGAGCCGCGACGTGCTGCGCTGCGCCCCGCGTCCGGAGGTGCGGGCGTGAAGACCCGTGCGGTGGTGCTGCGCGGGATATCGACGGCCCGTCCCTACTCCGAGACCCGCCCGGTGGAGGTGGAGGAGCTGGAGCTGGGCGCCCCGCGCGAGGGCGAGGTGCTGGTCCGTATCGCGGCCGCCTCGCTCTGTCACTCGGACCTCTCGGTGGTCAACGGCGACCGGGTCCGCCCGCTGCCGATGGCGCTCGGCCACGAGGCAGTGGGCGTCGTCCAGGACACCGGACCGGGTGTCAGCCGGGTCTCCCCCGGTGACCATGTGGCGCTGGTCTTCGTGCCGAGCTGCGGCTTCTGCGCCGACTGCGCGGCGGGCCGGCCCGCCCTGTGCGCACAGGCAGCGGCGGCGAACGGATCGGGCGCGCTGCTGCACGGCCCGTCGCTGCTGACCGACGCCTCCGGCAACCGGGTCCACCACCAGTTGGGTGTCTCCGCGTTCTCCGAACACGCGGTGCTGGCCCAGGAGTCGGTGGTCCCGATCCCCAAGGACATCCCGTTCACCGTGGCGTCGATGTTCGGCTGCGCGGTCCTTACGGGCGCGGGCGCGGTCATCAACACGGCGGCTCTGCGTCCCGGCCAGTCGACGGTGGTCTACGGTCTGGGCGGCGTGGGGCTCTCGGCGGTGCTGGGCGCCCGGGCGGCGGGGGCGTACCCGATCATCGCGGTCGACCCGGTCCAGGAGAAGCGCGAGCTGGCCGTCCGGCTGGGTGCCACGCATGCGTACGCCCCCGGCCAGGCGGTCGACGCGATCCGCGAACTCACCTCCGGTGGCGTCGAGTTGGCGGTGGAGGCGGTGGGCAGTCCCAGGGTCATGGCGGAGTGCCTGACGGCCGTGGCCCGGGGCGGCACCGTCGTCTCGGTGGGCCTCCCCGCACCCGACCGGGTGCTGGAGGTCCCGGCGCTGGCGTTCGCGGGCGAGGGCAAGTCCCTGCTCGGCTCGTACATGGGCGACGCGGTACCGCGCCGCGACATCCCGAGGTTCCTGGACCTGTGGCGGGCGGGCCTGATGCCGGTGGAGCAGATGCACACGGGCACGCTGCCGCTGGCCGACATCAACACGGCGATGGAGGAGCTGGCTTCGGGCCGGGCGATCCGCCAGGTCATCGACACGTCGGGAATGTTGGACGCCTGACGCCATCCGGTGTCGCCATCCGGTGTCGCCATCCGGTGTCGCCATCCGGTGTCGCCATCCGGCCCGCGCCCCGACTCCGTCGACGGCGCTCCCGCTGGTTGCGGGGGCGCCGTCGGCATGTCACACGCCGCGCGATGTCCGCACATGCGACATGTGACATGTGGCATGCCGTACGACACCCGCACATGTGACATGTGATGCGGGCTACTCCTTCGCGGCTGCAGGCGCCTGCCGCACGATGATCTTGCGACGGCTGATGCGCCAGCCCCGCTCACCGCGCACGATCACGTCGTCGTAGGTCACGCTTCCGCACGTACCGTCCGCCTTGATACCGATCCCCTTGGACCGGGCGCGCACCTGATCGTCACCGGCCTCGGTGAGGATAACGTTGGTGACGTGGTGACTGACGGGCCCGCGCTCCGCCATCGCCAGCGCCGCGTCCCGGAAGGCCGCCAGCCCGTGCATCTCTCCATGCCCGAGGTCCGAGGTGTCGTAGACGATGTCGTCGGTGAACAACTCGTCGAGTCGGTCGAGTTCGCCGTCGTCAACCAGATGCCCGTGCAGGGCGATCAGTTCGGTGATGGCCAGACGGTCCTCGGCTCCGAGTGTCATCGCCTGTCCTTTCGTCAGATCTCGTGACCGTGCGGCCACCTGTACACGGTGCGGCATTTATACGGGGAGAACCGCCCGTACGGTCCGGTGGAGCAGCGGTCACACCACCGCGGCTCGGCGAGTTCATTCCGGTGGAGCAGCCGCGGGGCGTTCGTGGCGAAGGAGCACGACCCCGTTGCCGAAGGTCCGCGTTTCGGCCAGGCGAAGCCCGGTCCGGGCATCCGACGCCGGAAACAGGGGCTTTCCCCGTCCGATGAGAACCGGATGGATGTAGACGCGGTACTCGTCGATCAGATCGTGCCGCATGAAGGACGAGGCCAGATCGGCACCGCCGAGCACCAGGTCTCCGCCGGGCTGCGCCTTGAGAGCCTTGATCTCGTCGACGTCGACCTCCCGCCTGATGGTGGTGTTCCAGTCGGCCCGCTCCAGCGTCCGGGAATACACGATCTTGGGCATGTCCCGCCAGATACCGGCAAACTCGGCCACTGGTCCGGCACTTGAGGGGTCGGAGTCTGCGGTCGGCCAGAACCCGGCCATGAGTTCATATGTCACACGGCCGTCCAGGAAGCCGCCCATGGCCCTGAGCTGCTCGTTGAAGTGACGGTGCAGTTCGTCGTCGACCAGGTGCCAGTCGATCTCACGGCCCGGGCCTTCGATGAAGCCGTCGAGGGACACCGACATCATCAGGACGATCTTTCGCATCGCGGTCCCCTCCCGCCGAAGCCGTCGCACCACGCAGGTGCGCAGCGCCGGAACAGCCGACGCCCCAGTCTCACACCCTGCCTTCTTCAACGGTGGCAATTCGGACGAGACGTCGGAAGCCGGGTCAGTAGTAGCCCGTCTCGCCGTCCAGGATCTCCCTATGGCGTCCAGGTGGCCCGCGTGCCGGGCGGTCTCCTCGATCAAGCGGATTTCGGCCGCTGCCCTTCCCCCGAAGCGCCCTCCACAACACGCTTCTCACCCTGGTACGTTGGCACGCATGTTCCTCTCTCGTGCGTAGGACCCCGTACTGACCGCACCCCGTCCCACCGGGTGCGGCCCTCGGTGTCCCCGCATGCCCGCGGCGCCTTGTACCGCGCTGCCCTCACGAGGAACGTCCTCATGCCTTCGCCCTCACCCGCGCCTTCGCGCGCCCCTTCGTACGCCACCGTCCTGCGCACCCGCCATGCCTCCCGCACCTTCGGTGCCGCTCTGTTGGGGCGGCTGTCGTACGGGATGATCTCCCTCTCCCTGATGCTGGCGGTGAAGGACGCCACCGGCTCGTACTCCGTCGCGGGCGCCGTCATGGCCCTGTTCGGGGCGACCAGTGTCTTCCTCTCCCCCGCCCGTGCCGCGCTGATCGACCGGTACGGGCCGCGCCGGGCCCTGCCGCCGATGGCCGGTGTCTACGCGACACTGCTCACCGCCCTGGCGTACGCGACGTGGCGGCCGGGAGCCTCCTCGCTGGTGCTGGGGGCGCTCGCCGTGGCGGCGGGCGCCTGCACACCGCCGTTGGGACCGGTGATGCGGACCCTGTGGAGCAGCCTCGTTCCCGAGCCAGAGCTGTTGCGGCGAGCGTACAGCCTGGACGGCGTCGCCGAGGAACTGCTGTTCGTCACCGGACCGTTGCTGGTGGGCGTGGTGGTCACCTTCACCGTCCCTGCGGCGGGTGTCGCGATCAGTGCCGTGCTCGTGCTGGTGGGTGCCCTGGCGCTGGCGTCCTCGCCCGCGGTCCGCGGCATCGCCGCGACACCGTCCGCTCAGGAGGCCGCCGCGCCACAGGACGCACCTCGCGAGCGGCGGCTGCTCGGCATCGCCGGGCTGCGGCACGCCGCGATCGTGGCGGCGTCCGTGGGGTTGTGTCTGGGTGGGCTGGACCTGCTGGTGGTGGCGTTCACCGAACAGCGCCACCAGGGCGCGGCGGTGGCGTGGGTGCTGGCCGCGCTCTCGGCAGGAAGCGCGGTCGGCGGGCTCGCCTACGGCGCCGTCTCCTGGCGTGCGCCGAACCGGGTACGGCTGCCGGTGCCGGCCGCCGGCCTGGGAGTGGCGATGGCGGTGGCCGGGCTGTCGCCCGATGTGTACGTGCTGGCCGCTGTGCTGGCGGCCGCCGGGGTGTTCGTCGCACCGGCCCTGACGACCGCGTATCTCGTCGCGGACGAGTCCGTGGGCGCGGGCGGCCGCACGCAGGCGGGTGCATGGGTCAACACCGCGGTCAACGCCGGGTCCTCGGCGGGCACCGCGGCGGTGGGTCTGCTCGTGGACCGCCTGCCGCCGGCCGGGTGTTTCGCGGTCGCGGCGCTCCCCGCGCTGCTGGGCGCGGCCGCGGTGGCGCGCGTCGCGGTCGACCGCTCCCGGATCAGCCGCTCCTGACCGTGATCGAACCGTTGGCCGCGGCGGCGGACCGGTCTTGTGGTCGTCCGCCGGGTCATGGGCAATGCCGATGGGCCGGGTTCAGCGGAGCTTGATCGCCCCGCTGTCGGCCGTCAGCGTCTGACCGGTGATGTACCCGGCGTCGTCGCTCGCCAGGAACGCGACGACCGGGGCGACATCCGCGAGGTCGGTCTTGTTGGTGATCAGGAGGTCGGCGCCGGTGATGCCGGGGCCGCCCTTGCGGGCGACGTCACCGCCGCACGTTGGGGCCCTGGTCGGGCTGCAGGGGTGGGCTGTTCGTCCCACCGCTGGTCGGGCTGCTGGTCAGGCAAGGAAGAGTCTCCTTTCTCGTGGTGTGTGTTCGAGCGCCCACTACTCGGTGAGCGGGGGCGTACGGGCGGGCAGATCGGCCGGGGTCCGTACCGCGAGGGCCTCGGCCACCGCGGCCGCGGCGTGCGGCTCCGCGGCGAGGATCCAGGCGACGGTGTCGAGGGGATCGCCGGGCAGCAGCTTGAGCGCGGCGGAGGCGATGGTCTGCAGTGCGTCGTAGACGACGCCGTGCGCCAGCTCCTCCTCCGACACCTTCATGACGGCTCCGAGGGCGGCCGGCGCGATCGGCCTCAAGGGGCGCGGGCGGATCGCTGACAGGGCGGTGACCGCGGGGTGATCCGGAGCCGGCCGCCGTGCCAGGCGGTGCACCCCGCGGCCGAGCGTCGTCGATGCCTCGCGCAGGGGTGCGGTGAGGGTCCGGGCGGCGAGGGCCTGTTGTACGGGGCCGTAGTCCACCGGGTCCTGCCCTGCGGCCCGCAGGGCGAGCACGGCGGCGGCTGCTTCGGTGACGGCCGCCGTGTGCAGCCGCGCCCGCAGCAGGGCCGGGATGCGGTCGCGGGTGAGGCCTGCCGCGACGGCCGGTTCGAGCCCCGCGCTGTAGCTGTACGCGCCGACCGGGAGCCGGCCGTCGCCGAGCAGCAGGGGTGCGAGGCCCGCCATCAGAACATGGAGTACCGCTGGGCCAGCGGCAGTTCGGTGGCGGGGGCGGGCTCGACGAACTCCCCGTCGATGCGGATGGCGAAGGTCTCCGGGTCGACGTCGATGTCCGGGAGCGCCGTGTTGTTCGGCAGGTCCGCCTTGGTGAGGTGGCGGGTGGGTCGAACTGCGGCCAACTCACGTACCAGACCGAGACGTTCGGCGAGTTTGTCCTCCAGGGCGGCCGGCGCCACGAAGCTGGCCAAGAGGTGCGGGGCGGCGTCGGCCGCGGCGGTGGGGCGCAGCAGGACGGGCTGGGTGGTGGGGATTGCGGCGTTGGCGTCACCGAGGGGCGCGTACACCACCATGCCGCCCTTGATCACGGCGCCGGGCGGATGCCGAAGAAGGCTGCCACCTCCTTGATCAGGAGCTACACCGAACGAACGATTTACAGTCCCTCGATGAAGGCCCAGATCGACAGCTTAGGCCTATCTCGAACTTCGATGTTCCGAGCCAATCAGCCGGTTGTATCGGGGCTCGTGGACTGGTCGGTTGACGCCACCACAGGACTCGTGGACTGATCGGTTGACGTCACCACAGGACTCGTGGACTGATCGCTTGACGCCACCACAGGACTCGTGGACTGATCGCTTGACGCCACCACAGGACTCGTGGACTGATCGCTTGACGCCACCACAGGACCGCACGTGGACTGGCCACAGTAACCAGACGGTGTGGTCGACGGAGTCGACGTTATAGGCGGTGCCGACGGAGTCGACGTTGTAGCCGGTGCCGACGAAGTCGACGTTGTAACCGGTGCCGACGAAGTCGACGTTGTAGCCGGTGCCGACGAAGTCGACGTTGTAGCCGGTGCCGACGGCTCAGACGGTGTGGTCGACGGCGACGACGGTGCCGACGGCTCAGACAGAGTCAGAGCACCGGCGATCCCGCTGGCTCCAACGGTCTTGAACATTTGGAGATTGCGGAAAGCGGTGTTATATGCGTCGCGGTAGCTCTTGAGCCACGCACCTTCATACACGCTGTAGCCTGAGGCCGGAGGGGTTTCCGGAACATTCCGGGGCTGTTTCAGGCCTTTAGCAAGGAAGTCTTTCCTGGCATCATTGATCCCTGCAACGTGACCATCGTAGATGCCCTTGTTGTACTCCGTGAAAGAGTCGGGACCGGGTTCGCCACCTTGCCCAACGTAGGCGTGGAGGCTCGGGGCTGACACCGGTACCTGCATTGGGGCCGGGGCCTTCGCCAGGGCTGTGCCGGCTCCGCCGAAGAGCGTGCTGATCGCTATCACGGCGGCTGCTGTAATCCCGCTCACTCGCTTCTTTCCTTGGTGCTGAGCGCCTTTGCTGGACATTTCAATTACCACTCTCTTGATGTTCCAACCGCTCTCTCCCTTTTCATGGTATGCCGCGTCGTTCGATGTCACGAGGCCCGGACAGCGCATGGTGCGTGGACCGGTTGGGCACGACGTCCGCGGTGTCGGTCTTGAAACTGTCGTGGCGCGAGTGACCGTGGGTTCACATCCCACACCCACCGCAGATGAATGGCCCCTGCCCAGGTCATACGGTCAGGGGCCGCTGTGCTGCACGGTGCCCACTCGCCACCGTGGTTCGCCGGGGCTTCCCGCAGGATCGGGCACGAATGGGGCACGGGCACCTGAGGAGTAGGCACTACGTTGTCGGTTACCTCGGCCAGAATGCTTGGTATGAGCATCAAGATGCAGCTGCGCGCCATGCCGGAGTCCGAAGTCCGAGAGGACTGGGCTTGGCTGGAGAATTTCAAGGGGGAGGCCGGAGACTTCGACCGCTTCCAGGCCGAACGCCAGGCCGGAATCGCCGAAGTCGTGGTACCACTTCCCCGCCCTCCATGAGGTCTATGGCACGGCGTGCACCCCGCGGGATCCTCACGATTGGGAGCTCCCAGTCTTCGGGGGCAGCCCCGTGTACCACGCCGCTCACAACCAGCCGCCGCTTCTGATACTCCGCCCCGCCCAGGTGCGCGAGGTGGCAAACTTCCTGGCTGCGGCCTCTTTCGACGATCTTTGGGAGGCTGCCCGGGCGAAGGTTCTGCCTCCGTTCTCCGCCTTCGACGAGGCTGAGGTCAAGGGCTGGTTCCTCACCCATCACACCGACCTGCAAAACTTCTACACCCGGACCGTCCCCACGGGGCACGCGGCCGTCAAGGCCTTCTGGTACTGAACCGCAGTCTTCTCGTGGCCCGACGTACCGAGCGGTCGGCGGAGCGACTTTGGGCAGGAGCTGCCATGCAACACCGTTGCGTTTGAGTCTTGAGTCGCAGGTCAAGCCCCTGGTGAATGACGCAACGGGACGCCCTGACAGATCAGCCTGTATCGAGCAAGAAGATCACCGGGAGTCCCGTCGCAGGAGAAGTCTGTCATCACGACCATGCTGGATGACCGTGTCCTGCACTCCCGCAGCCCGCAAGGGCTTGACCAGGAGGACTACGCCCTGCTCACCACCTACCAGGCCCTGATCCGGGCCGCCGCCGACACTGCCTGCACCCGGCCCGGCCTGGCCGGGACATGGACCGCATCAGCTTCACCTTCCTGCAGACCACCGCCGCCAACACTGTCACCACCGCGACCGGAATCCTGCCCCCGGCGGGACCCGCCGAGCTCGTCGGCACCACCGGCAGGGCCGGTCCTCGACGCCCTGTACCCCGCCCGCCGCCGGCACCGCGTCAAGGCCCGCACCCACAAGAACCCCACCAGCAAGTACGGACCGAACGCCGGACAACACCCCTCGACCAGCCAGAACTGCACCGTCCACGCCACCGTCACGTTCCTCGAACACGGACTCACGAATCGCTCACGGACATAAACGCGACGGCGTTGATAAAAGGTGGCTCCACACCCCTGTCGGAGGGTGTGGAGCCACCTCTCGTCCGGAACCTCCCGAGCGCCTCCCGCGTGCCTCCCGAGCAACCTCAAGAGGCACTGTCAGCAGGTCACTTCAGCCGGACAGTCACTTCAGGCCGAACGCCCGGATGATTTCCTGATCGATGCCGAGCCCGTCCCCGGCCTCGGCGTGCGCCTTGATCGAGACGAATCCGCCGGCCTTCTTCGGCGTCTTGAACCGGGCGGTCCAGGAGCCGGCCGAATTCTCGCGCAGCTCCACGTCGTTCCAGCTCTTGCCGTCGTCGTAGCTGACCGACAGCGACGCCTTCTTCGCCTTCACCGCACCGTCCAGCCACTCCTGCGTACCGGAGGTGAGACCGATCTCGGTCCACTGGCCGGCCTTGACGTCACCGGCGAGGTCGGTGTGAACCTTGTAGTCCAGCTGCAGCAGCGGAAGGTCGGCCTGGTACGGGCCGTTCTCGTCCATGGCTCCCGAGACGAAGTTCCACTCGGTGTGCGTGCGGGTGGAGGTCTTCCACACGTCGCCGTCCCGGGTGGCGTCGAGCACGAAGCGATACGGCAGCTTCTCGGCGGACACGTCCCAGGCGAAGCCGGCCCGGCCCTTGACCTTCTTGATCAGCGTGTCGCCCTGGTAGAAGGCGGTGGTGGTGGTGTCGTACTCGTCCGCGTACATGGAACCCGAGTGGCCCGCGCCCGAGTCGGTCCACGGAGTGAAGTTGAACTGGATGTCGTTGTAGACGGAGCGGAACGGACCCCAGTAGCCGGTGCCCAGACGCGGACGGGTGATCGGCGCGAACCACTCGGCGGGGTAGGTGCGGCCCGCCGTGTAGTCCAGGTCGCCGCTGCGCATCTCCTGCGCGAAGTCCGTCTCGGTGGCGTTGAAGATCGAGTGGTTCTCGTACCAGAAGGAGGCGCCCGGAAGCGGGTTGACCCACTCCTCGCGGGTGCCGGGGAACTTCTCGTACTCCTCGAAGCCGAGACCCGGGCCGTAGTCCGGGATGTCGTAGCGGAAGCCCGCGCCGAGCACGCCCTTGTGGCCGTAGAAGGTGTTCTCCACCTTCGCCAGCTGACGGGTCGAAGGGGCGAACTCCAGCGAGCGGTCCGGGACGACGCCGTCGTGGCGGTCGACCAGGTCGTACACGTAGCCGGCGAAACGGTGCTGATCGATCGTCAGCTTCGCACCCTGCTGGACGGACTTGATCAGGTCCTCGCCCGCCAGGCGCTGGACCGAGGCGACCGGGATGGTGCCCTTGGTCCCGTAGGGGGTGTAGCTCTGCATCAGGACGCCGTCGCCGTCGTTGACGACGAACAGTGCCCCGGCGCCCGCGGCCACCGCGTTGGCGAGCCGGTCGGCGGGAGCGACCGCATCACTGCTGCGGATGACGACGGCCTTGCCCTTGACGTTCAGACCTTCGTAGTCGGCCACGGCGCCGTTGCCCGCGAAGACGCCGGCCAGCTTCTTCTCGCCGTCCTCGGCGATGGCCGCACCGCCCTGCGGGAAGACCGGCACATCGCGGCCCTCGGAAGACACGTCCAGCTGCTTCTCGCCCTGCCGCCAGCGGGTCAGGAAGGAGAAGCTGCCCTGCGTGACCTTCTTGGTGGGGCTGGCCCACAGCTGGTCGTAGGTCAACGGGATCTGGTACGCGTCGCGCTGGACCGTGCCGTCCGGTGCGGTACGTGCCATGTCAAATCGCAGCTGTCGGGTCTCGGTCTCCTTCGGTGTGCGCACACTGACCTTGCGGGCCTTGGACGCGTCGAGGGTGACCGTGGTCGCCTTGTCGAGGATCGTCTCGGGAGCCGCGAGGAAGGCCACGGCCTTCGAGTCGGCGCGGTCACCGGCGATGTCGACGGAACTCCAGGCGGTGTAGTTGCCCGGCGGCAGCCGCAGAGTGGTCTCGCCCGACACCTGAACGATGCCCAGGTTCGGGTCGCCGAGCTCGCCGATGACGACCAGGCCGTCCATCGGCTTGCCGTCGCGGTCACGGAGCCTGAGCGTCAGGTCGTACAGCTCCCGTTCCTTGTTCAGGGCGAAGCCGGTGTGCGCGACTACGGTGCCCGCCGCGTCCTTGGCGATGACCTGACCGGAGAACTGGGTGCCGCCGGCGACCTTCGACGGATCCAGCGAGAGAACGGCCTCGGCGGTGGAACCGGCCGGGACGGTCAGCTGCTTCGCCGACAGGGTGTACGCGTCGGCGTCCGTGTCGGTGGCCAGGTCGAGGGTGACATCCTTCGTACCGGTGTTGCGGTACGTGATGGTCCGCTGGGCGACCGGGTCGGACGCGGAGTGCGGCCAGTCGTAGGAGGCGACCGCGACGGAGCCGGTGGCCTCGATGGTGGTGTCGACGGCCGCCTTCACATCGAGCCGACCGGTGCCCTGCTCGTACGGGGTGTACGCGTCGAGCTTCTTCGACGAGCTCATCAGCGCGTCCTTGATCCGCTGGCCGGACCAATCGGGGTGACGCTGCTTCAGAATGGCTGCGGCGCCCGCGACATGCGGGGTCGCCATCGACGTACCGGACATCGACCGGTACATCCCGCTGACGCCCGGGACCGCCTGCGAGGCGGCCGCGTTGATGTCCACGCCCGGTGCGGACAGGTCGGGCTTCAGGCCGTAGGACCTGACGAGCGGGCCCATTGAGGAGAAGGCCGCGCGGTTGTCCTTCTTGTCGACGGCGGCGACGGTGAGCGCCTTCTCCGCCGAGCCGGGCGAGCCGATGGTGCCCGCGCCGTACGCGTTGCCCGCGGCGATCACGAACAGCGGTCCGCCGTCGGCGGAGAGCGCGTCGACGGCCTGGGACATCGGGTCGGAGCCGTCGTCCGGGATGCTGGAGCCGAGGCTCATGGAGACGACGTCGGCGCCTTCGGTCTTCGCCCACTCCATGGCTTCGATGATCCCGGAGTCCGCGCCGGTGCCCCCATCGCTGAGCACCTTGCCGATGATCAGGTCGGCGCCCGGGGCGACGCCCTTGTTGACGCCCTCCGAGGCGGCGCCGGAGCCCGCGATCGTGGAGGCGACGTGCGTGCCGTGGCCGTGCTTGTCGAGGACCTCCTCGCCCGGCACGAAGCTCTTGGTTTCGAGGATGCGGGCCTTGACGTCCGGGTGGGTCGCGTCGATTCCGGTGTCCAGAACTGCGACCTTGGAGCCCTTGCCGTCGTAGCCCTCGGCCCACGCCTGCGGGGCGTTGACCTGCGGCACGGAGTCCTTGAGGGCGGCCTCCACCCGGCCGTCGAGCCAGAGCTTGGCGATGCCGTTGTCCAGCGAACGGGCGGTGGCGGTACGGGCGATGTCGTTCCAGAAGGCCCGGGCGGTGTCCTTCTCGGCCTTCAGTGCGGCGCCGTGGATGCTCTCCAGAGTGCGGGTCTTCTTCGCGCCACGAGGGGCAGCGGGCAGTGAACGGCCCTGGCTCGCCGAGTAGGTGGCGATCAGCGGAATGCCGCCCGACTTCCTGTCGTCGTACCCCATCTTGGCCAGAGCCGAGACATTGAACAGCCGGCGGTCCAACTTGCCTGCTGCCAGGAGGGAGTTGGCCTCGTCGGGCAGGACGTACAGATCGTCACCGGCCTGCTGGACATGCACGCCGCCGACCGCTCCGTCGGGGCGGTCCACGGTGACGGTGTCCTGCTTGCCGACGCCGTCCGAGTAGTGCACGACATCACCCGTGAGCAGGGTGATGTCGTACTCCTTGACGGGGGCGGCGGCCTGGCGGTCGACGGGCCTGGACTTACCTGCGGCGGCGGAAGCGGAGCCCGCTGCGGGCAACAGTGCGCCACTCACCAGGGCGACCGAAGTCGCTATGAGCAGAGCCCTGCGTCCCGCACGAGCGGATCTCGCCCGGCCGGAAGCGGAGGAGGGTGTGAATGTCATGCAGCAGATCTAAAGGTAAATCCGAAGCTACGGTTGAGTTCACACCTGGCGTGAAGCCGCCGTGGCGGCAACCCGCCCACGGACAATCATGGTTCACGGGTCGGTTCAGGCCACGGATGTGATCAGTCCCGTCGACGGCCGGCCGCCCTCGTGGTGGATCGGGGTGTGTGCGCCCTTGAGCGGTACGCCGCTGCCGCCGCGCCGGTCGGCGACGATTTCGGCGGCGATCGACAGCGCGGTCTCCTCGGGGGTACGGGCGCCGAGGTCGAGGCCGATCGGCGAGTGCAGCCTGGCCAGTTCCAGCTCCGTGACGCCGACCTCGCGCAGCCGGTCGTTGCGCTCCAGGTGAGTGCGGCGCGAGCCCATCGCTCCGACGTACGCCACCGGCAGCCTCAACGCCAGTTCCAGCAGCGGGACATCGAACTTGGCGTCGTGGGTGAGGACGCACAGGACGGTGCGCGCGTCGACGTCGGTCGCCGCGAGATAGCGGTGCGGCCAGTCGACGACCAGCTCGTCGGCCTCCGGGAAACGGGTCTTCGTCGCGAAGACGGGGCGTGCGTCGCACAATGTGACGTGGTACCCGAGAAATTTTCCGGCCCGGACCAGGGCGGACGCGAAGTCGATGGCCCCGAAGACGATCATCCGGGGCGGCGGGACGCTCGATTCGACGAGCAGGGTGAGTGGTTGCCCGCAGCGCGAGCCCTCGGCGCCGATGGTGACGGAGCCGGTGCGGCCCGCGTCCAGCATCGCGCGGGCGTCGGCCGCCGCGGTGCGGTCCAGCTCCGGATGTCCGCCGAGCCCGCCCTCGTACGAGCCGTCGGGGCGAACGAGCAGGGGGCGGCCGAGGAGCTCCGCGGGCCCGTCGGTGATCCTGGCGACCGCCGCCGCCTCCCCCCGAGCTGCGGCGGCGAGCGCGGCGGCGAACACCTCCCGTGCGGGGTCGTCCGCACGGACCGGTGTGACCAGGATGTCGATGACGCCGCCGCAGGTCAGCCCGACCGCGAAGGCGTCCTCGTCGCTGTAGCCGAACCGCTCCCGTACGGTCCTGCCGTCGTCGAGGGCCTGCCGGCACAGCTCGTACACCGCGCCCTCCACACACCCGCCGGAGACCGATCCGATCGCCGTGCCGTCGCGGTCGACGGCGAGGGCGGCTCCCGGCTGCCGGGGCGCGCTCCCGCCGACCGCCACGACGGTGGCCACGGCGAAGTCGCGTTCCTGCTCGACCCACCGGTTGAGCTCTTCGGCGATGTCCAGCATGGCGATTCTCCTTCTACGGGGGTGCGGAGGGACTGACCGATCCCGTTACGGGCGGGCCTACTTGGCCCCGATCCAACTCTCGATCGGGCTGAGCGCGAAGTACACGACGAACACGCCGGTCAGCACCCACATGAAAGCGCCGACCTCACGGAATCTGCCCTGCGCCGCCTTGATCGCGACGAAGGAGACCACTCCGGCGCCGACACCGGCGGTGATGGAGTACGTGAACGGCATCAGGGCGACCGTCAGGAAGACCGGCACCGCGACGGAGCGGTCGCCCCAGTCGACATGGCGGGCATTCTGCATCATCATCGCGCCGATGACGACCAGCGCGGCAGCGGCGATCGGCCCCGGCACGATCTGGGCGAGCGGGGTGAAGAACAGTCCGGCGGCGAAGAGTACACCGGTGACGACGGAGGACAGACCCGTGCGGGCCCCCTCGCCGACGCCGGTCGCCGACTCGATGAAGACGGTCTGGCCGGAGGCTCCGGAGACGCCTCCGATCGCCCCGCCCGCGCCGTCGATGAACAGCGCCTTGGACAGGCCGGGCATCCGGCCCCTGCTGTCGGCGAGCCCGGCCTCGGTACCGACGCCGATGATGGTCGCCATCGCGTCGAAGAAGCCGGCCAGCACCAGGGTGAAGACGATCATGCCTACGGTCATGACGCCGATGTCGCCCCAGCCGCCGAACTCGACATGGCCGAAGAGCCCGAAGTCGGGCATCGAGACGGCACTGCCCTGCAGTTCGGGTGCGCTGCCGCCCCATGCCTTGGGGCTGATGTCGCCGACGGCGTTGACGATGACGGCGAGGACGGTGCCGACGACGATGCCGATCAGGATCGCGCCGGGCACATTGCGGGCCTGCAGCATGAAGATGAGCAGCAGGGTGACGCAGAAGAGCAGTACGGGCCAGCCGGAGAGCTGTCCGCCCACGCCGAGCGTGACCGGGGCGCCCTTGCCGACGAAGCCGGCGTTGACGAGGCCGATCAGCGCGATGAACATGCCGATGCCGATGGTGATGCCGTGCTTCAGGGCCAGCGGTATCGCGTTCATGATGATCTCGCGCAGCCCGGTGACGACCAGCAGCACGATCACCGCGCCGTACATCACACACATGCCCATGGCCTGCGGCCACGTCATGTGGGGCGCCACCTGGGTGGCGAGCACGCCGGAGACGGAGAGTCCCGCGGCGAGAGCGAGGGGCACCTTGCCGATGAAGCCCATCAGCAGGGTGGAGACGGCGGCGGCGAGTGCGGTCGCCGTGATCAGCCCGGCGTGGCTGAGCCGGTGGCCCGCCGCGTCCGGTCCGGACAGCAGGAGCGGGTTGAGCAGAAGAATGTAACACATCGCCATGAAGGTCGTGATGCCACCGCGCACTTCGCGGGCGACGGTCGAGTCACGTTCGGAGATGTGGAAGTACCGGTCGAGCCAGGATCTTCCTGCGGGGATGCGCGAGCCGGAGCCCGCGTCCTGCGCAATCGTCCCGGACTCCACTGACTGCTGGGTCATGATGCCTGACTCCCAAGGTTCACAGGGGCACCCGCGATGAAGAATCGATATGCGGGATTTGGGATGGCTGCGCTGGCGGCACGACCCGGGGGACGGCCCGAGACGAACTGTGCATGCAGAGTGGAATGTGCTGGTACTACGGAACTGCGGGGCCGCGTCGTCACCGCTGGATTGCGCTACTGCGGGACTGCGTCGTCACCGCGGAACTGCGCTACTGCGGGACTGCTGGTTGTGCCAACATCTTTGAACGGTGCGGCACTTGAGTACTCCGGGCGGTGCGGGCAGCGGAAGTGTGACGTTCCCGGGATGCACGCACCGCCCGGAGAGTTCAGGAGGGAGCAGTGACTCAGGTGCCGGTGATGTGCTCGGGGCGTACCGGCGTCCTGTTGAGCTCCAGGCCCGTCGCGTTCCGGATCGCCGCGAGAACGGCCGGGGTCGACGAGAGGGTGGGGGCCTCACCGATGCCACGGAGCCCGTACGGGGCGTGGTCGTCGGCGAGTTCGAGCACATCGACCGGGATGGTCGGGGTGTCGAGGATGGTGGGGATCAGATAGTCCGTGAAGGACGGGTTGCGCACCTTCGCGGTCTTCGGGTCGACGATGATCTCCTCCATGACGGCGATGCCCAGGCCCTGGGTGGTGCCGCCCTGGATCTGTCCTTCGACGGACAGCGGGTTGAGGGCCTTGCCGACGTCCTGGGCGCAGGCCAGTTCGATGACCTTGACCAGGCCGAGTTCGGTGTCGACCTCCACGACCGCGCGGTGGGCGGCGAAGGAGTACTGGACATGGCCGCTGCCCTGTCCGGTACGGAGGTCGAACGCCTCGGTGGGCCGGTGGCGCCACTCCAGCTCGATGTCGACCGCCTCGTCCTCCAGCACGTCGACCAGATCGGCCAGCACCTCGCCGCCGTCGGTGACGACCTTGCCGCCCTCCAGGAGCAGTTCGGCGGTGGCCCAGGCGGGGTGGTACGTACCGAACTTGCGGCGGCCCATCTCCAGGACCTTCTCGCGGACGGCCTCGCAGGAGTGCTTCACGGCGCCACCGGTGACATACGTCTGCCGGGAGGCGGAGGTGGAGCCGGCCGAGCCGACCTGGGTGTCGGCCGGGTGGATGGTGACCTGGGCGACGCCGAGTTCGGTACGGGCGATCTGGGCGTGGACGGTGACGCCGCCCTGCCCGACCTCGGCCATCGCGGTGTGCACGGTCGCGACGGGCTCCCCGCCGACGACCTCCATGCGCACCCGGGCGGTGGAGTAGTCGTCGAAGCCCTCGGAGAAGCCGACGTTCTTGAGGCCGACCGCGTAACCGATGCCCCGTACGACTCCTTCGCCATGGGTGGTGTTGGACAGTCCGCCGGGCAGGGCCCGTACGTCGGCCTGCTCGCCGGCCACCTCCCACTGGCGCTCGGGCGGCAGCGGCCTGGCCTTGACCCGGCGCAGCAGCTCGGCGACCGGGGCGGGCGAGTCGACGACCTGTCCGGTGGGCAGGACACTGCCCTGCTCCATGGCGTTGAGCTGCCTGAACTCGACCGGGTCCATGCCGAGTTCGGCGGCGAGCTTGTCCATCTGGGCCTCGTAGGCGAAGCAGGCCTGGACCGCGCCGAAGCCGCGCATGGCGCCGCACGGCGGGTTGTTGGTGTAAAGCGCGATGGCCTCGATGTCGACGTCGTCGACGACGTACGGGCCGACGCCGAGCGAGGAGGCGTTGCCGACGACGGCCGGAGAGGCGGAGGCATAGGCTCCGCCGTCCAGTACGATGCGACATTTCATATGGGTCAGCTTGCCGTCGCGGGTGGCGCCGTGCTCGTACCAGAGCTTGGCAGGGTGACGGTGCACATGCCCGAAGAAGGACTCGAACCGGTTGTAGACGATCTTGACAGGCTTGCCGGTGCGCAGGGCGAGCAGACAGGCGTGGATCTGCATCGACAGGTCCTCGCGGCCGCCGAAGGCGCCGCCGACCCCCGAGAGCGTCATGCGGACCTTGTCCTCGGGCAGACCGAGGACGGGAGCGATCTGGCGCAGGTCGGAGTGGAGCCACTGGGTGGCGACGTACAGGTCGACGCCGCCGTCCTCGGCGGGCACGGCCAGACCGGACTCGGGGCCGAGGAAGGCCTGGTCCTGCATGCCGAAGACGTACTCGCCGCTGACCACGACATCGGCGCGGGCCGCCGCCGCGTCCGCGTCGCCGCGGACGATGGGCTGGCGGTGGACGATGTTGGGGTGCGGTACGTGCCCCGCGTGGTGGTCGTCGCGGCCCTCGTGGATGAGGGGCGCGTCGGGGGCGGTGGCGGAGGCCTCGTCGGTGACGACGGGCAGCTCGCGGTACTCGATCTTGATCTTCGCGGCTGCGCGCCGGGCCGTCTCGGGGTGGTCGGCGGCGACGAGCGCCACCGGTTCGCCGTGGTGGCGGACCTTGCCGTGGGCGAGGACCGGGGTGTCCTGGATCTCCAGCCCGTAGTTCTTCACCGAGGTCGGCAGGTCGTCGTGGGTGAGTACGGCGTAGACGCCGGAGGTGGCGAGCGCTTCCGAGGTGTCGATGGAGACGATCTTGGCGTGCGCGACCGTGGAGCGCAGCGTGTGGCCCCAGAGCATGTCCTCGTGCCACATGTCGGAGGAGTACGCGAACTCGCCGGTGACCTTCAGGATGCCGTCGGGGCGGAGCGTGGACTCGCCGATGCCGCCCTTGGTACGGGTGCCCTGGTTGATGCTGGTGGGGTTGCCGGTAACGCCCATCGTCAGACCGTTTCTTCCGCGCGGGCGGCCGCCAGGCGGACCGCGTCGAGGATCTTCTCGTAGCCGGTGCAGCGGCAGAGGTTGCCGGAGAGCGCCTCGCGGATGTCCGCGTCGGACGGCTCCGGGTTGCGTTCGAGCAGTTCGTCCGCGGCGACCAGCAGGCCGGGGGTGCAGAAGCCGCACTGGACGGCGCCGGCGTCGATGAACGCCTGCTGGATCGGGGAGAGTTCACCGGTGTCCCGGCTCTCCTCGCCGGCCGGCTCGGCTTCCCACTGGCGGGCCTTGTCGAGTGCGGTGCCACACGCGCCGGAGGCGCAGCCACTGCCGGGGTGTGCCTGGGAGCGGTGGGCGGCGAAGTCCGCGAGGCCCTCCACGGTGACGACCTCGCGGCCCTCCACCTGGCCTGCGGCGACCAGGCAGGAGCAGACCGGGACACCGTCCAGACGGACCGTGCACGATCCGCACTCGCCCTGCTCGCAGGCGTTCTTCGAGCCGGGCAGGCCCATCCGTTCACGCAGCACGTAGAGGAGCGACTCGCCCTCCCAGACGTCGTCCGCCTCGTGCCTGCGTCCGTTGACCGTGAAATTGACGCGCATGATCAGGCAGCTCCTTCGGTGCTGCGGCCGTTGCCGCGGTACGACTCCCAGGTCCAGCCGAGGGTGCGGCGGGCCATGATCCCGACCGCGTGCCTGCGATAGCTCGCGGTGCCGCGCACATCGTCGATCGGGTTGCAGGCGGCTGCTGCGAGCGCGGCGAACTGCGAGGCGATGGACGGGGTGATGATCGTGCGGCTGTCCCAGAACCCGCCTTCTTCGAGCGCGGCGTTCAGGAATTCCTCCGCTTCCTTCGCCCGTACGGGCGTGGGAGCGGCCGAGCCGATGCCGGTGCGGACCGTGCGGGTCTCGGGGTGCAGGGCCAGGCCGAAGGCGCAGACCGCGATGACCATCGCGTTGCGGGTGCCAACCTTGGAGTACTGCTGCGGCCCGTCGGCCTTCTTGATGTGCACGGCCCGGATCAGCTCGTCCGGTGCGAGGGCGTTGCGCTTGACGCCGGTGTAGAAGGCGTCGATCGGGATCAGCCGCGTTCCGCGTACGGACTCGGCCTCGACCTCGGCGCCCGCGGCGAGCAACGCCGGGTGCGCGTCTCCGGCGGGCGACGCGGTGCCCAGGTTGCCGCCGACGCCACCGCGGTTGCGGATCTGCGGCGAGGCGACGGTGTGGGAGGCGAGCGCCAGTCCGGGCAGCTCGGCGCGCAGGTGCTCCATGATGTGGCTGTACGGGACGGAGGCGCCGAGCCTTACGCTCTCCTGGCCCACCTCCCATTCGGACAGTTCTCCGATGCGGTTCAGGTCCAGGAGGTACTCGGGCCGCCGGTGGTCGAAGTTGATCTCGACCATCACATCGGTGCCACCCGCAATGGGCACAGCCGTCGGGTGCTCGGCCTTGGCGGCGAGCGCCTCCTCCCAGCTGGCGGGGCGAAGGAAGTCCATGAGTGGCTCTCTTCTTCTCAATCGGGTCGTTCGCTGGGGCTGGGGACGGCCGGCCCTCGACTGGTCGTTCATGTGTTGTTAACGCGGTGTGGGGCCAAGTACACAAGCCGTGCTCCACCTGGTGCAGTCACCGAAACCATGAAGGAGTTGGCTGGTCGATCTCCTCGTCTTGTAGATTCGAACGAATGGCGGGGGTCAGTAACCTCACCGCAATAACCAGTTTTCACCCGCACCAACGAAAGAGACGGCGGCGACGAGATGCGGCTGCGCGCACTGCTGGAGACCGACGCGCTGGGCCTGCGGCTGCTCGGCGGCGAGGACGAGCTGGACAGGACCGTCCGCGGCGTGATGACCACCGACCTGCGGGATCCCAGCCGCTATCTGTCGGGCGGTGAACTGGTCCTGACGGGCCTGGCCTGGCGCCGGAACGCGACGGACTCGGAGCCGTTCGTACGGATCCTGGCGGGCGCCGGGGTCGCCGGGCTGGCGGCGGGCGAGGCGGAGCTCGGCAATGTTCCCGGCGACCTGGTGGAGGCGTGCGCGAAGCACCGGCTGCCGCTCTTCGCCGTCCATGAGACCGTCGCGTTCGCAACGATCACCGAGCATGTGGTGCGCCAGGTGTCCGGCGAGCGGGCGGGCGATCTGGCCGCGGTCGTGGACCGGCACCGCAGGCTGATGACCTCGGGTCCGGCGGGCGGCGGCCCCGAGGTGGTGCTCGATCTGCTCGGCTCCGACCTCGACCTGCATGCCTGGGTGCTCTCCCCCACCGGCCGGCTGATCGCGGGCGCCGGTGACGCGCCGCTGGCCGGACCGGTGGGTACGGCGCTCGCCGGCCACCATCTGGCCGCCACCCGCACCGGCCGCCGGGCCCCGCACCGGACCACGGTCGGCGGCACCACGTATTCGCTCTTCCCGATCCGCAACACCGGGCGGGGTGCGCTCCCGGCTTCCCGGGATGTGCGCGAGTCGGTGCTCTCCGACTGGCTGCTCGCGGTCGAGGCGGACGCGAGCGACTGGCCGCCCGCCCGGCTGGATCTGCTCCAGGGCGTCACCCAGCTGATCGCGGTCGAACGGGACCGGCGCGACGCCGCCCGTACGGTACGCCGCAGGCTCGCCCAGGAAGTCCTGGAGCTGGTCCAGACGGGCGCCCCGCCCGCCGAGATCGCCGCCCGGCTGCGGGTCGCCGCCCCGGTGCTGCTGCCGGGGCTCGGAGCCGCGCCGCACTGGCAGGTCGTGGTGGCGCGGGTCGAGTGGGGCGGCGCGGAGGGCTCCGCGGGCACGGGCGGCCCGGCCGGCTCCGTCGCGGGCGCCCCGGCCGGGGGCCCCCGCTCCGCCGTCACGGGCGGCCCGGTCGCCCAGGCGCTGCTGGAGGAGATCCTGGTCGACCCCGCGGTCACCGGCCCCGACTCCGCGGACCGGATCGCGGTCGCCCACACGGGCGACGAGGCCGTGGCGCTCGTACCGCTGCCCTCCGTCACCGCGTTCGCACCGGCCCACGACTCCGCCCCCGATGCGGCACCCGCCGAGGAGGACTCCGCGCTCCACGCCGATGTGCTGCTCGCCGCCGTCCGCGAACCGCTCTCCGCGGGCCTCGCCGACGACGGCCGGCTGACACTGGGTGTCAGCGCGGCCGTGCATTCGCCCGAAGGCCTGCGCGGCGCCCTGGAGGAGGCCCGGCACGCCCGCCGGGTGGCGGCGGCCCGCCCCGGCCGGGTCTGCGCGGCCGGCCATCACGAGCTGGCCTCGCACGTGCTGCTGCTGCCGTTCGTCCCGGACGACGTGCGCCGCGCGTTCACCGCACGGCTGCTCGACCCGCTGCGCGACTACGACCGGCGCCACCGCGCGGAGCTGATCCCGACGCTGGAGGCGTTCCTGGACTGCGACGGTTCCTGGACCCGCTGCGCGTCCCGGCTCCATCTGCACGTCAACACACTGCGCTACCGGGTCGGGCGAATCGAGCAGTTGACGGGGCGTGACCTTTCGCGCCTGGAGGACAAGCTCGATTTCTTCCTCGCCCTGCGTATGAGCTGACGTCCGGGACCTGCCGCGGCTCGCGGCAGGTCCCGCCGTTTGTGAAATTTTTCACCTGACATTGACCCGACCCCTTGGCCCGGCGTGCCAATCCGTGCTGAGATGCGGCCAGACTCAACAGCTCAATGGCGCGCTCGGGGAGGGCAATGTGGCGCATACCGCCATGTCTGGTTCCGGAACGACAGCAGATGACGATCCGCCGCTCCAGACAGCGGTATGGCGGCTGCGGTCACGCGCCTGCTGGACGGACGCCGCCGCGCTGCTCGAACCCGACGCCGCCACCGATCCGGCGGCGGCACTCCAGCGGACGGCCCTGCTGACCGAACGCTGCCTGTACACCGGGCAGGGCTGGACCGATGCCGAGGACGCGCTGCGCACCGCCGAGGCACTGGCCCACGACGATGCCGAACGGGGTGCGGCCGCCTGCGAGCGCGGTCATCTGGCGTACGCGTCGACGCTTCTGGGGGTACGGGACCGGGCCGACGAGGCCAGCGTCGCGCTGAGCCGGGCCGCCGCGCTGCTCGCCCCGTCCGCGCCGGGCCGCCCGCTGCTGGACTTCCGCCGGGGCCTGATCGCGCAGAACATCGCCGACTCGCCGCAGGCCGCGCGCGCCGCGTACCGCAGGGCCCACGCCGGTGCGACCGCTCAGGGCGACGCCCTGCTGCTCTCCTCGACCTGGCGTCATCTCGCCCTGCTGGCCCTGCGCGAGGGCGAACTCGCGGAGGCCCGGCACGGCTTCGCCGAGTCCCTGCGGATCAGGGAGGAGCTGGGCTATCTGATCGGTACGGCTCCGGCCCTCATCGCCCTCGCGGACTCCGAGCCTGAACCGGAGGCGGCGACCCGGCTGCGTGCCGAGGCGGGCCGGCTCTTCCGGCTGCTCGGGGGCGTGCCGACCTGGCTGGCCCCGCATCTGGACCCGCCGCCCCCGGAGACGGCCGAGGCGAACTGAGACCCGGAAGCCGGTGCTCGGTCAGTTCTCGGCGCCGGTGAAGTGTTCCCGTACGAGCGACTGCACGACGGTCAGGTCCTGGGCGATGAGCGCGTCGAGCAGGGCGGTGTGCTCGGCGGCGTCGGCGAGCAGGTCGGCGCGGCGGGTGACGGGGCTGTTCCCCAGGGGCCACTGGGAACGGCGGTGCAGGTCGTCGGCGACCATCACCAGTTGCTCGTTGCCGCAGAGCGCGAGGACCGCGCCATGGAAGGCCCGGTCCGACTCGGCGTAACTCGCCCGGTCGCCCACGGCGGCGGCCGTCACCGTGGCGTCGGCCAGCGGGCGCAGGGCGCACCAGCGGGCCGGCGGGACGGTACGGGCCAGTCGCAGCATGACGGGGACCTCGATCAGGGCCCGTACCTCGGCCAGCTCGGCCAGCTCGTGCGGGCCCCGCTGGGACACCCGGAATCCGCGGTTCGGTACGACCTCGACGGCGCCCTCGACGGCCAGCTGCTGCATCGCCTCGCGCACCGGGGTCGCGGAGACCCCGAAGCGGGCGCCGAGGGCCGGCGCGGAGTAGACCTGCCCCGGGACCAGTTGGCCGTCGACCAGGGCGGCGCGCAGGGCGTCGAGGATCTGACCGCGTACGGAATGCCGCTGCACCCCCGCGCGCGGGGCGGGCGGCTCGCTGTGGGTGTGCTCGCCACGTGCCTGTTCCCTGCGTGCCTCTGCACCACGCGCCTGCTCGCCGCGTGACTGTTCGGGTACGCGTACGGATGCCGGGGTGCTCGCGGACGCGGCGGACGCGTACGTCGGTCGCGCCTGCTCTCGCGCACTGCCCTGCTCCACTCGGACCTCCTCGGCCTGCCGTGGGCGCCGCTCGCGTGCGCCATGCCCCCTGTGCACGATAGGCGGAGCAGGCCGCAGTTCAAACATCGATCCGTTCGGGTAAGGTAAGGCTTACCTGCAAACGATCGCGATTCGGTGGTCCCTGCATGACACTCCCCGCCCTGCTTCCCGGCACCACCGCGTCCGCCGTGACGGTCGCGTACACGCGTCTGACCGAGGTCTTCCCCGGCCTGCGCGCAGAGGTGCTGACGGACGATGACGCCGCACCCCGCGGCGCCGGCTGGGTGGGCGCCGACGAGCTCGCGGCCGGTGGTGCCGCGCTCGACGCCTTCCTCGCCTGGGACCACGCGCAGGTGGTGCGGGACTACGGACAGCAGCCCCGCCCCGATGTGGTCGCCGGCTTCGGACTGCACCGGTATGCCTGGCCCGCCTGCCTGCTGGTGACGCTGCCGTGGTTCCTGCACCGGCGGGTGCCCCGGATCCCCGTCGGCGATGTGGCGTTCCAGCGCGCGCTGGGCCATCTGACCGTCCGCGTAGGCGAGTTCGCCTGCCTTCCGGACGATCCCGCGGCCGGACTGCCGGGCGCCCGGGTGGTCCCCGACGAGGCGGCGCTGCGGGCCGAGGTGCTCGCCGCGGTGGCCGACCACATCGGCCCGGTGCTGGACGGCTTCGGACCACGGATGCGGCGCGGCAGGCGGGCGCTGTGGGGCATGGCGACGGACGAAATCGTCGAGGGCCTCTGGTACATCGCCCATCTCCTCGGCGAGGAGCGGCGGGCGATGGCCGAGCTGGAGGCGCTCCTGCCCGGCACCACGAAGCCGTACGTCGGCGCGGCGGGCTTCCGTGAACTGACCGGGCCGGACGGCGGATCGCTGCCCACCCGTGACCGGACGAGCTGCTGTCTTTTCTACACGCTGCGCCCCGAGGACACCTGTGTCACCTGCCCCCGCACCTGTGACGCGGACCGGGTACGGAAACTGACGCCCACTCATTGATCCACACCACCTTCACGAGTAGTACTATTCGAACGCACTTCATCGGCCGCGTACGGATATTCGATCAGATCCCGGCTATCCGTATGCCCTGCCAACCCAATGGCGTTCTCTTGCCCCGAAACCCCCTGAGCGTGACGGGGTTTCGGCAATCATGGCGCCCGAAATGCCCTACGCGACGCAAGGGACCGCGCATGAGACTGACCGACATATCGCTGAATTGGCTGCTTCCGGGCGCCGTGATGCTCGTGGGGGTCCTGGCGGCGGTGGCGGTGGTCGCACGCGGCAAGCGCGCCGCTGACAGTTCCGCTGCCGACGACAGCTGGGAGCGCAGCGAGGAGCGTCGCAGACGCAAGGAGGCGCTGTACGCCACCGCCTCGTACATCCTGCTGTTCTGCTGTGCGGCCGTCGCCGCCGCGCTCTCCTTCCACGGGCTCGTCGGCTTCGGCGAGCAGAACCTCGGCCTCACCGGGGGCTGGGAATACCTCGTTCCGTTCGGCCTCGACGGGGCCGCGATGTTCTGTTCCGTACTCGCGGTGCGCGAGGCCAGCCACGGTGACGCGGCGCTGGGCTCACGGCTGCTCGTATGGACGTTCGCCGGTGCCGCGGCCTGGTTCAACTGGGTGCACGCGCCGCGCGGAATGGACCACGCAGGCGCCCCGCAGTTCTTCGCGGGGATGTCGCTCTCGGCGGCGGTGCTCTTCGACCGGGCACTGAAGCAGACCCGCCGGGCCGCGCTGCGCGAACAGGGCCTGGTGCCCCGTCCGCTGCCGCAGATCCGGATCGTACGGTGGCTGCGCGCCCCCCGGGAGACCTTCGGCGCCTGGTCGCTGATGCTGCTGGAGGGCGTACGCACTCTGGACGAAGCGGTCGAGGAAGTACGTGAGGACCGGCGGGAGAAGGAGCAGAACCGTCTCCGCAGGAAGGGCCAGGAGAAGCTGGACCGAGCCCACATCAGGGCGCTGAACCGGCAGAACCGGGCCTGGCGCCGGGTCGGCCGGGGTGGCACCCAGGTGGACATCCAGGCGATCGCCCCGACGACGGCCTCCGCGCAGTCCGTCGTGGAGCCCGCCATATCCGAGCCGGGACAACTGCCCTCGCGCTACCGGCCGTCCCTGCAAGCCGTGACGGGTCCGAACGCCGCCGCCCCGGACCGGAACGCGCTTGATCCGATCACCGTCGACCTCACCGCCGAGGACGACACCCAGGCACTGCCCCGGCTCGATTCGCTGGAGCGGAAACTGAAGGATCTGGAGCAGCAGTTCGGCTGATCCACTGATCCATACGGATGCGCTGATCCATACGGATGCGCTGGTCCGCTGATCCGTCGCAAGAGGCCTTGACGGCCCGGTCTTCTCCGGGCTCTCAGGGCCTTTCGCCGTGCAGTTCGAACCAGACGACCTTGCCCAGCGCGTGCGCGCCGACCCCCCAGGCGTCCGCGAGGCTCTGCACCAGGAACAGCCCCCGGCCGTGCGTACCGTCGTCGGCGTTCGGTACGTACGACGGGGGCAGCCCGGACACGAAGTCCCGTACCTCCACCCGTAATTTGGCGGGTGCCACGCTCACCGTGACGACCGCGCCGTGCCTCGTATGGATCAGCGCGTTGGTCACCAGCTCACTGAGCAGGAGCTCCGCCACCTCGGCCGGCTCGGCCCGCCACTGGTACCGCAGGAACTCCCTTAACGCACACCGCACTTCTCTCACCGCCGCCAGATCGGTATGGGCCAGTCTGCGATGCAGCCGGACCGGCTGCTGCCCCTGCGCCCCGGGCTCGTGAGCCGGCCCGCCCGCCATGGAATCGCCTTCCTGACGCTCCATCATTTCCCCCGCCCGCACAGTGAATCGCCCCCTGTTCGCCGTATCGTCGAACGCCTTCGCGCGACGTCTCCACGGGGATGCATGCCCCACAGACCGGCCGCCACGCTTGTCGACTCATCAATAAGTGAACAGGCGCGCAGAATCGGCCTGGCGACCCCGGACACATCGACGTCACATTTCCGCCCCTTCGGTCAACTTCCAAAATATTCACATCGATTGGCGTTGACGGCACCGTGTCTACGCGCGTCATCATGGTGGCTATGCGAATCCCCCCACGGATCACCACGCTCGGTGGCGCTGCCGCCCTCCTGTCCGCCCTCTTCATCGGCGGCCCGGTCCCCACGACCGCAACGGCCGCCACCACCTCGGTCGGCAGCATCTGTTACTCGGCCCTGCCTGCCCAGGCGCACGACACCCTCGACCTGATCGACGCGGGCGGCCCGTTCCCCTACTCGCAGGACGGTGCCGTCTTCCAGAACCGTGAAGGCGTCCTGCCCAGCCGGAGCACCGTCTACTACCACGAGTACACGGTCATCACCCCCGGCTCCCCCACCCGGGGCGCGCGTCGGATCGTCACGGGTGAAGAGGTGCAGGAGGACTACTACACCAGCGACCACTACGCCACGTTCGACCTGATCGACCAGGGCTGCTGAAGCCCGGCCCTCAGAGCCGGTCCGCGCCGTAGCCCCCACCTGCGGCGCGGATCACGGACCGCCGGAAGCGGCCGGACTTGTACCCTCCCCCCATGACCGTGACCTATGTGATCGACGGCTCCCGGGTCACCGGCCTGGAGCAGTTCTGGGAAGTGATCGGCGAGGCCGTGAACGGCCCGGGCGGATACTTCGGCCGCAACTTCGACGCCCTCGCGGACTGTCTCGGCGGCGGGATGGGCACTCCGGACGACGGCGACTTCGTCTTCGAATGGCGGGACCACACACTCTCTGCGCAGGCCCTGGGCCATGAGGAGACGGCTCGCTGTCTTCGGCAGAGCCTGAGCCGGGTGCACCCCACCAACAGACCCGCGGTCCAGCAGCGGCTCGACGATGCCCGGGCCGGGCGGGGACCGACGCTGTTCGACCTGCTCGTGGAGACCCTGACGAACGGGACGGCCCCCGGCACGCTACGGCTGCTGTGAGCCGCCGAAGTACGGTACGGCCGGCCGACGGAGCGGGACCACCGCTCTGCCGGCCGGCCGTTGTCGTGTGACCGAAGGCACTCAGTACTGGTGTTCAGTACTTGGTGGAGACGGTCACGCCACTGAAGTCTTCGACGCCGTGGAGGCTGATGTAGTTGTATCCGGCCGCGGGGTGGTCGATGGTCAGCGTGTGCTCGTTGCCGGCACCGACGGCCCGCTGGGTGTAACTGCCGGTGGCCGCCCAGCCGTCCGCGCTGTAGTAGAGGTCGGCGTCGCCCGTGCCGCCCGAGGCGGTGATCTTCAGCTGCGCGGTGTCGGCCGGAATGTACATGTACAGGTAGGTGTAGTTGTCCCGGGTGTGGGCCAGCTCGCTGCGCTTGCAGTCCTGGCCCAGCTCCCGGGTGTCGCCGCCCGTGCACTCGGCAGCGGGGTCGGTGGGCGGGTTGGTGCCGGTGCCGCAACTGCCGGCCGCGCAGGCGGTCAGCCAGGTGTTCCAGTCGGCGTCGTAGCGGCTGCCGATGGTCGATGTGAGCAGGGTGCGGGCACCGTTCCAGTCACCCTTGCGGTAGAGCCCGAGGAGCGTGTCGACGTCCGCGCGGTGGGACTGCAGCATGTAACGGACGGCCAGATAGCCCCAGTTGTAGACACGGGTCTGGTCGGCGTTGTCGTAGGTGGTGTCGAACAGGGTCCGCAGGGTGTAGGTGTGGTTCGCGGCCTGGGCGACGGCGGCGTCGTAGGCGACCTTGCGGTACGAGTAGGAGACGTACTCCGCGAAGCCCTCGACCCACCAGACGGTCGGCGTGGTCATTCCGGCGTTGAAGTCGCCGTGCATGTTGAAGCGGCCGTCGAGGTAGTGCGTGTACTCGTGGTTGAGGTTCCAGATCTGGAACTCGGGGCGGACCCACTCGGCCTCGTACGCGATGAACCGGGGCTGGTTCCCGGCCGCTGAGGGGTCACCCTCCAGGTACATGCCGCCGTTGTTGGTGTCGATGCCGTAGATCGCACCGGCGTAGGTCTGGTAGTCGGCGCTGGAGTCGAAGGCCACGACCTCGATGGTGGAGTTGCGGTCGCCGTCGACCGGCCCCTTGTCCCGGGCGACGTCGTGGAAGTAGGCGTCCTGGTTGCGCAGACTGGTGCAGCTTGCGGCGAGCTCCGCGGTGGACATCTGCTGTGCCAGAATGCGAATGCTGTCACTGCAGGTGTAATTGACGGGCAGGACGGCGCTCTTGAGGCGCTGGGCAAGATTGCAGGTGTTGTAGGAGGAGCAGTTCGCCTTGTCGTAGGCGTCGGTCATCTCCGCCACGCCGACCCACAGCGGGGCGGTGGGTCCGGTGAGGGAGCTCTTGCCGAGCAGTGAGACGGCGAGCGGACTGACCTTGGGACGCAGGGACGCCTCCTGGAGGAAGCGGCCGAGCTCACGCCCCGCATTGGAGGTCAGGTACGACCGCTTCGTGCCCAGCAGGTCGAGATGGCGCGAGGCGAAGTCGTGGAGTGCGTTCAGCAGGCTGGGATCGGACTCCACGGCACGGATGAACTCCGGCAGTTGGTGGCCGCGAAATGTCACCGTGTACACGTTGTTCACGGCGTTGAGCATGTACCAGGACCTGTCGTACGAGGAGTCGTAGTCGGCCAGCAGCCGCTTGACGACCTTCAGGTAGCGGGCGTTCTGCTCGGCGCTGTCGATCAGCGTGACGGCCTCGGCCAGGGTCTCGCCGTTGGCGTCGGTGACGTCAAAGGCGTGCGGGGCGGCGAAGAACGCATCGAGCCCGCCCTGGATGGCCGTACGCAACTGCGGCCCGTAGTCGCCCACGGTGTCGGGGTCGTAGTACTGCACGTAGTACCCGGCTCGGAGATAGAGGACCAGCTGGGGCATGCCGGTGCTGCTGTCCCCGGGGTAGGCGGCCGATCCGTCGCGCAGAGCGTTGGCGATGGTCACCATCTGTGCCTCGCGAAAGGCGTGGTAGCCGTCGCTGCCCTTGACACGGAACAGCGTGTTGACGCAGTCGGTGGTCGATGACGTGACCTGCTGGACCAGGGCGCTTCCGGTGCGGCTGGTGAAGTCGCTGACGTTGCACGCGGCCGCGGCCCCGCCGGCGGGTGCGGTGAGACCGGCGGCCTTGGCCCGGGCTCGGGCCTTGGCCTTCATCGAGGGCGCCAGGTGGCTCGGGAGCGCGGTGCCGAGGTCGTCGTAGTCCCGCCGCAGTGCGTCCTTGGATGCGGACAACGGCGGGCGGTCGGCGGCCTTGAGCGCCTTACGGCCGCCATGTTCGGCGTCGCCGCCGGGTGCGGTCGGCGCTTCGGCGGAGGGGCCGCCCGGCTCTGCGGCGAGTCCGTTGCCCGTACGCACCGAACCGGCGCCTGCGGTCCTGGTGTGACCGGGCGCCGCGGTCGCTGCCGATGCGGTGGAGTGCTGCTCAACGGCCTGGCTCGGTGCGGAGAGCAGGCCCACGCCCAGGCATGCTGCCAGGGCCACAGTGGACAGTCCCGTGAATCTCTGTCGAACCGTACGGTTCTTCACGTGCCGCCTCCCAGCGGAGTGGTGACCGCGCAACGGGGCGCGGCTGTGGGGGAATGCACGGGGGTGGGGCCGGACCGGATTCCGGTGCGCTCACGTTGTGACATGGGCACGACCGCTCCCCTCTGCGCGCTGTACAATGGCACATGTCACATGTTCTTCGGAAGCCCTCTGGCGCACATTCATCTCCGCGCCAACTCATCGCCGTAGTCACGGACTTGAGCCGCAAGCCGCAAGCCGCAAACATCGAGCCCCGAGCCCCGACAGAACCCTGAGGAGCAATGCCCGTGCCCCGTTCCCTCTCCGCACCCCGCACCAGCAGTCATGACTTGCCGGTGTCGCCCGCGCTGGACGCCTTCATGAGCACGGCGTGGGCGGACACCCCGCTCCCGGCGGATGTCCGCGTTCCCTCGTACGACGTCACGCCCGCCCGCCGCGCCCGACTCGCCGCCCGCTTTCCGGGTGAGCGCCTGGTCATCCCGGCGGGCGCGCTCGCGGTCCGCTCCAACGACACGGACCACCGGTTCCGTCCGCACACCGGCTACGCCTGGCTCACCGGCCTCACGGGCGAGGACCAGGCCGGCCATGTCCTCGTCCTGGAACCCGACGGTGCCGAGCGGCACGAGGCCGTGCTGTATCTGCGGCCCCGGTCACCGCGCACCGGCGACGAGTTCTACCGTGACCGCAGATACGGGGAGTTCTGGGTCGGGCGCAGGCCCGACCTGGCGGAAGCCACCCGGATGACCGGCATCCGCTGCGCGCACCTGGACGCCTGGGAGAAACTGCTGACCGGGCCGCAGCCCCCGGTACGGGTGCTGGGCGGCGTAGACCCATCCGTGGACGAACTCCTGTGTTCCTGCCGCTCGTTCACGCCCGGCCGGTCGGCTCCGGCCGGTCTGGAGGCGGTGCTCAGCGAGCTCCGCTTCATCAAGGACCCTTGGGAGACCGGGCAGTTGCAGCAAGCCGTCGATGCGACGGTGGCGGGGTTCGAGGATGTGGTGCGAAGCCTGCCGCAGGCACTGCGGCATCCACGGGGTGAGCGCTGGATCGAGGGCGTCTTCGATCTGCGGGCCCGGCTGGAGGGAAACGGTCCGGGCTACTCCACGATCGCCGCAGCGGGGGCACACGCCTGTGTTCTGCACTGGATCCGCAACGACGGCCCGCTGGACCGCGACCGGTTGCTGCTCCTGGACGCCGGGGTGGAGACGGATTCGCTCTACACGGCCGACATCACCCGCACCCTGCCGCTTTCCGGCCGGTTCTCCCCCGTACAGCGCAGCGTCTACGAACTGGTGCTCGCCGCGCAGGAAGCGGGCATCGCGGCGCTGCGCCCCGGCGCGCGCTTCCGTGACTTCCATCTGGCGGCCATGCGGGTCATCGCCGAGGGACTGCACGAATGGGGTGTGTTGCGGATGTCCGCCGATGAGGCACTCGACGCCGACAACGGCTTCTACCGCCGTTACACGCTCTGCAGCAGCGGTCACATGCTCGGCATGGACGTTCACGACTGCGCCCAGGCACGGGCCGAGACGTATCTGGACGGGCGGCTGGAAGCCGGCCAGGTCCTGACTGTCGAGCCGGGGCTCTATCTCCAGCCCGACGACGAGACGCTGCCCCCGTCGCTGCGTGGAATCGGGGTGCGGATCGAGGACGACCTCGTGATCACGGCCGACGGCGCTCGTCTCATGTCGTCCGCGCTGCCGCGCACCGCCGACGGAGTCGAGGAGTGGATGGCCGCCCTGCTGGACAGTTGAGCCGCGAGTCGAGCCGTACGGCCCACTTCAACGGCCGCCCCGAGCGGTTCCGGGGCGGCCCGCGGAAGGCGGAACGCCGCAGGCGTACCGGGGCAGCCGACGGGAGACGGAGGGAGCCGGGAGGGAGCGAAAGAAGGCGGAGGGCCGAGCCGTACCGGCGACCCTCCTCGGGCCCCTGTGGTGCGACCGGTGTTCAGGCATCCACAGCCAGTGGTTCAGACCTCGGCGGCCGGCAGCGTCACCCTTCTGATCCGCATGCCTCCCATGCGCGCCTCCTCGGCCGCCTCCGCTGCCTCCTCCTCGGCCCAGAGCTTCCTGACATGTGACATGTGGATCAGCATGGCTCTCTCGGCGCCCTGTGCGTCACCGGCGATCACGAGGTCGAGCAGTTCGACATGCTCCTCGGCCGATCTGGCCAACAGGCCTCTGTCGGCCAGCCGGTTGAGCCCGAAGAGGCGCGATCGCTTGCGCAGGTTGCCGACCTCTTCGACCAGCCTGCGGTTACCGGCCAGTCCGAGCAGTTCGAGATGGAAGCGACGGTCCGCCTCCAGATATCCGATGATGTCGTGCTCGGCGGCCGCGTCGACGATCTCCACGGCGAGCGGGCGCAGCGCCCTCAGCTGCCTGGTCTTGCCCATGCGGGCGATGCGGCCGACCGTGGGTACCTCGATCATGGCGCGGAGTTCGGTGAAGTCGTCGAGGTCCTGTTCGGTCAACTCCGTGACGCGGAAGCCCTTGTTGCGGACCGCTTCGACCAGGCCCTCGCGCGCCAGGTCGAGCATGGCCTCGCGGACCGGAGTGGCGGACACCCCGAAGTCGGCGGCGAGCGCGGGAGCGGAGTAGATCACGCCCGGACGGAGGTCCCCGGCGATCAGCGCCGCCCTGAGGGCGTTCGCCACCCGGTCGCGCAAGTGCTCTTGCGCCGAGATGGCGTTGAGCGTCGTCAGGCGGGCCATATGTGTTCCTCCAGCGCCGTACGGGCCCTCAGAATACAATGGCGCGTTTCCGCTCGCGCGCGTCGTTCCAAGCCTGTGGACAACTCGGTCAGAGCGCCGAATCCCGGTGCACCGCGGCGGCGACCGCAAGGTCTTCCCAGCCCATTCCGACGCTCTTGAAGAACCGGGGGCACTCGCGGGCAGCCGGCTTCTCGCCGAGGCTCCGGCCGGCCACCAGGTCGGCGAGGGTGCCGGTGATGTCGTCGGCGCTGAAGGCCCCTTCCGCCATCGGGATCAGCAGATCGCCCGCCTCCGACAGGGCCGCCGCCCTCGATTCGACGAACACGGCGGAGCGCGACACCAGGGCGGTGTCGACCTCCCGGGCATCCGGGGTGTGCGAGCCGACCGCGACGACCACCGCCTCGTCCGGTACGAGGGTGCCGTCGAACAGTGGGGTCGCGGACGTGGTGCAGCAGAGCACCAGATCGGCCGTGGCGACCTCCTCCGCCCCGTGCGTCTCGCTCGCGCGGGCGTCCACGCCGAGCCGGCGGGCGTGCTCGACCAGTGCGGCGACCCGGTGCTGGGTGCGGCCGATCACGGTGACCCGTTCGACGCGGCGTTCCGCGCGGACCGCGGCAAGGTGCCCGTAAGCCTGCGGGCCCGTTCCGAAGAGCACCAGGTGGCGCAGGACGGGCCCGGTGAGGTGGCGGATCGCGAGTGCGGACACGGCCGGTGTGCGCAACGTGGTGAGCGCGGCTCCGTCGAGCAGGGCCAGCGGCAGCAGCGTGGGACCGTCGAGCAGCAGATAGCTTCCGGTGATCCGGGGCAGGCCGTGTGCCGGGTTGCCGGGGGCGACTCCGGCGATCTTCACCCCGGTCACCTGCTGGGTGGTGGCAGGCATGATCAGCAGTTCGCCGCCGGGCACGGTGACATGGTGCCGGGCGGGGGAGGTTTCCGGATCGAGCCCCCCGCTCAGCGCCGCCGCCAGGGCGTCCACGGCTCCCGCCGGTCCCAGGGCCTCGATGTCGTCGGCGCCGAGCAGGGGCAATTTCACAGCAGGAATCCTTCGGGGAAGGGGTCGGACGGGTTCAGGAAGAATTGTGCGGTACCGGTGATCCAGGCGCGGCCCGTGACCGTCGGGACGACGGCGGGCAGCCCGCCGACGGTGGTCTGCTCGACGAGGCGCCCGGTGAACGAGGTTCCGATGAAGGACTCGTTCACGAAGTCGGTGTCCAGGGGCAGTTCGCCGCGCGCGTGCAGCTGGGCCATGCGCGCCGAGGTGCCGGTTCCGCAGGGCGACCGGTCGAACCAGCCGGGGTGGATCGCCATCGCATGCCGGGAGTGGCGGGCGTCGGAACCGGGCGCGATGAACTGCACGTGCTTGAGGCCGTGAATGGCCGGGTCCTCCGGGTGGACGGGCCGGTCGGCCACGTTGACCGCGTCCATCAGAGCGAGTCCGGCCGCCAGGATGTCGTCCTTGCGCGCCCGGTCGAAGGGCAGCCCGAGGTCGGACAGACGCACCATCGCGTAGAAGTTGCCGCCGAAGGCGAGGTCGTAGCGCACCGGTCCGTGGCCGGGCACGTCCACTGTCCGGTCGAGTGCGACGCTGAACGCGGGAACGTTGGTCAGCGTGACAGCGCTGGCCGCGCCGTCCCGCACCTGTACGTCGACGCTGACGAGTCCTGCCGGGGTGTCCAGCCGTACGGTCGTGACGGGTTCGGTGACCTCGACCATGCCGGTCTCCACCAGAACGGTCGCGACCCCGATGGTGCCGTGCCCGCACATCGGCAGAAACCCGGAGACCTCTATATAGAGGACGCCGAAGTCCGCGTCGGGCCGGGTCGGCGGCTGGAGGATCGCGCCGCTCATGGCGGCATGGCCGCGTGGTTCGTACATGAGCAGGGTGCGCACTGCGTCCCGGTGCTCCTGGAAGTACCTGCGCCGTTCGGCCATCGTGGCGCCGGGGATGGTGCCGATGCCACCGGTGATGACGCGGGTGGGCATGCCCTCGGTGTGTGAGTCGACCGCATGGAATATGTGACGTGTCTGCAAGGCTCCCCCTCGTTCGTCACGAAGAACACAAAGAAGATGAAGAACGGGCTGCGTCGGGCATTGACCGGACGTACGCCGTCGGAAGAACCGCGCTCAGCGGAGGCCACCGGCCAGTGCTTTCTCCGTCGCGGCACGTACGGCCGCCGCGTCGTCGTCGGGCAGGGGAAGGCGCGGCGGGCGGGTACGGCCGCCGTGGCGTCCGGCGACGTCCATGGACGCCTTGATGGCCTGGACGAACTCCGGCTTCGAGTCCCACCTCAGCAGGGAATGCAGTTCCCGGTACAAGGGCAGTGCAGTTGCCATGTCACCCGTCACAGCCGCCCGGTAGAGCTCGACGCAGCAGGACGGCAGCATGTTCGGGCAGCCGGCGATCCAGCCGACGGCCCCGGCGAGTGCAAGTTCAAGCAGGACGTCGTCGGCACCCACGAGCAGGTCGAGGCCGGGGGCCTGTTCAGCGATCTCGTAGGCCCTTCGGACATCGCCGCTGAACTCCTTGACCGCAACGATGCTGCCCTCCTGGTGGAGGGCGGCGAGCAGGCCCGGTGCCAGGTCCACCTTGGTGTCGTACGGGTTGTTGTACGCGACCACCGGAACCCCCACTCGGGCCACCTCGGCGTAGTGGGCGCGGACCGCCGCGTCCTCGCAGCGGTAGCCGTTGGGCGGCAGGAGCAGCACGGAGCCGGCACCCGCCTCCGCAGCCCGTTCCGCCCAGCGCCGCGACTCCGCGCTGCCGTAGGCGGAGACGCCCGGCATGACGCGGCTGCCGTCGCCCGCCGCTTCGACGGCGACCCGGACCACCTGCTCGCGTTCGCTGTCGGTCAGGGTCTGGTATTCCCCCAGTGATCCGTTGGGCACCACACCGTCGCAACCGGCCGCGATGAGCTGCTGTACGTGCGTGGCATAGGCGTCGTAGTCGATCGTGCAGTCTTCGCGCAGGGTGATCGGGGTGGCGACCATGACGCCGTGCCAGGGGCGGGTGCGCGGGTGGGCGTTCGTCTGCATCGTGGCTCCTTGAGAGGTGTGACATGTCACGGTGTAGCGGGGTGAAGCGTGGGCGGCAGTGCGCGATGCCGAGGCCCGTCGGGAAGTGGCCGCGGTTCTGCGCAGATGGTTCTATCCGGGGTCGGCCAGGTCGGCGAGCGTGGACAGTTTCACGGGGCAGGCCAGCGGACGCCGGTCAGGGCCCTCCGGCACCTCCCCGGTGGCGCGTCCCGAACGGTGCGCGGCGGCCAGTTCGCGTACGGCGAATCCGCACGTACGGCCCTGGCACCACCCCATTCCGGCCCGGGTCAGCAGTTTCACCGTCCTGGTATCGGCGGCGCCCAGTTCCTCGCACGCGGTACGAATCCGGCCCGCGGTGACCTCTTCGCAGCGGCAGACCTCGGTATCGCCGGTCAGCCACGCGCTCCACCCGGCCTCCGGCCGGTGCGCGGCCCCCATCACCGCGGCGAAGGCCCGCAGACGACGCCGGGAACGACGCAGAGCGACCACTCTGCGCGCCGCGCCCCTCCGCGCCCCGATCCCCACCCCGATCCCCGCCGCGCCCCGAACGTCGCGAATGACCGAGAGTGCGGCCAACTCACCCTCGCACAGGGCCAGTTCGATACCACCGATGCCGCCGGTCTCCCCCGCCGCCCAGACCCCCTGTGTGGTGGTCCTCAGCTGCTCGTCCAGGACGACCGCATGCGTACCGTCGGCGCACAGGCGCGTACCGCACCCCGCCGCCAGGGCGAGTTCCAGCTGAGGAACGAGGCCGTGCCCCACGGCGAGTGCGTCGCAGGCGATCTCACGGCCGGACCCCGGCACGGGACGCCACCGGCGGTCCACCCGGCTGACGGTCACCCCTTCCACCCGGTCGTCGCCGTGCACGTCGGTGACTGCCCGGTGAGTCAGCACACGGACTCCGGAGCGGGCCAGTGCCGCCGCGTAGCGGGCCCCTTCCGCCGCCTTGCCGGGATTGGCGGCCAGCACCCGGGGAGCGCGCGCGTAGGCCCCGTAACCGGACGCCTCGATCAGTGCCGGAACGCTCGCACCGGCACGCGTCAGCGACAGGGCAACGGCCTGCAGGAGCGGCCCGCTCCCCGCGACCACGATCCGGCGGCCGGGCAGCACCAGGCCGGACTTGAGCATGGCCTGGGCGCCCGCAGCGCTCACCACCCCCGGAAGTGTCCAGCCGGGGAAGGGCAGTTGACGCTCGTGGGCGCCGGTCGCCAGCAGCAGCCGGCCGGCCCGGACCGCCGAACGGCGTTCCCCCTTGTCTTCGGTGACAGCTCCGGTGACGGCGTGCAGGATCCAGTCGCCGCCGGCGGCGCGCTCGACCGTCCACACCTGATGGTCGGAAAGATGACGGATCGCGCCGGAGTCACGGTGCGCCGCGAGTCGTGAGGAGAGTTCGGCGAAGACGCTCCAGCCGTGATGGAGGGCGTCGGGCCGGGTGGCGCCGAGGCCGTCGGCAGGGCTGCGGTAGTACTGTCCACCGGGCGCGACGGCCGCGTCCAGCAGAACCACGTCGAGCCCGTCGTCGGCCGCTGTGACGGCAGCGGCCAGACCGGCCGGTCCCGCACCCACCACGGCGAGTTCGGCGCGGTCCGCGCCCCGTGGCCGGTGTTCAGCTGTCGACTGGGGCATGCCCGTCACCCTCCTGCGTGGTGATGGCGTCGCCGGAACGCGCGGGAAGCAGGCACGCCCGCTGGTTGGGACGGCCGTTGACGGTGGCCAGGCAGTCGTAACAGGCACCGATGCCGCAGAAGGCTCCCCGCGGCCGACCGTGGACGCGTGTGGTGCGCCAGGTCAGGATGCCCGCCGCCCAGAGTGCGGCGGCGATGCTCTGGCCCGGCAGTCCGCGGATCGGGCGGCCGTCGAAGGTGAGCCGGAACTCCGGTTCGGGCTCGGCCCCGACGAGTTCGGCGGGGGTACGTGCGCGGGTGCGTCTCACAGGTTCCTCTCCTGGGGCACGGGGGGCACGGGGGCCGCGTCGAACCGGTCGGGCGCGAAGGGTCCGAGATCGAGTGCCGGCCGGCGCCCGCCGATCGTGTCGGCGATCAACAGTCCGGTCGCGGGGGCCAGTCCGATCCCGGCTCCTTCATGGCCGCAGGCGTGGAAGAGGCCCGGTACCCGGGGGTCCGGGCCGATCGCGGGCAGATGGTCGGGCAGATAGGGGCGGAATCCCTGGTAGGCGCGCAGCACCCGCACATCCGCCAGTACGGGGAACAGTGCGGCGGCCCGCGCGGCCAGCCGGGCGACCACCGGTACGGACAACGTCCGGTCGAAGCCGACCCGTTCGCGGCTGGCCCCGATCAGCACCGGACCCGAGGGGGTTCCCTCCACCACCGGCGAGGTCTGCAGCGCCGCGGACCCGCTCGACACATCGGCCACGTACTCCGCCGCATAGACCTTGTGCCGGATCAGCCGCGGCAACGGCTCGGTGACGAGTACGAAGCCCCTGCGAGGCAGGACCGGCAGGTCCACCCCGGCCAGTGCGGCCAGCTCGCCGCCCCAGGTGCCGGCCGCGTTGACGACCACAGGGGCCCGCAGTTCCTCGCGCGTGGTCCGCACCCCGCGTACGGCACCCTTCGAGTCCCTGAGTATCCCGACGACCTCCTCCCCGGACCGCAGGACCGCTCCCGCGCGACCGGCCGCCCGCAACAACTCGGCTGCTGCCAGCGCTGGTTGAACCTGGGCATCCTGCGGGTAGTGGCACCCTCCGGCGAGGTGCGGTGCGAGGTGGGGCTCGACGTCCCGTAGCCGGTCGCATGTGACGTGGTACGCCTCGACTCCGGCGCTCCGCTGGCCTGCGGCCGTCGTGGACAGGATGGCCAGGGACTCCTCGGACGCGGCCACGACCAGGCCGCCTTTGAGTTCGTATTCGATGTCCGCGGGCAGTTCCTCCGACAGTCGGCGCCACAACTCGGCGGAGAGCAGGGCAAGTTCCAGTTCGGGGCCGGGCAGTTTGTCGGAGACCAGGAGGTTGCCCTCCCCGGCTCCGGTGGTGCCTCCGGCGACCGGCCCGCGATCGACGACGGCTACGGACAGTCCGGACCGGGAGGCGTAGTAGGCACAGGCGGCACCGACCACTCCGGCCCCGACGATGACGACATCCAGGGGCTGTCTCATGAGCACGGCAGTAATATGTCACATTGCTCTAGAGGCGCCAAGGGTGCGTGCAAGGTCAGTTGATCAGCCTGGCGGCTTTCAACTCGTCCCCGTATCACCGCAGTCAGGTCATCGAGCTGGGCGCGGAGGCGAGCGCGGTGCTGCCCTCCGGCGCACGGGTGCCGCCGCTGGGCCACGGGCGTACAGCGGTGCTGGCCCAGGCACCCGGGCTGGGCACCGGTCTGCTGGACGGCTCGGCGGTTCCGGAACGCGCGGTCACGGCGACCGGGTACGCGATCGAATCAGCGGGTGGTTCGGCAACCGGCCCGGCGCGCGAAGGATTCGTACTCGACAACGGGCTGCTCCGAGTCGTCGTCGACGGCGACGGATTGATCACCGCCGTCCGCGATCTCGACGCGGGGCGGGACATGCTCGCCCCCGGTCACCGGGCCAACCTCCTTCAGCTGCAGCCGGATCACCCCAATCGCTGGGATGCCTGGGACATCGACCGGCACTACCGCCGCACCCGCACCGATCTCACCGACGCCGACTCCGTCGATCTGGTCGAGGAGGGGCCGTTGCGGACCGCTGTCCGGGTGACACGGTCGTTCGGGGGGCGCGCATCGCGCAGGTGACACGGTCGTTCGGGGGGCGCGCATCGCGCAGGTGATCCGGCTGGCCGCGGGCAGCCGGCGGATCGACATCGAGACGGAGGTGGACTGGCAGGAGTCGGAGAAGGTCCTCAAGGCGTCGTTCCCGCTCGATGTGCATGCCGAACGGTCCACGGCCGAGATCCAGTTCGGGCACATCCATCGTCCCACGCACGACAACACCGCCTGGGACGCGGCTCGTTTCGAGATCTGCGCCCATCGCCGGCTGCGGGTCGCCGAACCGGGATACGGCGTCGCGTTGCTCAACGACTCCACGTACGGTCACGAGGTGACACGGACCCCGCACGGTGCGGGCCTGGGCACGACCGTACGGCTGACGCTGCTGCGCGCCCCGCACAGCCCGGACCCGGAGACCGACCTCGGTACGCACCGGTTCACGTACGCTCTCGCGCCGGGCGGCGAGATCACGGACGCGGTACGGGAAGGGCTGGCGCTCAATCTGCCGTTGCGGGCGGCCGTGGCCCCGGCCCTGCCGTCACTTGTCAGCACCGGACATCCGGCGGTCACGGTGGAGTCGGTGAAGCTCGCCGAGGACCGCGGCGGCGATGTGATCGTACGGCTGTACGAGTCGGCGGGAGGGCGCGCCGACACGACGCTGCGGGTCGGATTCCCGGTCGCACAGGCCCGGATCACCGACCTTCTGGAACGGCCACTGCACGAAGCGGAGACCGATGAGCACGGTCTCGTGCTGTCGCTGCGGCCGTTCCAGATCCTGACGGTGCGGCTGACCCCGGCGTGAGGTCCGGTCGGCCCCCGCCCCGGCTTCCGGTCAGGGGCGGGGCACGTTCCGCAGGTTGGAACGGGCCATCTGGACCATCCGGCCCACCCCTCCGTCCAGCACGATCTTGCTGGCGGAGAGCGCGAAACCGGTCACCATGTCCGCGCTGATCTTCGGCGGGATGGAGAGCGCGTTGGGGTCGGTGACGACATCGACGAGCGCCGGGCCCTTGTGCTTGAAGGCGTCCTTGAGGGCGCTTTCCAGCTGCTTGGGCTTCTCGACCCGGACGCCGTACGCCCCGGCGGCCCGGGCGATCGCCGCGAAGTCCGGGTTCTTGTTGGCCGTACCGAACGACGGCAGTCCGGCGACCAGCATCTCCAACTCGACCATGCTGAGTGAGGAGTTGTTGAACACCACGACCTTCACCGGCAGGTCGTACTGCACCAGGGTGAGGAAGTCGCCCATCAGCATGGTGAATCCGCCGTCGCCGGACATCGACACCACCTGCCGGTTCCGGTCGATGAACTGGGCTCCGATGGCCTGCGGCAGCGCGTTCGCCATCGAGCCGTGACTGAACGAGCCGATGACACGGCGCTTGCCGTTGGGCGAGAGGTAGCGGGCCGCCCAGACATTGCACATGCCGGTGTCGACGGTGAACACGGCGTCGTCGTCGGCCAGTTCGTCCAGCACCGAGGCGACGTACTCCGGGTGGATCGGGATGTGCTTCTCGACCTTGCGGGTGTACGCCTTGACCACGCCCTCCAGTGCGTCGGCGTGCTTCTTCAGCATCCGGTCGAGGAACTTGCGGTCGGTCTTGACCTTCACCCGCGGAGTCAGACAGCGAAGCGTCTCGCGGACATCGCCCCAGATCGCCAGATCCAGCTTGGAACGGCGGCCGAGGTGCTCGGGCCGCACATCGACCTGGACGATCTTCACATCGTTGGGGAGGAAGGCGTTGTACGGGAAGTCGGTGCCGAGCAGGATGAGGAGATCGCACTCGTTGGTCGCCTCGTAGGCGGCGCCGTAGCCGAGCAGCCCGCTCATGCCGACGTCGTACGGGTTGTCGTACTGGATCCATTCCTTGCCGCGCAGCGCGTGCCCGACCGGGGACTTCACCCGTTCGGCGAACTCCATCACCTCGGCGTGGGCGCCCGCCGTGCCGCTGCCGCAGAACAATGTCACACGTTTCGCCTCGTCGACCATGCGGCAGAGTTTCTCGATCTCCGCGTCACCGGGCCGTACCGTCGGCCGCGAGGTGACCAGGGCGTGCTCGATCGACTTCTCCGGGGCGGGCTGCGAGGCGATGTCACCCGGCATCGCGACGACGCTGACCCCGCCTCGGCCGATCGCGTGCTGAATGGCCGTCTGGAGCAGCCGCGGCATCTGCTGCGGGTTGGAGATCATCTCGTTGTAGTGGCTGCACTCCTGGAAGAGCAGCTCCGGATGGGTCTCCTGGAAGTAGCCGAGACCGATCTCGCTCGACGGGATGTGCGAGGCGAGGGCGAGAACGGGTGCCATGGAGCGGTGCGCGTCGTAGAGGCCGTTGATGAGGTGCAGGTTGCCGGGGCCGCAGGATCCGGCGCAGGCCGCCAGGGAGCCGGTGATCTGGGCCTCGGCTCCGGCGGCGAACGCGGCGGTTTCCTCGTGCCTGACCTGGATCCAGTCGATGGCCGAGTTCCGGCGAATGGCGTCGACGACCGGGTTGAGGCTATCGCCGACGACCCCGTACATGCGCTTGACCCCCGCCCGGACGAGGATGTCGACGAACTGCTCCGACACATTCTGCTTGGCCATGGGTGCGTACCCTTTCCGCGCTTCGGCTTCCGGACTCCGTATCCATCAACCCATGACGCGCGCGGTTACGCCTCCCAGACCGCGGCACTCGTGCGGTCGCCGGAGTACCCCTTCACCCTGAGCTGGGAGTCCGCGAGGAAGGTCGCGAGCCCGGGCGCACGGTCGTCGGCCCAGCGTTCGGCCAGTTCCCGGGCCAGGGCGGGCTCGCCGCGCAGTGGTTCGGCGAGGCCGGTGCTGCACAGCAGCAGCGTGTCCCCCGGCCGGGCCACCGAGGCCCGGAACCGGAACGGCTCGGCGGGCGGAGGTCCGGATCCGGCCGCGGCTTCGCCACCGACGTCACCACCGGGTTCCGGAACCTCCGGTTCGAGGTCCTGCCAGACGCCGTCGCGCAGCCGGAAGAGCCCTCCGGCGCCGACGCCGAAGAAGATCCTGGTACGGCAGTCGAGATCCGCCGACAGCAGGAGGCAGCGCAGCCCCGCGGTGTACTGCTCCGGTTCGAGGCCCAGTTCGGCGGCGCGGGCGCGCAGCTTGCCGTAGGTGCGGTCGGTGAGACGGTGCAGGCCGGATCTGAGGTCGTCGCGGCGGCCGGCCCCTATGTCCTCGGAGAGCCTGGCATGGCTGCGGCCCACGGCACCGCCGATCCAGCGGCAGGCGTCGGCCGCCGCCAGATGCGCCCGCCCGGTGGCGCGGGCCCCGGTGGCGACGGCGACCAGGACGAGCGCGCTCCGGTCGGTGCCGAACCGTACGGTGAGCAGTGCGTCGCGGCGGGGCTCGCCGCGGAACCGCGCGGAGTCCCCGCGCACGGAGGCGGCGCGCAGGGTGTACGTGCCGTACCGGGCGCCGTCGAGCACGGTGTCGGCGACGAGACCGTCGAGCTCCTGGGGGACGGTGGCGGGCAGCGCGGTGGGCTCGGCGTCGTAGGTGGGTGGCCGGTCACCCACATGGCCGATGACGGGGCGTCCGGCGGGAGCGGATGCGGGCTCGGGAGCCTGTGCGGTGACGTCGGTGGTGGTGACGTCGGTGGCGGTGACGTCGGTAGCGGGGCCGTCGGTGGCGGGGCCGTGCGGGGCAACGGTCCTCTCAGCGGCCGGCCGTTTGGGCAGAGGCGGCACCTGCGGCACCGGCGCGGACGCTCCAGTGGCGACGGCCGGGTGGGACGACTCCGACGCCCCAGGCCCCTCGGGCACCTCTCTCGACTCGGGCGGCACGGGCAGCGCGGGCGCCTCGGGCGGCAGATCCGGTGACGACGGCGGGTCAGGGACGGGCGGTGGATCGGCCGGAACCGGCGGTGCGGCGAAGGCGCGCGGCTGCGGCGGGCCCGCCGGGGCCGCCCCCGCCGCGTGCAGGGACGCGACGGGCGGCTCCTCCCACGGAGTCCGCCCCCGCACCGGCTGAGGCACCACCGGCGCGGACGCCGGAGGCGGAGGATCGGCCGCCGCGGCGACCGGAGCCGAACCCGGAGGCGGAGCCGCGGCCGAAGCCCCGTCCAGGTCCCCTTCCCCCTCGCTCCCCCCGCGCCCGCCCCGGCCCACCGCGTCCGACGCCGAGTCGAAGCGGTCGTCGACGCTGTCGGCCGCGTCGGTCGCCCCGGTGTCCCTGGCGGTCTCGTCGTACAGCCTGCGCCACCAGTCGTCCTCGTGGGCGGCGGACCTCTCCCCCTGCTGACTCATGCCCTTATTGTCGACCGCACGGGCCGTACGAAAACGGGTCATCCGGAAATAGTGGCCGGGTAAAAGAGGTCCGCCGGGCGTCCCCACCCCCCACGGGAAGGACGCCCGGCGGACCGGTCGGGACGTGATCAGCGCACGGCGTACGCGTCGTTCACGGTCTGGATGACGGAGTTGCCGTTGGCGTCCGTCAGTTCGGTCTTCAGGGTGACCGGCTTGCCGGCCGCGCCCCCGTGGTTCACGGTCGCGGTCCACCGGCCGCCCTGCTGTGCGGTGGTGGCCCGGGTCCAGGTCTCGCCACCGTCGTACGAGTAGGAGACCTCGGCGGCGACCAGCTTGCCGGGCGTGTAGCCCGCGTGGCCGGTGACGCTCAGGCCGATCGTCTGACCGTCCTTCGCCGCAAGGGTCTTGAGCCCGTCGGTCTCCAGGTCGTAGCCCGGGAAGAGCAGCGGGATCCCCTGCGAGTACACGTTCTCGTCCCGCTTCGAACGGAACTTCCAGGTGGTCTCGGTCCGGGTGGACCGCTTCCACACGGCGGCGGGCTGGCCGAACTTGGTGGTGCTCATGGTGAGTTCGTACGCGGCGTCCCCGGCCGGGACAGTGAACACCCCGGACGGCCAGCCGGACTCGCCGAGCACTTCACCACCGCTGGTCAGCCGCATGTTGCCGATGTCTCCGAAGGAGCCCTGGAGACCGGCGTGCTCGGTGTCGCTCCAGAAGCCCGGGGCGACGCCGATCAGGTTGTCCTGCCGTTCGGCGGCGAGCTGGACCTTGCCCGCTGCGTCGCGCGGAGCGGCCGGGGCCGGGATGCCCCGGTACCAGTTCTCCGTACGCTTCGAGCCCGCCGTGTAGGTACGGGGCCGGTCGACCATGTACTCGCCCCAGGGGAAGCTGGAGGAGAGGTAGCGCTCCCAGCCGGTGTCGCCCGCCGAGTAGTACTCGGTGCGCTTGCCGGGGACGGCGACGGTGTCGAATCCACCGGAGTAACTCCCGCCGTACGGGCGGTTGATGATCATCGTGTCGACGTAGTCGGCCGCGATGCCCATCGCCTCGTACGTGGCGGTCGACTTGCCGAGCTTGCTGTCACGGACCTTGTAGGTGCGGTCCGAGGTGACGGGGCCGGTCTCGGGGAAGGCGAGGTTGTAGACGAACGGGCTGTTGGCGGTGGCCTTCCAGCTCAGCTTCACGGGGCCGTCGGCCAGGGCGGCCTTCAGGGCGTCGGCCTCGCTCGACTCGATACCGAGAGAGGGCAACGGTGCCGGACCGTATCCGACGGACGGCTTCCAGGAGCCCGCGGACGGCCGGTACGCGATGACCGCCTTGGCGCCCGCGGCCTTGGCGTTCCGCGCCTGAGTGGCCATCGCCCCGTCATCGGCGATCTTGACCAGGGCGATCTTGCCCGAGACACCGGCGGCCTTCAGCTCGTCGGGGGTGCCGGTGCCCGCGTCGACGAGGGCGGCCTCCCCGGTACCGTCGAGGTTGACGGAGCCGGTGCTCGCCACCGTCGGGTGCAGAGCGGCGCCGCCGACGACCGACAGCTTCTCGATCTGCGGCGCGTACGCTCGCCAGAAGCTGGCGAACTCGAAGTCGCCGTCACTTGCCTTGCCCTGCACATCGGCCAGGTAGTTCTTGACGAGGCCGGTGCCGCTGATGGAGCCCGAGTGCAGCCATGTGCCGTCCCAGCTGCGGCCGAAGGAGAGCGTGGTGGAGCGGTTCTCGGACGCGCGGTCCTCCGTCGTCACCTGGATCCGGTGGGCCTTGCGGGCGTCCAGGACCAGGGTGGTGTCCTTGGTGACGTTCAGCTGCGGCCGCGCGAGGTAGCCCACGGACTCGACCAGCTTGCCGGTGGCGTCCTTCGCGTCGGGCGTCGTGATGAAGCTGGAGACGAAGTACGCACCGGGGCGCACCTGGTAGACCTGGTCGGTGGCGGCGTCGTTGAAGCGGCGCTCACCGCTGGCGGTGTCGGTGCCGATGACGTCCAGCGAGGAGGCGCCCGCGGCGGGCTTGCCGGTACGGTCGACGAGCTTGACGCGCAGGGTGACGGTCTCCGCTTCGACGTACAGCGAGAACGGGGTGGAGACCTTGACGCCGTCGGCGCCGGTGGCCAGCACACGCCCGGTGACATCGCCGTACTGGGCGGCCGTCAGCTTCGCCGTCGGGTCGATGTGCAGCGGAACCTTGACGGTGGCTCCGGCCGGAACGGTGACGGTGCTCGCGTCGAGCTTCGCGACCGAGGAGCGGACGTCCGACCCGTCATTGCCGGTGACGCCCTGGACCTTCAGCGACAGCTTCACCGGCTCGGTGCCGGAGTTGGTGTACGGGACCTCGACGGTGGTGCGGTCGCTCTTGTCCTGCGGCCAGTTGAAGGTGCCGGCCTGGACGGCGGGGGCGCCGACGACGGTGGTGTCGATGGCGGCCTTCACATCGAGGCGGCCACCGCCGGTCTCGCGTACGTCGCCGGGGATGTCGCTCTTCGCGGACGACACGAGGGCCGCCTTGATCTGCTGGGCGGTCCAGTCCGGGTGACGCTGCTTCACGATGGCTGCGGCGCCCGCGACATGCGGGGTGGCCATCGACGTACCGGACATGGTGCGGTACGCGTAGATTCCCCGCCCGCCGGCCGCGGCGGCCGAGATGTTGACGCCGGGCGCCGAGATCTCGGGCTTGAGGGTGTGCGAGCCGATCGCGGGTCCGCGGCTGGAGAACTGGGCCGTGGAGTCGTCGCGGTCGACGGCGCCGACGGTCAGCACGCTCGGGGCGCAGCCCGGCGAGGAGACGGTGTTCAGCGTCGGTCCCGAGTTTCCGGCCGCGATCACGAACAGGGTGTTCTTGCTCTGGGCGAGTTCCTCGGCGGCGACGCTCATCGGGTCGGTGCAGTCGGTCGGCGTCGGGCTGCCGAGGCTCATGGAGACGACGTCGGCCTTCTGGTCGACGGCCCACTGCATTCCGGCGATGATCCAGGACTCGGCACCGGAGCCGCTGTCGTTGAGGACCTTGCCGGCGAGCAGGTCGGCGCCGGGGGCGACGCCCTTCTTCTTGCCGTCGCCGGCCGCTCCGGAGCCGCCCACGGTGGAGATGGTGTGGGTGCCGTGGCCCTGCCGGTCGTCGGTGGTGTCGGAGTCGGTGAAGTTCTCCGAGGCGGCGATCCGGCCCTTGAGGTCGGGGTGTTCGGCGTCGACACCGGTGTCGAGCACGGCGACCTTGGTGCCCTTGCCGTCGTATCCGGCGGCCCAGGCGAGGTCGGCGCCGATCTGCTTGGTCGACTTGTCGAGGGTGGCCTGAACCTTGCGGTCGAGCCAGAGCTTCTTCAGACCGGAGGCCGAGCGGGAACGGGTGTTGGTGACGTCCGACCAGAAGTCGGCGGCCTTCGCCTTGTCCGCCTTGAGCGCAACGCCGTCGATCGCGTCGAGTGCGAGTCCGCGCTCGGCGCCGCGCGGGGTGGCGGGCGCGGAGCGGGCCGTGTCCTTGCCGTAGACGGCGATCAGCGGCAGCGACTTGGTGCTCGCGTCGTCGTAGCCCTGGCGGATGAGTCCGGTGACGTTGAAGAGTTCTTCGTCGACCGTGCCCGCAGCCAGCGCGTCGGTGGCGGTGTCGGGGTAGACGTAGAGGTCCTTGCCGGACTGCCTGGTCTGGACGAGGGGGACGGTGCCGTCCTCGCGCGGCAGTGCGGTGACCGACGCGGCCCCCGAACTGTCCGTGCTCACCAGAACCTTGTCGCCGGTCACCAGAGTGACGGTGACCGGTTTGGCCGCCTTGGCGGCGGCGGCCGCACTGCCGGTCAGTGGTCTCTTGGCGCTCGTATCGTCCTGCGGCGCTGCCGTGGACGGTGCGATCGCGGTGACGGCCAGGACGGCGGCGGTGGCCGCTCCCAGCGCCATACGCGATATCGGACGCATCGCTCTCCCCAAGTAAAACCGGAACACCTGTGAACAGACCGTGGGATTCCGGAGGTTGTCGGTACTGCGGTGGCGCCACATTGGCAGAGCGACGGGCGATAAAGGGATGATGTACAGGGCGGGTTTACGCCGTGGCCGCTTTCCGCCACGGCCGGGCACCCGAAGACAGCGACATCGTGCGGAATCAATGCGTCCGGAGGAGTCCAGGGGTGCTGGGAGCCATAGGTCTCGACGAGATACAGGAGTCGGCGTACCGCGCGCTCGTGACGGTGGGAGCCGCGGAGGTCTCCGATCTCGCGCACCGGCTGGCTCTTCCCGAGTCGGACACGGAGCGGGCGTTGCGCCGGCTGGAACAGCACGGGCTGGCCGCGCAGGCATCGTCCCGCACGGGCCGTTGGGTGGCCGCGCCGCCCGGGGTGGCGCTGGGGGCGCTGCTGACCCAGCAGCGCCATGAGCTGGAGCAGGCGGAGCTGACGGCGGCACTGCTCGCCGAGGAGTACCGGGCGGAGGCCACCGAGCCGGCCGTGCACGATCTGGTCGAGGTGGTGACGGGCGCGAGCGCGGTGGCGCACCGCTTCCACCAGTTGCAGCTGGGTGCCACGAGCGAGGTGTGCGCCCTGGTCACCGGCAAGCCGATCGCGGTGAGCGGAATGGAGAACGAGGCCGAGGAGCAGGCCGCCACGCGCGGGGTGTCGTTCCGGGTGGTCATCGAACGCGAGGTGCTGTCGCTGCCGTCCGGGATCCTGGAACTGTCGGCCGCGCTGAGCCGTGACGAGCGGTGCCGGGTCGTGGACCGGGTGCCCACCAAGCTGGTCGTCGCCGACGGCGCCCTGGCGATGGTGCCGCTGACCGGACGGGGCGCCGAGCCGGCGGCGCTGGTGGTGCATGCCTCCGGGCTGCTGGAGTCGCTGATGGGGCTCTTCGAGGCGGTGTGGCGCGAGGCCATGCCGCTCAGGCTCGGCGAGAGCGGCCGGCTGGAGGAGGTGTCCACCGGGCCCGATCCGACGGACCTGGAGATCCTGTCGCTGCTGCTGGCCGGGCTGACGGATGCGAGCGTGGCGAAGCAGCTGGAGCTCGGGCTGCGGACCGTGCAGCGGCGGGTGAAGGGGCTGATGGAGCTGACCGGGGTGTCGACCCGACTGCAACTGGGCTGGCACGCGTACGAACGGGGCTGGGTGTCCCGGGCCGCTCGGACCTGAGCCGGCGCCTCTCCCGGCAGGCTTCGTCCCGTCACGGCACCCGGCCCCGCCGGATGCCTCGGCACGGTGTTCCCGCAGCGCCGTTACGGCCCTGAGCTGCGTAGACGTCCCCTGCCCGGGGCCGCGCTGACGGGCGGGACCGGCCGGACTCCGGCACGCTGGTCAGATGGGTGTGTGGCAACTCGTCGCCGTCGGCCTGGTCATGTTCCTCGGCCTGGTCGGCGTGCTGGTGCCAGGCGTTCCGGGGCAGGCGATCGTCTGGGCCGCCGTGCTGTGGTGGGCGCTGACCGACATGACGCCGGCCGCCTGGAGCGTACTCATCGGGGCCACGGCGCTTCTGCTGGTGAACCAGGCGCTGAAGCCGCTGCTGCCGCATCGCCGCCCCCGTGAGTCGGGGGCCCCGCGCAAGACGCTGATGCTGGGCGGGATCGGCGGGATCGTGGGCTTCTTCGTAGTGCCGGTGGTGGGCGGGATCATCGGCTACGTGGGGGCGATCTACGGGGCGGAACGGTTGCGGCTCGGCAGCAGCGGGGCAGGGTGGGCGTCGGTCCGCTCGGTGATGCGGGCGACCGGCTATGCGGTGCTCGTCGAGCTCTTCGCGTGTCTGCTGGTGACAGGGGCCTGGCTGGGCACGGTGCTCTGGGGCTGACCCCGTACCCCTGAACAACCAGGTGGATGCCGTACAGATGGACGGAAGCACATCGGATGTCTCCCTCTCTATTGACGCAAGGATGCCCCATGCCTACCTTCCCTGAAGGAATAGCTCGGATGAATTGTTGTGCCTGCATACGAGTCGCCAGGAGACGCCTTGCCCCCAGCACCGGACCGCTCCCGCCCGTCCCGGAACGAAACCCGGGACCCTTCCCGTAGAAGCGTCCTCGCCACCGGCAGTGCGATCGGCGGCGCGCTCGTGGTGGGCGGCGCGGCGGCCGTCCCCGCCCGGGCGGCCACCCCCGACGCCCCGGCGGCCACCGCCCCGGCCCCCGTCACCGTCCACTCCCCCGACGACGCCTGGCGCACGGTCCTGGACGACGCCGACCTGCTCTGGCAGAAGCTCCCGAAGACCTGGTACGAGGGCCCGTATCTGGGCAACGGCCGCCTCGGCTCCGGCATCTACGCCGAGCCCGGCGCCACCACCACGGCCATCCGCTTCAACGTCCAGCACTCCGAGGTCCAGGACCACCGCCCCGAGTTCGGCTCCCTCTTCGGCCTCGCCCGCCTCCCGATCGGCCATTTCACCCTGGAACCGGCCGGCACCATCACGGGCATCGAGTGGTGGATGCGACTGCGCACCGCCGAACTCGAAGGCACGATCACCACCACCGCGGGCACCCTGAAGCTCCGGGCCTTCGTCCACTCCGCCAGCGACCTGCTGGCCGTGGAGGTCACCCCGAGCGCGGGCGAGCAGGACTTCCGCTGGGTCTTCCACCCCGCCGACGCGATCAGCCCGAGGGCCGCTTTCAAGCCCCTCCCGGACGGCTACACCGGCAACCCTCCCGCGGTGACCGAACAGCACGCCGGGACCACCGCCGCCGTCCAGCCGCTGCTCGCGGGCGGCCACCACGTCACCGCCTGGCGCGAGCGCACCAGGGGCACGGCCCGCACCCTGTACGTCACGGTCGCGCACTCCCACCCCACGACGACGGCCCTTGACCGTGCGCTGCGCACGGTCAAATCCGCCTCCGCGCTCCCGTACGGTCTGCTGGCGGCGCCCCACCGCACCTGGTGGGACCGGTTCTACCGGAAGAGCTTCCTGTCCCTGCCCGACGCCCGGCTGCAGCGCTTCTACTGGATCCAGCTGTACAAAACGGCGTCGGCGGCCCGCAAGGACGCACCCGTGATGGCCACCTCCGGCCCCTGGCTGGAGCCCACGCCCTGGCCGAACACCTGGTGGAACCTCAACGTCCAGCTGGAGTACTGGCTGATCCACGGCTCCAACCACCTGGAGCTGGACGCCGTCACCCGCGCCCTGAGCGAATTCCGCGACCAGCTCTCCCGCGAGGTCGCCGCCCCCTACCGGGCGGACTCGGCCGGCATGCCCCGCACCACCGACCCCCAGCTGGTCAACGGAGCGTCGGTCCCCGACGGCGGCTTCGGCGTCGGCATCCCCGGCCAGGACCAGCCCACCCCCGAGGTCGGCAATCTGACCTGGGCGCTGCACAACGTATGGCTCTCCTACCGCCACACCATGGACGAGTCGATCCTGCGCGACACCCTCTTCCCCCTGCTGCGCAAGGCCGTCAACTACTACCTGCACTTCCTGACGCCCGGCGCGGACGGAAAACTGCATCTCCCGGCGACGTTCTCCCCCGAGTACGGCGTGAACGCGCCCGACTGCAACTACGACCTGATGCTGCTGCGCTGGGGCTGTCGCACCCTGCTGGACTCGGCGCGGGAACTCGGCGTCCACGACCCGCTGACCGCCCGCTGGCAGGAGGTCCTGGCCAGGCTCGCGCCGTACCCGGTCGACGCGAACGGCTTCATGATCGGCGCCGGGGTGCCGTTCGCGCAGTCGCACCGCCACTACTCGCACATGCTCGCGGTCTACCCGCTGTACGAGCTGACGGGCGCGACGCCCGACGAACGCGCCCTGATCGAGAGGTCCCTCGCCCACTGGGTGGGCTTCGAAGGCGCCCTGCAGGGCTACACCTTCACCGGCGCCGCGTCGATGTCCGCGCTGCTCGGCAAGGGCGAGGACGCGCTGAAGTACCTGGGGCAGCTGATGAGCCGGTTCATCCAGGCGAACACCATGTACAAGGAGTCGGGCCCGGTCATCGAGACCCCGCTCTCGGCCGCCCAGTCGCTGCACGACATGGTGTGCCAGTCGTGGGGCGGCACGATCAGGGTCTTCCCGGCTCTGCCCGCCGCCTGGCGGGACATGACCGTCCATGACTTCCGCACCCAGGGTGCGTTCCTGCTGAGCGCGGTACGCGAAGAGGGACGGACCCGCTGGGTACGGGTGACCAGCGAGGCGGGCGCGCCGTGCGTCGTACGCCACGGCATCGAGGGTGCCGTCGAGATCCGCGACCGGCACGGACGCCCGCTGGATCACGAGGAGTTGGCCGACGGTACGGTACGCATCCGCCTGCGCAAGGGCGACTCGGCGCTGATCACGGCCGAGGGCGACCGCCCGGACCTGACCATCCGCCCGGTCACGGCGAACGATCCCGCACCACGCTGGGGGCTGCCCGCCTGAACCCCGTCACCAACCTTCATGGACAGAACGCCCAGGACGGGCCCAGGAGGCTCAGGTGGCGCACGGCGTACGAACGCCACGGCCGCCACCGCTCGGACCCGGGCCTGCCCTCCGGGTCCACATCGGGGTCGCCGAGCGCCCGCATCCTGATCAGTCCCGCCGCTGCCGGGCCGATCCCCGGCAGCCGCAGCAGTGCCTGCTCGGCCTCGTCGCGGTCGGCCCCGGTGTCGAGCCGTACGTCCCCGTCGGCGAGGGCGGCCGCCAGCGCCCGCAGCGCCGGGTCGTCCACCGCACCGGCCAGCACCCCCGGCTCGGGGAACACATGCGTGAGCCCGCCGCAGGGGACGTCGAGGACCTTGCCGTACCTCTCCACGAGCCGCTCCGCCCCGGACCTGCCCACCAGCGTCCGTACGGCGAACTCCTCCGGATCGGCGGCGCCCGGCGAGCGAAGCCCGGGTCGGGCGGCGACGCCCGGTGCCAGGCACGGGTCGGCGCCGAGCCGCTCGTCGACGGCGTACGGATCGGCGTCCAGGTCGAAGAGGCGCCGCAGCCGCTGCACGGCCGTCGTCAGATCCCGCAGGTCCGTGAGGTGGATCCGGGCGTCGAGCCAGGACCCGGCGGACCGCTCGTCGACGGCCACGATGCCCGTCCCGTACGGCAGCCGCAGGGTGCGCCGGTAGGTGCGCGTGCCCGGCTCGCCGCTGACCTCCTCGATCCGGGCGACCGTCTCGCCGGCCAGCAGGTCGAAGGCCTCGCGGGCCGCGTACGGCCCCCGGTGGGCCAGCCGCAGCGGGACCCCGGTGGTCCGCGCCTCCCGTACCGCCGCTCCCAGCCCCGTACCGGCCTCGGCCCGCAGGGCGCTGGGCGTGCGGGCGTAGATCTGCCGGATCGTGTCGTTGAACTGGCGCACGCTGGCGAATCCGGACGCGAAGGCGATCTCGGTCACCGGCAGAGTGGTCGTCTGGAGCAGCACGCGTGCGGTGTGGGCCCGCTGGGCGCGAGCGAGCGCGACGGGCCCGGCGCCCAGCTCCGCGTTGAGCTGCCGCTGCACCTGGCGTGAGCTGTAACCGAGCCGGTGGGCGAGACCGGGCACGCCCTCCCGGTCGACCACGCCGTCGCCGATCATCCGCATGGCGCGGCCCACGACATCGGCCCGTACGTTCCAGTCGGCGGAACCGGGCACGGCGTCCGGGCGGCAGCGCCTGCATGCCCGGAAGCCGTTGCCCTGCGCGGCGGCGGCGGTCGGGAAGAACCGTACGTTCTTCCGCTTGGGGGTGACGGCGGGGCAGCTCGGCCGGCAGTAGATTCCGGTCGTTTCGACGGCGAAGAAGAACTCCCCGTCGAAACGGGCGTCGCGGCTGCTCACCGCCTCGTACCTGGTCCGTTCGTCCATCACACCGTCCAGTGTGCGGCACCCCCGGGTACCGCACTCGCGGTTTTCGGACGTCGACCGGGTCAACAGGGCGACCCGCGGGCTACCGCACCCGACCCCGCTTCGCGTCCATGGCCGCCCGCCCCTCGGCGCCCTTGCGCTTCCACCCCCGCAGCATTTCGGACCGCACCCGGGCATCGGTCTTGGCGACGATGCGCTGGTTCTCGCGGAGCAGCTTGCGGAAGCTGTCCAGGCGCCGCTCGGGCAGCGAACCGTCCTCGACCGCGGCGAGTACCGCACAGCCGGGCTCCGACTCATGGGCGCAGTCGTGGAACCGGCACTGCTCGGCGAGCTCCTCGATCTCGGAGAAGACCTGGCCGACGCCGGTCTCCGCATCCCAGAGGCCGACACCACGCAGTCCGGGCGTGTCGATCAGTACGCCCCCGGAGGGCAGAACCAGCAGATTGCGGGTCGTGGTGGTGTGCCGGCCCTTGCCGTCGACGTCACGGGCGGCCTGCACCTCCATCACGTCGCGGCCGAGCAGGGTGTTGGCGAGGGTCGACTTGCCCGTGCCGGACACCCCGAGCAGCACACTCGTGCCGCCCGAGACGATCGCGGCGAAGACATCGAGCCCCTCCCCGGTGGCGGAGCTGACGGGCAGCACCCGGACACCGGGCGCGATCGCCTCGATGTCCTGGACGAGGTACGACAGCGTGGCGGTGTCCGGCACCAGGTCGGCCTTGGTCAGCACCAGGACCGGCTGGGCGGCGCCGTCCGCGGCGGACGCCCCGTCACGCAGCAGCGCGTCACCACTGCAGCTGGACATGGCGAGCGCAAGGAACCGCTCCACCCGCCCCAGGTCGAGCTCCACGGCCAGCGAGACGCAGATGGCGATGTGGTCGACGTTGGTGGCGAGCACCTGCCCTTCGGAGCGCTTCGACGACGTCGAGCGGACGAAGGCCGTACGCCGCGGGAGCAGCGTCCGTACGAATTGCGGGTCTCCGTCGGGGTCGACGGCGACCCAGTCGCCCGTGCAGACGATCCGCATCGGATCGCGCGGGACGACGAAGGCGGTGTCGGCCCGGAGCGTGCCGTACGGGGTGACCACGTCGCACTGCCCGCGGTCCACCCGCACCACGCGTCCGGGCAGCAGACCCTGCTCGGCGTACGGAGCGAATGCGGCAGCCCAGTCGTCGTCCCAGCCGTACGGGGACAGCGGATGCGACACGGACGCGCCCCGAAGAGAAGAAGAAAGGGACGAGGAGGACGGAGAAGAGGGGAAAGACAAGGGAAACCCTTCACAGGGTGGCCCCGGCAACGCGCGTACATGCGCGGAGAGTTGAGGAGAAGTCAGCCGGCGACCACGGGGGTGGGAACGATGCTCTTCTGGTTGTGGGCAACGCCCATCGCAACGACAGTCATCAATGTCCTCACCTCCTGGTTCAAGCACGGGCCCGACACCGGCGGTTCTTCCCCGCCGTCCGGAACGCTGCACACGATAGCCCGCGGCCATCGGGTGGCGTCAACACATTTATCCACGCCGTCCGCCGGCCCGCATCCGGAAAAGCGCCTCGCCCGCATTGGTCGGAGATATCTGTGAATCTCCCTCGATCAGGTGATACGCATGCACAACGACCGGTCTCAGGCCGTTAGGGTGCCGGGCATGACCTCACCCCAGACCGCCACCGGCACGTTCACCCAGGCCCGGTTGGGCACGATCACACTGATCGGGTGGAGCGGCGAACACCCCGATGGCGGCTCCGATGTCGCCTTTCTCCTCGTCTACTCGCTCGGCGACGGGACGGACGGCCCGGCCGCCGGTGAGGCCGCGATGCGCGTGGCCCTGGAGCGCAGCGGACTGCCGGTCGGCGCCGGCCCGGTGTACGCCGCCGAGACGCCGGGCCTCCCGGTGAAGCTGCTCGTCCAGGCCGGTCAGGCCGTGCTGACGCTGCCTCACTTCACGGCGCAGTACCCCGCACCGCCCGAGTGGCTGGCCGCGGCAAAGCAGCGGGGCGAGGTGCACACGATGTTCGCCACCCGTCCTTGGCCCGAAGGCACGCCGGGCCGGCCGGTCAGCGAGGAACTGCTGCGGTCGTTCGCAGCCGACGCGGAGGTCATCATGACCTCCGCGCACTGCGTCCTTCCGGTACGCAGCCTGGGCTGAGCCGCCCCGTACGCCGGATGCCCACCGCCCCCCGTGGAACGGTGGGCATCGTCATGCGTGGAGCCCCGGGGCCGCGCCCCGGATACTTCTCGGCCGTGCCGTGCACCGGAATGCGGGCGATCGCGGGGGGAGGGGGTTCCCGCGATCGCCCGCATTCACGCGGGTGTCAGCTGTTGCCGATGCCGTTGCCCGAGAGCACCGGGATGTCGTCCACGAGGTGCGACAGCGCCTCGTCGCCCTTGGCCTGGGTGGAGTTCTCGGTGCACTGCTGGTTCTGCGGCGAGGCCAGCACATTGACGTCCCGGGCCGCGACCGGCACGGGCACACCGACGAGCGAACCCGCGTCGGCCTTGAGCGGCAGGCCCACGCAGGCCTTGTTCAGCGCGCCCTGGACGAGCTGGAACTGCGGGCTGCCGTCGCCCTGGGTCACGCTGTTGCCGAACGAGTCCGCGGCGTCGTTGCCGTTGACCGACGCGGTGCCCTCGTCGTTGCCGATCGCCATGGCCGAGGGGGCCGCGGCGGCGGACAGACCGATCAGGGACACGGCCACTGCTGCGCCGGCCATCATCTTCTTCATCAGGCTTCACCTTTCGGAGCGTCCCGTTGTGGAACGTGCTGATCGACCCGCTACGGAAGCGCCGGTTCCGCACTACCACTCAAATGGGTTCGATACGGTGTGAGTTCGACGCACCCCCTCACCCGTCGAAGGCTTCGTCGGACGTACGGGCGGCGGGCACGCGACTTCCCGCGCAGGGCCGCTCGGGAGGGGCCGGCTCCGGTCCGCCGCGGGTCGCCTGCCATTCGGCGAGCAGCCGGTCGTAGATGGGTGTGGCGTCCTGTGCGTGTCGCTGCCGACCGCAGGGGTGTTGGCTGTCGTACTGGTCCATGGTTGGCCCTTACCCGGTGCGACGGGTGACGCCCGCCGTCACTACGGCAACCGGCCCAGTCCGCCCGCCCCTTCGAGGGGACGGCACACACGACGTGGGGCCGGCACATCCGGGCCGCCGACGATCGGCTGCCGCGTGGATGTGCCGGCCCCACGGTGTTTCACGTACTGCGGGCAAGCGGGCTCGAAGCCGCACGTGGTGAAGTCCTCGACAGGTCCGAGGAATCAGCGGCGAGCGACCGGAGCCTTATGGTCCTAGTTGTTGCCGGTGCCGTTGCCGGAGAGCACCGGGATGTCGTCCACGAGGTGCGACAGTGCCTCGTCACCCTTGGCCTGGGTGGAGTTCTCGGTGCACTGCTGGTTCTGCGGCGAGGCCAGCACATTGACGTCCTGGACCGGGACCGGGACGGCGCCGAGGACCGAACCGACATTGGCCTTGGCCGGAAGGGCGATGCAGGGCTTGTTGAGCGAGCCCTGCATGAGCGCGAACTGCGGGCTCCAGTCACCGTGGGTGGCGGAGTTGCCGTACGACTGGACGGCTTCGTTGCCGTTGACCGACATCGTGCCACTGTCGTCGCCGACGGCCATGGCCTGCGGGGCGATCGCGGCGGAGACACCGACGATCGAAGCAGCGACGGCTGCCGAGGCCATAATCTTCTTGATCATTGAATAGCCCTTCTGGGTTTTCTCTTGCTCGCCTGCCCGAGCTCACTGAGCAACTCAAGGCGACAGGGATGGTTGTGCCGATTCACTCGAACGGTGCTTCCGCTGCCCGGAGGTCCGCCGCACAGGCAGGGAAGAGCCGTGGCGTGACGGGTCAGCTGCCGAGCGGCAGGCCGCCCATCAGCGGGGCCGCGCCCTGGGCCGCACCGGTCGCCTGGCCGGCCAGCTTGGTGACGGTGCCGTTCTTCTGCATCGAATCGGCGGCTCCGCCGACCGTGTCGACGATCGGGTCGACAGCCTGCGGTGCGCTTTCCACCACCTGGTTGACGCCGCCGTTGAGGCTGAAGTTGGGGGCCGTGGTGGTGGTAACGGCGAAGGCAGGAGCAGCCGTTCCCAGAGCAGCCACGGAACCGGCAACGAACGCAGCGGTCTTCGCGTACTTCACTTTCGGGTTCCCTTCTGCAGCGGCATCCGTTTCGGCCGCGTATCCGCGCCGCACCAGCCTTCTTTAGCCGTGACTTCTGCCGCTTTTCACCTTGGGTAACGATGTGGTTGCACCCGGGCAACTGGACGGGGCCGCTTTTCTCGGCACCCTTCGATCGAATACCGGAAAAGGGGAAGGCCCCGGATCGCATCGAATGCGTTCCGGGGCCTTCCCGTCATGAGCGTTCGGCTCGGCCGACCAGAGGTCAGGAGGTGGTGCAGGTGCCGCCGAAGGCGGGGTTGACCAGGCCGATCACGCTAACGCTGTTGCCGCAGAGGTTGAGCGGAACGTGGACCGGGACCTGGACGACATTGCCGGACGCGACGCCCGGGGAGTTGTTGGCGGCGCCATCGGCGCCGGAGTCGGCGAAGGCGGGGGCGGCGGCACCGACCGCCATCAGGGTTCCGGCGGCGATGGCGGCAACCTTGGCGTACTTCACTTTTGTCCCTTTCTTTGACGGAGTCCGGAGCGGTCACGTCTTTCGTGCCGCACGAGCGCGGTCCTGATCACTCGTAACTCCGCCGCTGCAATTCGTAACGATTTAGGACCGCAGTCGAAACTCTTCAGGAAGAAGATTCTCGAAAAAACAGCCCGGATGGAGCAGTATCGATCGCTCGACGTCGCGGGCGGGATCACCGGCCCATTCGGGCGCCGATACCGGGAAGGGAAACAGCGGGCCCGGGCCGCGCGGAGGAGGAAGGCCGGCGGCCCGGGCCTGTCACTGCGGCTGGATCAGCTGTTGCCGGTACCGTTGCCGGAGAGCACCGGGATGTCGTCCACGAGGTGCGACAGCGGCTCGTCACCCTTGGCCTGGGTGGAGTTCTCGGTGCACTGCTGGTTCTGCGGCGAGGCCAGCACGTTGACGTCCTGGGCCGCGACCGGGACAAGACCGACGAGCGAGCCGGCATTGGCCTTGGCGGGCAGGCCGATGCAGGGCTTGTTCAGGCTGCCCTGGACCAGGCCGAACTGCGGGCTGCCGTCACCATGGGTCTCAGCGTTGCCGAAGGACTGCGGGGCTCCGTTGCCGTTGACCGACGTCGTGCCGCCGTCGTCTCCGATCGCCATGGCCTGGGTGGCGCCCAGACCGAGGATAAAGGCGGCCACAGCGCCCGTAGCCAGAACCTTCTTGATCACGATTAACCCTTCTCGTACCGGATGCCCCGTACCGGAGCCCCCTGCCCAACTCGCGATCGGACGTTTGGTTCTCTCCGTTCACCCGAATGCCCGGGGGTGGCGTCGCCATGAACGCGCATACGTAATCCGTTCGAGCGATCACAAGATTTCCACCCATTTTCGCGTTTCCTCGACAATCCCCCCTCGTTATGGATGTCACCAAGCGTGCGGCTCCGTTCGGTGTTCACCCTGCGGAAGAGCGGAAGAACCGCCGCTTGCCGACTCATGCATGAAGAACCCGGGGTGACGTTCCCGGCAGAAGCTGCACCGCGTGATGAATTAACCGCGAGCATCGCGCTCGCGCGAAGTGTCCTAGGAAAGGGCAATCAATGCGAAAAGCCTTGAGCAAGAGCGTGCTGGTGATGGCAGCGGCGTCGGGCATTCTGACCGCGGCCGGCGGATACGCGTTCGCGGACGCCTCCGCCGATGGTGCCGCCGTCGGTTCGCCGGGCGTCGGCTCGGGCAACGCCGTGCAGGTGCCGGTGCACGTTCCCGTCAACGTGTGCGGCAACACGGTCAATGTGATCGGTCTGTTGAACCCGGCGTTCGGCAACAAGTGCGCGAACGAGGGCGGCGGAAGCAACAACGGCGGCAAGGGGGCGAGCGCCGAAGGCACCACGGCTCAATCTCCCGGTGTGCTGTCCGGCAACGTCGTCCAGGCTCCCGTGGACGTTCCGGTCAACGTGTGCGGCAACAGCGTCGATGTCGTCGGTCTGCTGAACCCGGCGTTCGGCAACGAGTGCGTGAACGGGAGCGGGCCGGGCACCGAGCCGCCGGTGGAGCCCCCGGTGGTCACGCCGCCGGTCGTCACGCCGCCGGTCACTCCCCCGGTAGTCACGCCGCCGGTCACGCCTCCCGTGGTCACACCGCCGGTCACGCCTCCTGTGGTCACGCCCCCGGTGGTCACGCCTCCGGTAGTCACACCGCCGGTCACGCCTCCCGTGGTCACGCCCCCGGTCACGCCTCCGGTAGTCACACCGCCGGTCACGCCCCCGGTGGTCACACCCCCCGTCACGCCCGCCGTGGTCACACCCCCGGTCACGCCCCGCACCGATGAACCGCGGAATGGCAATGATCCCAGGGTCACCGCCGGGGGCCCGATCACCACCGCGGAGCTGGCGCACACGGGTGCCGACACCAGCCTGGGCCTGGCCGGTGCGGCGAGCGCCGCGATGGTGCTCGGCGGAACCCTGCTGTACCGCCGTACTCGCGCGTCGAGGAAGTGACCGGCGCAGCCGGTAGGTAGCAGACAGAAGCACTGAGGTGTGTGGGTACGGCCGAGGCTGTACCCACACACCTCAGTGTGTTCTTCGCAACTCAGTGTGTTCTTCGCAACCCGTCAGACCCGGGAGAGCCCCGCGCGGTCCAGGCAGTCCGCGATCGTGGCGGTCTCCGCCGCGTCCAGCCGGCGCATCGGCGGGCTCACCATGTTGGTGGCGATGATCCCGCGCAGCATGAGGGCCGACTTGAACGCGCCGAGACCGGCGGCGGTGGCGGAAGCCGTGCCGGGGCGGGCCGCGCGAACGATGTCGAACAGTGCGACGAGGCGGTCCTGTTCGGCGCGTGCGGTGGCCCAGTCGCCACGTACCGCGGCCTCGTGAAGGCGTACGTATCCGTGCGGGTCCACATTGCCGAGCCCGGGGACGGAACCGTCCGCGCCGCCGAGCATCATCGCGTCCACGACCAGTTCGTGCCCCGTGAGCACGGAGAACTCCGGCAGCTCTCGGGCGCCGATGGCCAGACGGCGGAACGAGCCGTCGTCGCCGCTGGAGTCCTTCACCCCGGCCAGCACACCGTCCGCGGCGAGCGGCAGCAACAGTTCCGGGTCGAGTTTGCTGTGGACGCAGACCGGCACGTCGTACGCGAGGAGCGGCACGTCGACGGCGGCGGCGACGTCCCGGAAGTGGCGGTCGATCTCGGTGTCGTGCGTGCGTGTGTAGAACGGGGCGGTGACGACGACTGCGTCGGCGCCGAGCCCTTGGGCGGCGCGGGCCCGTTCGATCGCACGGTCGGTGGTGGTCTCGATCGCTCCGACGAGGACCGGGACCTGGCCGGCCGAGGCGGCCGTGACGACCTTGATGACCTCGTCCTGCCGGCGGGGCGTCAGATAGGCGGTCTCGCCGGAGCTGCCGAGGGCGAACAGGCCGCCGACACCGCCGTCGAGCAGATGCCCCACGACCCTCTCCAGGGAGGGCCGGTCGATCTCGCCGTCCGCGGTGAGCGGGGTGACTACGGGCGGGATCACTCCGGAGTAACGGGGTGTTCGGGCGGTCATGTGGTGCTCCTTGCGGCCGGTACGGCGGACTGGTCCCCGCCGGGGGTGGCGGGGCTCTGGGGGTGGACGCAGTGCCAGCGATGTTCCCCCGGTCCGGCGCTCTCCGCGGGAAAGACCGTGGCGCAGGCGTCGTCCGCCTTCCAGCAGCGGGTGCGGAAGGGGCAGCCGGACGGCGGGTTGGTGGCCGAGGGGACCGGGCCGGTGAGCACGATCCGTTCAGTGGTCTCCAGCAGGCTGGGGGTCGCCGAGAGCAGCGCCTCGGTGTACGGGTGCGCGGGGGCATCCGCGACATCGGACGCGCGCCCCTCCTCGACGATCCGGCCGAGGTAGAGGACGGCGATGCGGTCGGCGAGGTAGCGCACGGTCTGGATGTCGTGCGAGATGAACACCATGCCGAGACCCAGACGTTCGCGCAGGTCGACCAGGAGGTTGAGGACCTGGGCGCGGACGGAGACGTCGAGGGCGGAGGTCGGTTCGTCGGCGACGATCAGTTCCGGTTCGAGGGCCAGGGCGCGGGCGATGGCGACGCGCTGGCGCTGGCCGCCGGAGAGCTGTCCGGGAAGTGCGGCGAGGGTGTGGCCGGGCAGGCCGACCAGGTCGAGGAGTTCCTCGACGCGTGCCTCGCGCTCTTCCCGGGTGCCCCGCCTGTGCACATCGAGCGGGTCACGGAGGATGTGGCGGACCGTGAGCCGGGGGTTGAGAGCGGTGGAGGGGTCCTGGAAGACGACGCCGACGGTGGAGCCGAAATCGTCGCGGCGCTGCGCCGCGGACATCTTCCACAGGTCGCGGCCGTGAAAGCGGACCTCGCCCTCGGTGGGCTTCTGCAGGCCGGTCAGTACCCGGGCGAGGGTGGACTTGCCGCAGCCGGACTCGCCGACCAGGCCGACGATCTCGCCCCGTTCGATCGCCAGGGTGGCGTCGGTGAGGGCGTGCACGGCGTCCCGGCGGAAGACTCCGCCGCTGCGTGCCTTGTGGCGTACGTGGACGCCGTCGAGCCTGATCACAGGGCGCTCCCTTCCAGCTGGGCGGCCTTCGCCGGGTGGTGGCAGGCGAAGCCGTGGTCGTTCGCGGCGCCGCGTGCGGTGAGTTCGGGTGCGGTCGTGCGGCACAGTTCGGTGGCGGTGGTGCAGCGTGAGGCGAACCGGCAGCCGGTGCCGAAGCCCTGGGGTGCGGGGACGATGCCGCGGATCTGGTGCAGCCGGTCGGCGCCCGCTTCCAGGGAGACGACGGAGCCGAGCAGGCCGCGGCTGTAGCGGTGGGTGGGGGCGGTGAGTACGGAGCGGGTGGCGCCGATCTCCGCGAGGCGGCCCGCGTACATCACGGCGACACGGTGCGAGAGGTCGCCGACGAGCGCGAGGTCGTGCGAGACGAGGACCATCGCGAAGCCGAGTTCGTCGCGCAGCTGGACGAGGAGTTCGACGACCTGGGCCTGGACGGTGACGTCGAGGGCGGTGGTCGGTTCGTCGGCGATGAGCAGGCGGGGGCTGCGGGAGAGCGCCATGGCGATCAGGACGCGCTGGCGCTGGCCGCCGGAGAGCTCGTGGGGGTAGCTGCGCAGGGTGCGTTCGGGTGCGAGGCCGACGAGATCGAGGAGTTCGGCGGGGGTCTTCGTACCTCCGCGCGAGGTGAGCTGCTTCAGCTGGGTGCCGACGAGGACGGACGGGTTGAGGGAGGAGAGCGCGTCCTGGTAGACCATCGCGATCTCCGGGCCCATCAGGGCGCGGCGTTCCTTCGGCGGGAGCTTCAGCAGGTCCCGGCCGCGGTACAGGATCTCGCCGCTGACTTCGGCGTTGCGGGCGAGCAGGCCCATGACGGCGAGGCTGGTGATGGACTTGCCGCAGCCGGACTCACCGACCAGGCCGAGTGTTTCGCCCTCGTGGACGGTGAAGTTCAGCGCGTCGACGACGGGGATCTCGGCGTAACGGTCGGGGAAGCGGATCGCCAGGTCCCGTACGACGAGCAGTTCGGCGGCGTCCTCCCGTACCGGCTTGATGAACGGTTCGGTGGCGTTGACGCGGTCCGCGAGCTTGGCGAGGGCGGCGTCGATGTCCACGGTGGAGGTGGCCTCGACCGGGTCGGGTGCGGTGGCCGTGGCGGGGTCGACGGCGGGGCGGGCGCTCTTCGGGGCCGCGGAGGCGTCCGTGAGCCCCTCGGAGAGGATGTTGAGCGCGAGGACGGTGATCAGCAGCGCGAGGCCGGGGAAGAACGTCGCCCACCAGCCGCCGGCAAGGAGGATCTGCCGGCCGTAGGCGAGGACGCTGCCCCAGCTGGGGTCGGGGTCCTGCACTCCGGCGCCGATGAACGAGAGGCTGGCCTCGAAGATGATCGCCTCGGCGACCATGACGGTGGCGAACACCATGACCGGGGCCATGCAGTTGACGGCGACGTGGCGGAGCACGATGTATCCGCGGCGGGCGCCGATGACCTTCTCGGCGGCGACGTAGTCCTCGCCGTACTGGGACAGCACATTGGCGCGGACCACGCGGGCCAGCGAGGGGGTGTAGACGAAGGCGATGGTGAAGATGATCACCGGAATGCTGGTGCCGAAGACCGCGACGAGGACGGCGGCCAGCGCGATCGGCGGGAAGGACATCACGACGTCCAGGGTGCGCATCACGGACTCGTCGCCGAGCTTGCGCGAGGTGGCGGCGATGGAGCCGAGCAGTGCGCCGGCGACCAGTGCCAGGGCGGTCGCGCCGAGACCGATGATCAGCGAGTACCGCGAGCCGTGCACGACCCGGGCGAAGACGTCGCGGCCGGCCCGGTCGGTGCCGAACCAGTGGGCGCCGCTGGGGGCCTGGACCGGGGTGCCGGTGGTCAGCGGGTCCTGGGTGAACAGCGGGGCGAGTACGGCGCCGAGGACGACGACGATCAGCACGCCGAGGGCGATGCGGGAGGTGACCGGGAGGGCGCGGAACGCGATGCCGGGTCGGGACAGCTTGTTGGCCAGACGGCCGGTGGCGAACATGTCACACCGTCCTGATGCGCGGGTTGACCAGCAGGTAGAGCAGGTCGACGATGACGTTGACCACCAGGAACGCGATGGCGATGGTCAGTACGGTGCCCTGGACCAGGGCGACATCGCCGCCGGTGACACCTTCGAGGATGAGCTTGCCCATGCCGGGCAGGTCGAAGATCGCTTCGATGACGACGGCGCCGCTGAGCATGTAGCCGACCTTGATGCCGAGCACGGTCAGCGGAGTGACGAGCGCGTTGCGCAGTACCGAGCGGATCACCAGCAGCGGCGGGAGGCCGTTGCCGCGGGCGGTGCGGACGTAGTCGCGGTCGAGTTCGGCGACCATCGAGGTCCGTACGAGACGGGCGAGGGAGGCCGAGACCGGGAGCGCCAGCGAGATGGCGGGCAGCGCCATGGTGGTGAGCCAGCCACTGAGGGAGTCGGCCGGGTTGGTGTAGCCACCGGTCGGGAAGATCCGGGTGTTCAGCGCGAACTGCTGGATGAGCAGCACGCCGAGCCAGAAGGACGGGATGGCGACGCCGGCCATGGACAGGACCCGGAACAGCTGGTCGGGCCAGCGGTCCCGGTACATCGCGCCGACCACACCGAACAGGACGGCCAGGATCACCGCGAGGATCAGCCCGAGGAAGGTCAGCTGGAGGGTGAGCGGAAAGGCGGCCGTGATCCGGTCCAGTACGGGCTGGCTCGGCGGGACGGTCATCCCGAGGTCGAAGTGGAGCAGTTGGCCCAGGAAGTGGAAGTACCGGACCGGGAGCGGGTCGTTGAGGCCGCTGGCCTCGGCGAAGGCCGCACGGGCCTCGGGGGTGGCGCTCTCCCCGAGCGCGTTGAAGGCCGGGTCGACCGGCGAGAACTGCAGCACCACGAAGACGAGCAGCGCGATACCGAGGATCATCACCGGCATCATCGCGACGCGGCGCAGCGCGAGCCGGAGAAAAGCAACCATCGTCGGGTTCCTTGTGGTTGGGCGGTCTGGGGTCTTTCGTTTGGATCAGGCCGGATCAGGGAGCGGCCCTCCGCGGAGCGGCTGATGTCACCGTGGTGCCGTGCGGAGCCGAGAGCTGAGGAAGGCCGACGACAACGCGGCGAGGCGCGGCACCAGGCCCCGCGAGCCCGGCCTGATCCGAACGAGAGGCCCCAGGTCCGGGACACCTGGGTCGAGCAGGTGTACCGGACCGGGCGATCGGGCGCCGGGTGCCGGTCAGGCGCGGCTGACGTCCAGGAAGGACAGGCCCGTGGTGGGCAGCGGCTTGAAGCCGGGCAGGGCCTTGTCGTTCCAGGCCGTAGGCAGTTTGCGGTGCAGGATCGGGTAGAGCGCGGCCTCGTCGGCGACGAGGTCGGTGACCTCGCCCCACAGCTCCTTGCGCTTCGCCTCGTCGGTGGCCCGGGCCGCCTTGTCGAGGGTCTGCTTGACCTTCTTGTACGCGGCGGACTTGCCCCAGCCGTAGCGGCTCTCGGGCCAGAAGCCGTAGTAGAACCAGCGCAGCAGGAGGTCGGCGTCGTTGCCGAAGACGGACGGGTCGCCGGGGGCGACCAGCACGTCGAAGGCACCCTTGTCGATCTTGGCGTACTGGGCCGGGGACTGGGCGATGTCGAGGGTGACCTTGACGCCGGCCGCCTCCCAGCTCTCCTTCAGCAGCGGGGCGATGTCCTTGACCCAGCCGGTGTCGGTGGTGAGGACGGTGAAGGAGAGGTTCTTCGCGCCGGCCTCGGCGAGCAGCTGCTTCGCCTTGGCCACGTCGTGGGTGTAGACCGTGGCGGCCTTGTGGTAGTCGGGGTGGGTGGCGGGGACGTACCCGGTGGCCGGTGCGGCGTTGCCGACCATCGCGGTGGAGATGATCTTCTCGGTGTCCAGGGCGTAGTGCAGGGCCTGGCGCACGCGCTTGTCGGCGAACCGCTTGTCGGCGGTGTTGAACATCAGGAAGAGCAGACCGAAGGACTGGACGGACTCGGTCTTCGAGGAGCCGGAGAGGCGCTTGACGTCGATGTAGGGGACGTCCTCGATGGCCTGGACCCGGCCCGACTCCATGGCGCTGACGCGCGCCGACTGGTCGGACATCAGGCGCCAGATCATCTTCTTGGCCTTGGCCGGGTGCGCGCCGTTGTACTTGTCGTACGCCTCGAAGACGATCTTGTCCTCGCGGGTCGCTTCGACGAACTTGTACGGTCCGGAGCCGACGGGCTCGGCGTCGAAGGCCTTCGGGTCCGGCTCGACGATCTTCTTCGGGACGATCCGGGCCACGGCTATGCGGGACGGGAAGAGTGCGAAGGGGTACTTCAGCTTGAACTCGACCGTGCCCGCGTCGATGGCCTTCACCGTGTCGATGAAGGGCACGAACTGCGCCATGAGGGAGGCGTTCTTCGGGTCCAGGATGCGTTCGAAGCTGAACACCACGTCGTCGGCGGTGACGGCCGATCCGTCGTGGAAGGTCGCGCCCTTGCGGAGGGTGGCCCGGTAGGTGGTGGCGTTGATCTTCTTCGGCATCTCGGTGGCGAGCGCGGGGCGGGCCACGAGTGTTGCCGGATCGAGATCCACGAGACCCTCGAAGATGTGCATATTGGCGGCGTACGGAGTCGCGCCCGAGGTGATCATGGGGTCGAAGCCGGTCGACAGGGGGTACGAGAGGCCGGCCTCGATGAGGCCGTTGCCACTGCCCTTGGCCGCCGTGCCGTCGGCGGTCGATGACGGTCCGCCACAGGCGGCAAGGCTCGCCGTGATGGCGGCTGCCGCACCGACAGCGCTGGTGTAACGCAGGAAGGTGCGGCGCTCGACACCGGCTGGTCTCAGCTCGGGCACGGGTCCTCCAGGGACGTCGAAGGTGAAACGTGGGGCGGGAACAGGCGTCGGAACGCGGGATCGCGAAGGCCAAGAAGCCTGGAGCATCAGACGTCAGATGTCTGATGCCTTGATAGCGTGGGAACGTAGCTTGACAATCGAGAGGGGTCAAGAGGTGGGGAGTTCACATATGTCCGGTACGAGGCCAGGACGGCAGCTGCTCCGGCAGGAAGTCGTCGACGGCATCAAGCGCTACATCCTGGAGAAGCGGCTGCGCCCCGGAGATCCGCTGCCCACCGAGCCGGCCCTGTGCGAGGCGCTGGGCGCCAGCCGTTCCAGCGTCCGCGAGGCGGTCAAGATCCTCAACGCGCTGGACATCGTGGAGGTGCGGCACGGACACGGCACCTACGTGGGCAGGCTGAGCCTGTCCGCCCTGGTGGAGAGCCTGACCTTCCGCGGCCTGCTCTCCCCCGACGACGACTTCCAGGTGATGGCCGACCTCGTCGACGTACGCGAACTCTTCGAGCGCGGCATGGCCGACCGGATCGTCTCGATGCTCAGCCCGGAGCAGCTCGACGCGCTGGACGGACTGGTCGCCACCATGCGCGAGACCGGCGCGCAGGACGGACACGGCTTCGTGGCGGCCGACCGGGCGTTCCACGCGCTGCTGGTGACCCCGCTCGGCAACGACCTGATCGGCCAGCTCTCGATGGCGTTCTGGGACGTGTACACGATCGTCGCGCCGCACCTCGACGGATTCACCCACGCCGACGAGATGGCCACGATCGCGGCACACCAGAACATCGTGGACGCCGCACGGGCCGGCGACATCGCCGGATTCATGAAGGCACTCGCCGACCACTACGCCCCGGTCAGGCGCCGGATCTCCGAGGCCCGGGCCCGCGACAACGCGGCGGGCTGACCAGCCCGCCACCCCTCCCGGAGGGATGAAGCCGCGCCCCGCCGAGGGCCGGGCCGGGCGGGACCCTTGACGGCCGCCGTGAGCGCTGCCTAGGGTCCGTGTGCCGACAGGACATCTGACGTCTTCTGTCTGGCCGTTCAGCGTTCAGCATCCCAGCACCGCGGTTCCATCCAGAAGGGCACCTTCATGCCGTTGACGGACCTCTCGCTCGCCGACTGTCGCGACTACCGGCCCGAATTGCCCGTTCCAGTCGATTTCGATGCCTTCTGGTCGAGCACCCTGGGCGCGGCGCCCGCCGCCGACGGGCGCGGTCGGGCGGAGAAGCCGGTGTTCACACCCGTCGACACCGGGCTCGCCCAGATCCGTACGTACGACGTGACCGTGCCCGGCTTCGCCGGACGGCCGGTCCACGGTCGGCTGCACCTGCCGGCCGGGGCCACCGAACCGCTCGGCTGCATCGTCGAGTTCCTGGGGTACGGGCGCGGACGCGGCCTCGCCCACGAGAACCTGCTCTGGGCGTCCGCCGGTCACGCGCACCTGATCATGGACACCCGCGGTCAGGGCTGGTCGGCCGCGGAGGGCTCCACCGCCGATACGGACGCCGGCGCGGCAGGCACCGTACCCGGCTTCCTCACCCGTGGCATCGAGAGCCCCGAAACGTACTACTACCGAAGGGTGTTCACCGACGCGGTGCGCTGCGTCGAGGCCATGCGCGCCCATCCCGAGGTCGACCCCGGCCGGATCGTCGTCACCGGGGTCAGCCAGGGCGGCGGCGTCGCCCTGGCGGTGTCGGGGCTCGTGCCGGGGCTGGCCGGGGTGATGCCGGATGTGCCGTTCCTCTGCAACTTCCGGCGTGCCGCGGAGATTTCGGGCCGGCCGCCGTACACCGAGATCGCCGAATATCTGAAGCTCCACCGCGACCGCACCGAGACGGTGTTCACCACCCTGTCGCACTTCGACGCCGCACTGCTCGCCACCCGCGCCACCGCTCCCGCGCTTTTCTCGATCGCGATGATGGACGAGATCTGCCCGCCCTCCACCTGCTTCACCGCCTACAACCACTACGCGGGCCCCAAGGACGTACGGGTCTACGAGTTCAACGGGCACGAGGGCGGCGCGGCGTATCAGCAGCGGGAGCAACTGGCCTGGGTGCGTTCCCTGTTCGCCGGCCCGCCGTCGGGGCGGGCCGGTCACTCCTGACCGGAGGCGCCAGGTCGGCATCCCGGCGCTCAACCCGGGCCAGGGCGCCGACATCAAGGTCCCGGTCACCGTGGCGTCCGGCGCCACGGGCAGCGCCGAGCTCACCGCCACCTACCGGGCCAGTGGCAAGCAGGCCTCCGGCAGCACGACGGTGACCGTGACTCCGTGACGGTGACGCCGCCGTGACTCCGTAGCCGTCCCGGACCTCCGGGAGGTGCCGCGCGTCCCCGTCCCGCACCGAACCGGGTGCGACGATGTGGGCGTTCAGTACCTCCCGGAGCGTCAGAACAGGTGGTAGCGCGGTGGCAGTGACAGGCTTGCGCATCGGGGTGGTCGGCGGCAGTGTCGCCGGCTGTGCCATGGCGATCGCGGGGGCACGCGCCGGGGCGGATGTCACCGTCCACGAGCGCAGCGACGGCGAGTTGCAGGACCGGGGGTTCGGCATCGTCATCCCGCCGGACCTGCATCGGGAGCTGGTCGCGGGCGGGTATCTGGGCGCGGACATGCCGACGACGCCCGTCGCCACCCGTGTCTGGCTCGCCCGGGCCCCGGGGCAGCGGTCGGCGCGGGAACTGGCGCGGTGGACGAGTCCGGTGACGCCGTGCAACTGGGGCCTGTTGTGGCGGGCGTTGCGTTCGAATATCGGGGAGAGCGCGTACCACCGGGGGCTGCCCGTCAGCTCCGTCGACCGGACCTCGGCCGGCCGCGCTCTGATCCGTACCGCGGACGGGGAGCGGGAGTACGACATCGTCGTCGGGGCCGATGGGCACCGTTCCGTCACCCGCGAGCTGATCGCACCGGAGGTACGGCCGGCTCCCGCCGGATACCTGGTGTGGCGGGGCACGATTGCGCTGACCGCGCTGCGCGACCATCCGAAACAGCTCCACCTGCTGGAGACCGCCTGGATCACGCTGGGGTTTCCGCGCGGGCACGGTGTCTTCTACCTGATTCCGGGGGCCGCGCCGGGGTCGCGTCTGCTGGCCTACGCCATCTACGGGTTTCCCCCGGCGGCGACGGATGCGCAGGCCCCGGTCTCCCCCGCGTATGTACGGAGCATCGCCGAGGAGCACTTCCCGGCGGAGTGGGCCGACATCGTCGCCCGGGGCGAGCACGCCGCCCAGGCGCTCCATCCGGTCGCCGACTTCGTCGTGCCCCGGGCCGCTCAGGCGCCGTTCCTGCTGGCGGGCGACGCGGCGAGCGTCACCAGGCCGCACACCGCCAGCGGCGCGGTCAAGGCGCTCCAGGACGCGTGGTGTCTGGAGCGGGCGCTGCGTGGTTCCTCCTCTGCGGCCGAGGCGTTGCACCGGTACGCGGACGAGCGCACCGCCGAGGGGGTGCGCCTGGTCCAGCTGGGCCGCAGGCTGGGGCGTGAACTGGTGGAGCACACGCCGGACTGGGCGGCGATGGGGCCCGCCGACGTGGACGCGTGGAGCCGTGCCGCGTTGAACGGCGCGAGCAGCTACTTGTACGGCAGCGTCCAGCAGCGGTGACGGGCCCCGTCACCGGGCGGGTTCAGCGGCCGGGCAGCGCGGGCGAGGCCGCGGCGGTCAGCGTGGCCATGTCCACGACCCGGTCGGCGGCCTCCGCCACGGCCGGGTCGTGCGTGGCCACGACGGTGACGCACTGATCCTGGCGGGTGCGTTCGGCGAGGAGTCCGGCCGGCTCGGCCGCCTGTGAGCGGTCGACGGCCGCGGTCGGTTCGTCGACCAGGAGAAGTTTCGGGGTGAGGAAGAGGGCACGGGCGAGGGCGACGCGCCGGCGTTCGCCGCCGGAGAGCTGTTCGGGGCGGTGGCGCAGCCGGTGGCCGGGGCCGACCCCGGTCACGAGGCCGGTGGCGGTTCGAGACGGGTGCGGATGCCGTCGAAGTGGGTGCGCATGGCGCGTACCGCGCGTTCGCCGTCGGCCGCCGCGACCGCAGCGACGATCTCGCGGTGCTGGGCGCAGGTGGTCACCGGGTCCTGATGACCGTCGTCGAGGTCCTCGCGCACCCGGTCCATGGCCGCCCAGAAGGCGTCCAGCACCTCACTGAGCAGGTGGTTGTCGAGTGAGGCGTAGAGCGCGAGGTGGAAGGCGCGGTCGGTGCCGCGCGCCACCCGGCCGTCGCGGCGCGCCTCCGCCTCCATCGTCGCCACGAGGCCGCGCAGCACGTCGAGATCCTCGTCGGGGATACCGGCCGTGACGGCGCCGACCAGGCCCGTCTCCAACGCCTCCCGCACCTTCATCAGCTCGAAGAGACCCGGCTCGCCCTGCCGGTGACGGACGGCGGCCCGGAAGGCGAGCCCCTCGGCGAAGGGCGACAGGGAGAGCGACCCGACGAAGGTGCCGAAGCCGCGGCGGATCTCCACGACGTTGACGGCCTGGAGCGCCTTGAGGGCCTCGCGCACCGACACCCGGCCGACGCCGAAGAGCTCCATCAGTTCCGTCTCGGTGGGCAGCGCGTCGCCGGGGGCGAGTCCGCGTTCCAGGATCAGTTCCTTGAGCCGGCGCTCTATGTCCTGAGCCATGGTGGGGCGCGCCACTACGTCCTCCTGAGGTGCGATTGCCCCTTGACCGGTCACAGGGGCACCTGTTTAAGGTGAGGTCAGACATAGGACATCTTACGTCTCATGTCTCGCTCCGTGCAGCCGCTTCGGGCCACGGATGATCGGTGCATCGACCAAGCTGGAGCCCCCACCATGTCTCTGACCGCACCCCTGCACGGCGTCGTCCCGCCGGTCTGCACCCCGCTCGACCCCCAGGGGGAGGTCGACACCGCGTCCCTCGCCAGGCTCGTCGAGCACCTCATCGGTGGTGGTGTGCACGGACTGTTCGCGCTCGGATCCACCAGCGAGGTCGCGTACCTCACCGATGAACAGCGCGCCACGACGCTGGAGACCGTGGTCAACGTGACCGACGGCAGGGTTCCGGTGCTGGCCGGTGTCATCGACACCACCACCGCACGCGTGATCGAGCACGCCAGGTCCGCCGCCGGGCTGGGTGCGGACGCCCTGGTCGCGACCGCGCCCTTCTACACCCGCACCCACGGCAAGGAGATCGCCCAGCACTTCCGGCGGCTGCGCGCGGCGGTCGACCTGCCGCTGTTCGCGTACGACATCCCGGCCGCCGTGCACAGCAAGCTCTCCGCCGCACTGGTCCGCGAACTCGCCGAGGACGGCACCCTGGCCGGGCTCAAGGACAGCAGCGGCGACGAGGGCGGACTGCGCCGGCTGCTCGTCGGACTGGGCGGCCGCGACGGCCGCAAGGACGGCCCCGCACCGCGGTTCAGCGTGCTCACGGGTTCCGAACTCACCGTGGACGCGGCCCTGTTGGCCGGGGTCGACGGTGTCGTACCGGGCATCGGCAATGTCGACCCGGCCGGGTATGTCCGGCTGTACGACGCCGCGCGGGACGGGAACTGGGCGCTCGCCGCGAAGGAGCAGAAGCGGCTCGTCGAGCTGTTCGGCATGGTCGACGTCGGGCCGGAGGCGGACATGGGCCGCAGCTCCTCGGCGCTCGGCTCGTTCAAGGCGGCGCTCCAGCTGCTCGGCATCATCCAGTGCGGTGACACCGCGTTCCCGCAGATCCAGCTGAGTGCCGAGTCGGTCGCTCTGGTCGCCCAGCGCCTGCGCGCCGCCGGTCTGCCGCCGGTCCGATGAACTCCGCACCCCTGTACGCCGGCACCGGCGCCGTCGTGATCGGCCTCGATCTCGGCGGTACGAAGATCGCCGCCGCGCTCTTCGGCGCGGACGGCACGGCCCTGGCCAGGCACACCCGGCCCACCCCGGCCCGGGACGGCGCGCCGGCCGTGCTGGACGCGCTCGCCGAAGCCGCCGTCACCGTCGATCCGGGACGGCTGGCCACGGCGATCGGTGTCGCCGCCGCCGGGGTCGTCGACCCCCGTACCGGCATGGTCACCAGTGCCACCGATGCCATCCGCGACTGGGCGGGCACCGCGCTGGGCACCGGCCTCGCTGACCGTACCGGGTCCCCGGTGGCCTGCGACAACGACGTACGTGCCACGGCCGGACCGGAACTGGCGGCGCTGAACGCCCCGGGGCCGGGTCGCGGGTCGACCGGCCACGGGTCGTTGCTGTTCGCGGCCATCGGTACGGGGGTGGGCGGTGCCGTCGCCGTCGACGGGCGGATGCTGCACGGCGCCGCCGGTATCGCCGGGCATCTCGGCCATCTGCCCAGCCCCGAGGCGGCCGGACTGCCCTGTACCTGCGGCGCCACCGGGCATCTGGAGGTCATCGCCTCCGGACCCGGCATCGCCGCCCACTACGAGCGGCTGACCGGCTCCCCCGTCGACCGGCTCGAAACCGTCGCCGCTCGTGCCGCGCGGGGCGACGCGGCCGCCGTCCGCGCCATCACCACCGGCGCGGCCGCCACCGGCCACGTACTCGGCGGGCTCGCCAACGCCCTGGGACCCGACCGGGTCGTCGTCGGCGGCGGAGTGCCGCGGATCGGCCCGCTGTACGGGGATGCCCTGGCCGCGGCCTTCACCGCGGAGCTGATGCCGCCGCTGCGTGGGCTCGTACCCGAGCCACCGCTGTTCGGCGCCGACGCGGCCGTACTCGGCGCCGCCGCCCTGACCACCACCCTTCCCCTCCACCACCCGGGAGCCCTTCGATGAGCGCACAGGAACTGGCCGACTCCCTCCAGGGCAAGCTGATCGTGTCCTGTCAGGCACCTCCCGGCGACCCCATGCGGGAGACCGGCACCCTCGTCCGGCTCGCGCGGTCGGCCGTCGCCGGTGGCGGCGCCGCGATCCGCGCCAATGAGCCGGACGTCGTCGCCGCGATCGTCGAGGCCGTGGATCTGCCGGTCATCGGTCTGTGGAAGGACGGTGACGTCGGCGTCTACATCACCCCGACCGTCCGGCACGCCCTGGCCGTCGCCGAGGCCGGCGCCGCCGTCGTCGCCGCGGACGCCACCGACCGGCCGCGCCCCGACGGTTCCACCTTCGCCGAGCTGGTCGCGGCGGTCCACGCGGCGGGCGCCCTGGTCATGGCCGATGTCTCCACGCTCGCCGAGGGCATCGCGGCGGCCGGGCAGGGCGCGGACTTCGTCTCCACCACCCTCGCCGGCTACGTGCCCGGCACACCGAAGCAGACCGGCCCCGATCTCGGCCTGGTCGCCGCGCTCTCCGCCGCGATCGATGTCCCCGTGGTCGCCGAAGGCCGTATCAACACCCCCGAGGACGCCGCCGAAGCCCTGGCCCGCGGCGCCCACAGTGTCGTCGTCGGCACGGCCATCACCGCCCCCACCGCCCTGACCGCCCGCTTCGTCGCAGGCATGACCCGGCCCTGATCCCTCCCCACCACGCGGGCCGGCCGCTCAAAGGCGAGTTGCCGTCCCGCATCCTGGAGTCACCGTGCACACCACAACACCCCCCACGCTCCCCTGGTATCGCGAGGTGAGCGGTACCCAGTGGAAGTCGTTCCTGGCCGCCTGGATCGGCTATGTCCTCGACGGCTTCGACTTCGTGCTGATCACGCTCGTCCTCACCGAGATCAGTGACGACTTCGGCCTGAGCACGGTGCAGGCCGCCAGCCTGATCTCCGGTGCGTTCATCACCCGCTGGCTGGGCGGTGCGGTACTCGGCGCCCTCAGCGACCGGTACGGCCGCAAACTCTCCATGATCCTGAGCATTCTGCTGTACTCGCTCGGCACCTTCGCCTGCGGATTCGCCTGGAACTACCAGAGCCTGTTCGCCGCCCGGCTCGCCATCGGCATGGGCATGGCCGGTGAGTACAGCGCCAGCGCCACGTACGTCATGGAGAGCTGGCCGGCGAGGCTCCGCAGCCGGGCCAGCGGCTTCCTGATCTCCGGTTTCTCGGTCGGCTCGGTGCTCGCCGCGCAGGTCTACAACTGGGTGGTGCCGTCGCTCGGCTGGCGGTGGATGTTCTACATCGGCCTGATCCCGATCGCCATCGCGCTGTGGATGCGGCGCACGCTGCCGGAGGCCGAGGAGTGGACGGAGACCGTCGCGGACGAGGGAGCCAAGCCCAATCCGTTCCGGCCGCTGTTCGTGACGCGCGGCAGGGCCGTCGTCAACGCGGTCCTGGTCGTCCTCGCCACCGTCTCGCTCTTCCTCGTCTTCACGCCGGGCGGTGCCGGAATGGTTCCGGTCCTCTCGGTGGTCGCCGGACTCGCGCTCGCCGCGTTCGCCGTGCAGCTCGGCGGGAAGCGGAGCTGGTTGCTGTATCTGTCGATGATCGTGACGCTGTTCTTCGCGTTCCTGTATTCGTGGCCGATCCAGGCGCTGCTGCCCACGTATCTGAAGACCGAACTCGGCTACACCACCGGCCAGGTCACCGATGTCCTGTACTTCGCGGGCTTCGGCACCATGGTCGGCTGCTGGACCGCGGGATTCCTCGGTGACCGGATAGGCGCGAAGAAGGCGTACGCGCTGACGCTGCTGGCCTCGTTGGCCTTCGTGTACCCGGTCTTCGCCGTGCACGACAATCTGCTGCTGCTCGGGATCCTGCTCTTCCTGCTGCAGGCGACCAGCTTCGGCATCTCCGGGCTGCTGCCCCGCTACATCGGCGGGCACTTCCCGACCGGGAGCCGCGGTGCCGCGCTGGGCTTCACGTACAACGTGGGAGCGCTCGGCGGCGCCGTGGCCCCGGTCCTCGGAGCACATCTGGCGTCCGGGATGGACCTGGGCCAGGCACTGGCGGTGCTGACCTTCGCGGGCACGGTGATCGTGGTGCTCCTGGTCGGCTTCGATGTGCCGGCCCGGCTGAACCGGCTGACGGACCCGGACGCGGAACGGGACCATCTCGCGGTGCCACTGGCGACGGAGCGCGGCGAGGCCTCACCCGCGACGGCTTCCGGCTGACCCAACGGGAACGCGGGGCGGGGCGGGGCGGTGTTCACCGTCCCGCCCCGCCCCCTGTCGGTCGCCGACACGGTCGGGACCGTACCGCTGCCGACCGCGGCCGAACTGCGACTGCTGCGTGAGGACGTGGACCCGGACCGCGTCTATCTTCGCTGAGACGCATCACATGCCACACCCCGATCACCTGTCATACCCGATCACATGTCACACCCTGAGAGGACCGCAATCGCCATGCGTATCAGGATCGTCGGCGCCGGGGCCATGGGCCGCGGCATCGCCCAGTGGGCGGCGACCGCCGGACACACCGTCGAGCTGTGCGACGTACGTACGGAGGCGGTGACGGCCGCCGTGGACTTCGTACGGTCCATGCTCGAACGGGCCGTGCAGAAGGGCCGGATGTCCGCCGAGGACCGTACCGCCGCCCTGGAGCGGCTGATCCCGCTGGACGACCCGTGGGCACAGGGCCCGGACGTCGAGCTGGCCATCGAGGCCGTGCGGGAGGACCCCGACACCAAGACGGAGGTCTTCGGCCGGCTGGAGCGGGCGCTGCCCGCGACGGCCGTCTTCGCGACCAACACCTCGTCCCTGTCGGTCACCCGGATCGCCGCGGCGCTGAAGGATCCGACGCGCCTGGCCGGGCTGCACTTCTTCAACCCGGTACCGCTGATGAAGATCGTCGAGATCGTGCCGGGCGCGGCCACCCGCCCGGAGATCCCGGCGGCCCTCACCGCCCTCGTCGAGAGCTGCGGACACCGCGCGGTCACGGTCGCCGACACCCCCGGCTTCCTGGTCAATCACGCCGGGCGCGGCCTGGTGACCGAGGCCCTCGCCCTGCTGGAGGAGGCGGTCGCCGACCCGGCGGACATCGACCGGATCGCCCGTGACGTGCTCGGCCTGCGGATGGGCCCGTTCGAGCTGATGGACCTCACCGGTCTGGATGTGACGGCCGCGGTGATCGACTCGATCTGGCAGGGCTTCCGGTACGCGGACCGGCTCCGCCCCTCCTACCTCACCCCGAACCGGGTGGTCGCGGGACTGCACGGCCGCAAGACCGGGCGCGGCTGGTTCGCGTACGGCCCCGACGCACCGGCCCCGGTTCCGGAGCCGCCGGTCACGGGGGATGCGGACCGCCCGGTGTACGTGGTCGGGGGCGCGGCGGAGCCGGACGCGACCGCACTGCGGCGGACGCTCACCGCGGCGGGCGCCGTCGTCGAGAGCGGTGCGGAGCCGTCCGCCGATGCGCTGGTGCTGGTCCCGGTCTGGGGTACGACGGTGGCCGCCGCGGTCGCCGCGCACGGACTGCCCGCCACGCGCACGTTCGGCACGGACCCACTGGCCGCGGCCGGGAAGCGCCGGGTGCTGGCCGTTACCCCGGCGGCGGACCCGGCTGCCGCACGGGATGCCCGTGCGGTGCTGGCGCGGGCGGCGGAGGACGGCGGCGAGCCGTACGCGGTGTCGGTGGTACGGGACACGGCGGGTTCGGTCGCACAGCGGCTGCTGGCCTCGATCGTCTCCGTCGCCGCGTCGATCGCCGAGCGTTCCCTCGCCACCCCGGCGGACATCGATCTCGCCGTCACCACCGGTCTCGGCTATCCGGTCGGGCCGCTGGCCTGGGGGGACCGGATCGGCGCTGACCGGATGCTGCGGCTGCACCGGTCGCTGCACACGACGACGGGCGACCCGCGTCACCGCCCGACCCGCTGGGTCACCGAACGCGCCCAACTCGGCCTGGCGCTGGCGGACCCGGGCACGGTGCCCGCCGACTGCCTGGACCACTAGCCGGCCGTCCTGGCCGGACAGGGTGCGCAGGGCCTTGTCGAGCCGGGCCCGGCGGGTCTCGGGGGTGCGAGCCTGGTGCAGGGGCAGGACCAGCAGGTAGCGGCCGGTCCTGACGAGGGCCTCAAAGGCGGCCTCGGCCTCGGGACAGCCGTCGAGGGCCGCCCCGAGGTCGGGCGGCGCGGTCGCCGTCTTCTGCGACGCGTAGGCCGCGCCCCACCGCCCGTCCCGCCGCGCCCTGCGGACCTCGGCCGGCCCAGGCTCGCGCATCCGGCCGACGGCCGTCAGCCGCTCGACCTTCTCCGCCTTCACTTGCGACCACAGGCTCCGGGGCCTGCGAGGCACGTACTTCTGCAGGTAGTGACGGTCGTCGAGGGCGCGGCCCGGCCCCGGGATCCAGCCGTAGCGGAGACCGATGTCCACCAGCTCGTCCGAGCTGACCGAGGGGATGCCCGAGCCCTTCCTCGCCATCTTGATCCACACGCCTTCCTGGCGCGTGTGGTGCCCGGCCAGCCATGTCTCGAAGGCCGTGCCGTCCGCGAAGGCGCTGATCTCCGCACCGTCGAGCTGCTCCTTGCGGCTCAACCTCTGGGGTGTCCGCAAAGTGGGCCTCGACCCCAGATCTTGGGCACTTGAGACGTGGATCTTGAGGATCTGACAACGGACATCTTGTGGCTCATGCGAACCGATCCTGACGCATGGGCCGACCCCCACGAGATCGCAACCAGACTCCCCTTCGCCCACCGAAGCCAGACGTCCGGCCACCAATCGAGACGACGTCTCCGCATGACACCGCGGGCCACTGGTGAGACGTGGATCACATTTTTGGAGCGGATGTCACACTCCGGGTGCCTGGATCGCTCTCAGTTCGGAATGCATCTGCGACGGAAGGCCCTACGATGCACTATCCCCCGCCGGACTCACAGGCAGCCTTGTCCGAAGGCAGCCCGCGGGAGGCGGCGTCAGATCCGGTGGCGAACACCGCGACACAGGTGTTCAACGACCACCGTGAGCTGCTGTTCTCCATCGTCTACAACGTGCTCGGCAGCGTCGCCGACACCGAGGACGTGTTGCAGGAGACATGGCTGTCGTGGACGACCAGAAACCAGGCACCGAGCGCGGAGCGGATCGACAACCCGCGCGCCTACCTGGTGCGGATCGCGGTGAACCGGGCCCTCGCCCACCAGGCCACCATCAGCCGCCGCCGTGAAACATACATCGGGACATGGCTGCCTGAACCGCTCGTCAGCCCCCTCACCGACACTCTCGTCCTCGACGATGCCGCTGATGCGACAGTGCGCGCCGAGTCGGTGTCGATGGCGCTGCTGGTGATCCTGGAAACCCTCACTCCACTGGAACGCGGGGTGTTCGTCCTGCACGAGGTGTTCGGCTACGCCCACACCGAGATCGCAGAAATCCTCGGCCGCAGTCCCTCGGCGATTCGCCAGCTCGCCCATCGCGCCCGCGAGCACGTCCACGCCCGACGCCCCCGCTACGAGCCCGACCCGCACGTCCGGCAGCAGGTGACCGAACAATTCCTGGCCGCCGCGCTCGGCGGTGACCTGGACGCCCTCCTGCAGATCCTGGCGCCGGAGGTGACCCTCTGGGGTGACGGCGGAGGCAAGGCAGCGGGGGGCCTGCGGCCGCTCCGCGGCCGGGAAAAGGTCGCCCGCCTGCTCGCCGCTGTCGCCCCCCACTCCGGCAAGGGCCTCAACATCGCCTACCGCAGCGTCAACGGCGCCCCGTCGGCGCTGCTGTTCGTCGGCGACACCGCCTACGCCGTCCTCGTCCTCGACCTCACTCCGGACGGCAACCAGGTGTGCGGGATCTACGCCGTCGCCAATCCCGACAAGCTCTCTCACGTCGACTGAACACCGAGGAATCCACATCGTGCGAAAATTGGCGTCATTGCCCAGTGGCAGAGTGGCGAAATGGGTCGTCCTCGCCCTCTGGATAGCCCTGCTGGTCCCGGCCCTCATGCTGGCCGGCAAGCTCGGCGACGTTGAGGAAAACGACAATTCGGCCTGGCTCCCCAGTAACGCGGAGTCGACCAAGGTCGTCGACCGAGCCGAGAAGTTCCAGTCTGCCGATACCCTGCCCGCGATTGTGATCTACGACCGGCCCGAGGGCATCACCCCTGCCGACATGGCCAAGGCCCGAGCCGACGCCGAAGCCTTCAAGGGCATCGAAAACGTCGTGGGGCAGCCACAGGGCCCGTTGAAGGCCCAGGACGGCAAGGCCATCCAGACCGTGGTCCAGGTTCACAAGGACAAGGCGGGCTGGGAAGGGATCGGCAAGGTCGTCGACGCGATGGCCGAGGTCGGCGAAGAGAACGCGGGCGGTCTCGGGTTCCACGTCACCGGACCGGCCGGTTACGCATCCGACTCGATCAAGGCCTTCAGTGGAGGAGGCGGCCTGACAACGATCACCGCGTTGGTGGTGGTCGTGATCCTGCTGCTCACCTACCGCAGCCCGTTGCTGCCACTGCTGCCACTGCTGACCGTGGGCGTCGCCCTGGTCACGTCGGAAGCGGTGATCTACCTGCTGGCGAAGAACGCGGGACTCACCGTCAACAAGCAGACCAGCTTTATCCTGACCGTGCTGGTGTTCGGCGCCGCCACCGACTACGCACTCCTGCTCATCTCGCGATACCGGGAGGAGTTGGGGCGGCACGAGGACCGGCACGAGGCGATGGCGGAGGCCCTGCACCGCTCCAGTCCCGCGATCATCGCCAGCGCCGCAACCGTCGCGGTCAGCCTGATGCTGCTGATGCTGGCCACCCTCAACTCCACCAAGGGGCTCGGACCGGCCTGTGCCGTGGGCATCCTCGTCGGGCTGCTCGCCATGGTCACCCTGATGCCGGCCCTGCTGGTCATCTGCGGCCGCTGGATCTTCTGGCCGGTGAAGCCGTCGTACGGATCGGTCGTGGCGACCGACGAGGGCCTCTGGACCCGGATCGGCACCGCCGTCTCCGGCCGACCGCGGATCGTGTGGACCGGCACCGCGCTCGTCCTCGGCGTCATGGCGATCGGGGTGTTCGGGCTCAAGGCCGACGGGCTCTCCGCCCAGGACCAGTTCACCGACAAGCCGCAGATGGCCGTCGGCGAGGAGATCCAGTCCAGGCACTTCCCGGCCGGGTCGGGCGACCCCATCTACGTCGTGGCCAGGGCCGCCTCGGCGGAGCAGGTGAAGACCGCGCTGTCCGGCGTCCCAGGAGTCGCTGACGTCTCGGCGCCGAGGGTCAAGGATGGTGAGGCCATCATGCTCGGGGAGCTCAAGGACGATCCCAGCAGCACGGCCGCGATGCGCACCGTCGAGCGGGTCAGAACCGCGGTCCACAGGATCGAGGGGGCGGATGCCCGAGTCGGCGGCAACACGGCGATCGCTCTCGACGCGCAAGAAGCGGCCGCCCGTGACTCCAAGGTGATCATCCCCATCGTGCTGGTCGTGGTGTTCCTGATCCTCACGCTGCTGCTGCGGGCGATCGTCGCACCACTGCTGCTCATGGCGACGGTGGTGCTGTCGTTCGGAGCGGCCCTCGGCGTGAGCAGTCTGATGTTCAACCACGTGTTCCACTTCGCCGGGGCGGAAGCCTCCTTCCCGCTTCTGACGTTCGTGTTCCTGGTCGCCCTGGGCATCGACTACAACATCTTCCTGGTCACCCGGGTGCGCGAAGTGACACTGCTGCACGGCACCCGGCGCGGCGCACTGATGGGTCTGTCCACCACCGGGGGTGTGATCACCTCGGCGGGTCTGGTGCTGGCCGGTACCTTCGCGGCTATGGCCTCGCTGCCGCTGGTGTTCGCGGCGGAGCTCGGGTTCGCGGTGGCGTTCGGCGTGCTGCTGGACACCATGATCGTCCGCTCGGTGCTGGTCACCGCGCTGACCCTGGACGTGGGTCGGTGGATGTGGTGGCCCAGCAAACTGTTCAGGCATCACGACGCCCCCCAGCCGCCGGCGGGCGAGCCCGACCTCGAACCCGCCCTCAGGGGCATGTGACAACCTTCCCCCACGGGCCTTCTGGCGCAGGCCGGGAGGCCCGGTAGGGATGACATGCGGACACGACCCCGTTCTTGGTCAAGGTTTCGAGAACCTTGATCATCAGGGGGTTGGTCCGGCGCAGGCTGAGGCAGGCCTCCCCGAGGGCGGCCAGGCAGCCGATTCCGGCGACGGCGTACCCGACGGTGATCCAGTGCGAGGCGGTGAACCGGCCGAGCAGCCACTCGGTGGACTCGTCCGCCTGCGCGTCCCCCGCCTCGACGGCGTCCTGCCGGCCCACGGCGAACGCGGCACCGGCGAGGGCGACGGCGACGCCCCCGCGGCCCGGTGCAGGAAACGCCCGGCCATGAACGACAGCAGCACGACCGCGGCGATGCCCATGAGCGGCGCGCCGCCGGCCAGGTCATCGGTGCCGCAGCTGCCCTCGTCGTCGCAGCTCCACATCACGCGCGACACCTCGGCCGAGCTGACGTGGAACAGCAGCCACACCTGCCACGCCATCAGCGCGCAGGCCACCGCCGGCGGCGCCTGCGCGAGAATTCTTCCCGGTCCCATCTCCTCGATCCCCTCGTCCCCTTCGTTCCTCCTGGCCGAACCCCCTGGTTGTCACCGGAAATCCAAGCCACCCGCCCCGACGCCCCCGCAGCCGGGCGAGGGCATGACCGATTCGTACAAGACCCGTGGCGCGTGTCCGTTCTACGTTCGGACCATGACTCCACGACTCGACGCGATCGGCATCACGACCGCGGATCTGACCGCATCGCTCGCCTTCTACCGCCGGCTCGGGCTCGACATCCCGGCCGAGGCGGATTCCGCACCCCATGTCGAAGTGACCCTGCCGGGCGGGCAGCGCCTCATGTGGGACACCGAGGACGTCATCCGCTCCTACGACCCCGAGTGGTCCGGTGCGCGGGGCGGCGACCGGGTCGGGCTCGCGTTCCGCTGCGACGGTCCGGCGGAGGTGGACGCGGTGTACGACGATCTGACCGGCGCCGGGTACCGGGGCCATCTGAAGCCGTGGGACGCCACGTGGGGGCAGCGCTACGCGGTGGTCCTCGACCCGGACGGCTGCGCGGTGTCGCTGTTCGCCAACGCCTCGCAGTAGGCGGTCAGCGTCGTACCGGCCAGTTCGCGCATCTCCCGCGCGAGATGCGCCTGGTCGGTGCAGCCCGCCGCGAGCGCCGCCTCGGCGTACGGCGTTCCGGACCGTACGAGAGCGAGCGCGCGCCGCAGCCGCAGGATCCGGGCCAGGGTCTTGGGCCCGTACCCGAAGGCCGCCAGGGAACGGCGGTGCAGTTGGCGGGCGCCGAGACCGGCCGTGTGCGCGGTGTCGGCGACGGACCGGCCCCGCGCCAGCTGCACGGCGACGGACCGCATCAGCGGGTCCGCCGACCCGGTCTCGGCCGCCCGCCGCAGTGCCACGGACTCCAGGGCTGCGGCGGGGTCGGCGGCGTCGGCGATGCGCTCGGCGAGTACCCGCACCTGGGCGGCCGGCCACAGATCGGCGAGCTCGACCCGCTGGTCACGCAGTTCGTCCGCCGGTATACCGAGGAGCGCCGGGGCGGTGCCGGGGGCGAACCGGATGCCGGTGAACCGCCCGCCGGTCGCCCCGGCGGGCTCGTACGCACGGGTGTCGGGCCCGGCGACGAGCAGCCGGCCGTCGGTCCAGAGCAGGTCCATGCAGCCGTCGGGCAGTACCGGCCGGACAGGCCCCTCGGGCACCTGCCGGGTCCAGACGATCGCCCCGCCGAACCGGGACTCGCGCTCCTCGTAGGTGTCGCCCATGGCTCCACGCTAACGGCCTCCCCCACGGCCGGGAGCCCACTCCCTGTCGTGAGGGAGGCCGTAAGGGCTGTCCCCGCTACGAACGGGACTCCCGGGGCCCCTTCCTCTCCTGCTCCGCCTCCTTGGCCGGGTCCTTGGCGATGTCCTTCTCGCCCCTCGGCTGCAGCCTGGACTTCACATCGTCCGGCGGCAGGAACCTCGACCACCGCTCCGGGAACTCGGACGGCATGTAGGGACTCTCGCCGACGTCGTCATCGTCGTCGTCATCGCCGTAGTCCTCGTCCCCGTCCCGGCTCTCCGCCTGCGCCCGCGCGACGAGCTCCGCGGCCTGGGCCGCCCGTACCCGCTCGTTCGCCGCACGCGCCGCGGCTGTCGCCAGCGAGGGCCACACCCGGTCGATGGCGGCATTGACCGCAGCGCCCACCAGCACCGCGAACGCGGAGATGCCTATCCACAGCAGGACGGCGATCGGGGCCGCCAACGAGCCGTAGATCGTCGGCCCCTCGACCGTACTGGTGAGGTAGATCCGCAGCAGAAAACTGCCGAGCACCCACATCGCGAGCGCCACCAGCGCACCGGGGACGTCCTCGATCCACGGCGAACGGACCGGTACGGACACGTGGTAGAGCGTCGTCAGGAACGCGATCGACAGCAGGATCACCAGCGGCCAGTACAGAACGCTTATGAGCTCGGTGCCCCACGGGATGAACTCCACGACCCGGTCCGGGCCGACCACGAGCAGCGGCAGCACCACGGCGCCGAGCAGCAGCGCGATCACGTACAGCAGGAAGGAGAGCAGCCGCGTCTTGACGATGCCGCGCTGGCCGTCGAGGCCGTACATCACCGTAATCGTGTCGATGAAGACGTTGACCGCGCGGGAGCCGGACCAGAGCGCGATCGCGAAGCCGATGGAGATGACATCGGGCCGGGCGCCGGTGGTGACGTCCGCGAGGAGCGGTTTGGCGAAGTCGTTCACGCCCCGCTGGCTGAGCACCGTCTGGGCGGCGTTGAGGATGTTGCGCTCGATGGAGGCGACCGTGGTGGTGTCGGTCCACGCGTCGACGTATCCGAGCAGCCCGATCAGGCCGAGCAGCAGCGGAGGCAGGGACAGCAGGGTGAAGAACGCCGCCTCGGCCGCGAGTCCCAGAATGCGGTACTCCATGCACGAGTTGACGGTGTCCTTGAGCAACTGCCAGACCATCTGCCGCTTGGATACGTTGCGGTAGAGGACCCTGGCCCGGTGGAGCCGCCCCGATGGCCGCTCGGGTGTTTCATTTGCTGCCTGCACATCCTTACCGTATCGGCATGGCAGCCACCACCCACACCGTGTTCAACCAGGTACCGCCGCTGGTCGGCTACGACGCCTTCGGCGCCGACCTCGCGCTCACCGAGGCGGTACGACGTCACATGTCACCCGAACTGCTCGCCGAGGCCCGGGGCGGGCTCAGTGAGCTGGGCAAGGCCGCGGGCTCCGCACAGGCGCAGGCGTGGGGGGCGCAGGCGAACGAGAATCCGCCGGTGCTGCGTACCCACGACCGGTACGGGAATCGCATCGACGAGGTGGAGTTCCACCCGGCCTGGCACCGGCTGCTGGGGCATGCGGTCGCCGCGGGTCTGACCGACGCCTGGGGCAGGCCCGGCGGTCATGTGCGGCGGGCGGCCGGCTTCCTGGTGTGGACGCAGGCCGAGGCGGGGCACGGCTGCCCGCTGTCGATGACGCACGCGGCGGTGCCCGCGTTGCGGACCGATCCGGCGCTGGCCGCCGAGTGGGAGCCGCTGCTGACCTCGACGGTGTACGAGCAGGGGCTGCGGCCCGCCGCGCGGAAGGCCGGTGTGCTCTTCGGGATGGGCATGACGGAGAAGCAGGGCGGCACCGACGTACGGTCCAACACGACGCGGGCCGAGCCGCTGTCCGCGTCGGGCGAGTATCTCCTCACCGGGCACAAGTGGTTCTGTTCGGCACCGATGTCCGACGGCTTCCTGGTGCTGGCGCAGGCGCCCGGCGGCCTGACGTGTTTTCTGCTGCCCCGGGTGCTGCCCGACGGCACCCGCAACCCGTTCGCGATCCAGCGGCTGAAGGACAAGCTGGGCAACCGGTCCAACGCGTCGAGCGAGGTCGAGTTCGACGGGACGTGGGCGCGCCGGGTCGGCGAGGAAGGGCGCGGGGTGCGCACCATCATCGAGATGGTGGCGGCGACGCGGCTGGACTGCGTGGTCGGTTCGGCGGCGCTGATGCGGCAGGCGGTGGCGCAGGCGATCCACCACTGCACCTACCGCAGCGTGTTCGGCGGGGTGCTGGTCGAGAAGCCGCTGATGCGTAATGTGCTGGCCGATCTGGCGCTGGAGTCGGAGGCGGCGACGGTGCTGGCGCTGCGGCTGGCCGCGGCGTACGACACTGACACGGAGAGCGAGCGGGCCTTCCTGCGGATCGCTGTGCCGACGGCGAAGTACTGGGTGACGAAGCGGTGCGCGCCGATGGTGGGCGAGGCGCTGGAGTGTCTCGGCGGCAACGGCTACGTCGAGGAGTCCGGGATGCCGCGGCTGCTGCGGGAGGCTCCGCTCAACTCGATCTGGGAGGGCTCGGGGAACGTACAGGCGCTGGATGTGCTGCGGGCGCTGCAGCGCGAGCCGATGGTGCTGAACGCGTTCCTCCAGGAGATCGGCAGGGCGCGCGGCGCCGATCACCGGCTGGACAGGGCGGTCAAGGACATGCTGACGGAATTCGCGGATCTGACCGGAATCGAGGCGCGGGCACGCAGGCTGGTCGAGCGGATGGCACTCGTGTTGCAGGGTTCGCTGCTGGTGCGCTGGGCACCGCCGGAGGTCGCCGACGCGTTCTGCGCGTCACGGCTGGGCGGGGACTGGGGCACGGCGTTCGGGACGCTGCCGCACAGCCTCGCTCTGGCATCGGTGGTGGAACGGGCACGGCCCGTCGAGCGTTAGGGCCTAGCGACAGAGGGTGGTGCTGCGCCGACACGGCACCACCCTCCATGCTGTGCACATCGTGCGGCGGAGCACAGGCTCCGCCGCACGGTGTTCCGTCACTCTCATACAGACCCGTACCCCCTCGCCAGAGTTGCAAGGGGTTGCAACTCTTGTGTGGAATGTGCGCTGTCGGCCCCCTGGCAACGGGCAGGATGGGCCTGCGGGCCCACGGGCCTTCGCGTCGGCTCCGGCATCTGGGGGGAACGAGAGTGGAGACAAGCGCCGCCGAGACGCATTCGGCCGTCCCGCAGTCCGTCCAGGCCCGGCGTCTGATCCACCGGGCCCGGGAGGCCAGGCTCGCGGGCGAGCGTCCACCGGTCGCCCCGCGGGCGGCGATCAGCGCCTCGTGGGACCGGGTGCTGCGCTGCGGTGTCGATCCGGACCAGTCCACCGAGAGTGTGCTGCTGGAAATGGACGAGATCGAGCACCGGCGCCGGACTTCGGCGCTGAGCGCGGTGATGCCGCTGCTGAGCGAGTCCCTGGTCACGCTCGCGGACACCGCGCAGCAGATCGTGGTGGTCACCGATGTGGAGGGCCGGGTGCTGTGGCGCCAGGGCAATACGGGGGTGCTGCGCCGGGCGGACGACATCTGTCTGGCGGAGGGCGCGGCCTGGGCGGAGGCGAGCACGGGGACGAACGCGATCGGTACGGCGCTCGCCTCGCGCACCCCGGTCCAGGTCCATTCGTCGGAGCACTTCGTGCGCAGTCTGCACAGCTGGACGTGCGCGGCGGCCCCGGTCCGTGATCCGCGGGACGGGCGGCTGATGGGCATCGTCGACATCAGCGGTCCGGCGTCCACGTTCCATCCGACCTCGCTCGCCCTGGTCGGCTCGGTCGCCAGGCTGGCCGAGAGCGAGATCCGCAACCGGCATCTGCAGGCGATCGACCGGCTGCGTTCGGTGGCGGCGCCGCTGCTGTGCCGGCTGGGCGGCCGGGCCCTGGCGGTGGACACGCACGGCTGGCTCGCCGCGGTGACCGGGATTCCGCCCGTCGACCGGCTGCCGCTGCCCAAGTCGTTGCAGCCGGGCCGGGTATGGCTGCCGTCGCTCGGTATGTGCCAGGTCGAGCCGCTGCACGGCGGCTGGCTGGTGCGGGTCACCGACGCTCCCGCGGACGAGCCGCAGCGGAGGGTGGTGCTGGATCTGAGCCGGCCGCGCGGTCTCATGGTCAATGTGGTGGGTGCGGTGGGTACGTGGACGCAACGGCTCTCGCCGCGCCATGCGGAGCTGCTGTTCGCCCTGGCGCTGCACAGCGAGGGGCGTACAGCGTCGGAGCTGGCGCAGGACATCTTCGGCGACGCGACCCGGACGGTGACGGTGCGGGCGGAGATCTCGCGGATTCGCCGCCATCTCGCGGAGGTTCTGGCACACCGCCCGTACCGCTTCGGCGAGGGGGTCGAGGTGGAGGTGATCCACCCGGATCACCCGGCCGATCTGCTGCCGCGCTCGACGGCTCCGGTGGTGGTCGGGGCGCGTAAGGCCTCATAGGGCCTCCCTTTCGCCGCTTGCGGTCGGTGCCGTCGTCCGGGCCGTGGGACCGGCTTGGGTCCGGGCCGCGCGGCGTGATTCCCTGGCGGTCATGAGCAACCCCGCGCGCACCGCCGACACCACCGCCGAGGTGACCATCTGGTCCCTGGAACAGACCTCCCCCGACGATCTGCGCCCCGCCGCCGTCCCGGAAAGTGATGTACGGATCGTCCGGTCCGAGGTGCCGCTGCCCGAGTTCAGCCGGTTCCTGTACACGGCGGTCGGCGGCGACATCCAGTGGACGGACCGGCTCACGATGACGTACGCGCAGTGGCAGGAGGCCCTGGACCGGCCCGGGGCGGAGACCTGGGTGGCGTACGCGAACGGGACCCCGGCCGGATACATCGAGCTGGACCCGCAGGACGACGGCGTGGTCGAGGTCATGTACTTCGGGCTGATACCCGCCTTCCGGGGGCGCCGCATCGGCGGCCATCTGCTCTCGTACGGGGTCGCCCGCGCCTGGGACCTGGCGGAGCGCTGGCCGGAGCGGACGCCGACGAAGCGGGTGTGGCTGCACACCTGCTCCAAGGACGGTCCGCACGCCATGGACAACTATCTGCGGCGCGGCTTCCGGCTCTTCGACACGAAGGCGGAGCGGGAGCCCGAGGTGGCGACGCCCGGGCCGTGGCCGGGGGCGAAGCGGTAGTACGCGGGCAACGGGGCTGCGGCTTCCGGCGACAGGTGGGGTGATCGCGGCCATTACGGGCGGCCCGGCCCGCCCGGATCGGGTGACAGGCACCACACCGTCTCGCATGACGGGACACTCTCGTCCACATCATGGATAGTGGTGGACTGCTCAGAGATTCGCGTGCCACGCTTCCGTCATGCCTGGAACTGGAATTGCCTTGGTGAGTCGACGCCACGTCGACCTCGGCCGCGTGTCCAGCGCCATCTGTCCGGCGAGCTGAGAGTCCCAGCACCGCCGCGATCCCCTTTTCTCCGCCCACCCTGCGCACCGCCGCGCCTCAGCGCGAGTGTGCAGTTCAGAGCCGCCCTCCTGCAGTCCCGAAGGACGTACTGTCATGGCCGCTACCCCGGAACAGCCTGCGCCCGTCACGCCCCGCCGCAAGGCCGGACGCCACCGTGGCGAAGGCCAGTGGGCCGTGGGGCACCACACTCCGCTCAACGGCAATGAGCAGTTCAAGAAGGACGACGACGGTCTCAATGTGCGGACACGCATTGAGACGATCTACGCCAAGCGCGGTTTCGACTCGATCGACCCCAACGACCTTCGTGGGCGCATGCGTTGGTGGGGTCTGTACACCCAGCGCAAGCCCGGCATCGACGGCGGCAAGACCGCGGTCCTGGAGCCGGAGGAACTGGACGACAAGTACTTCATGCTGCGGGTCCGGATCGACGGCGGCCGGCTGACCACCGCGCAGCTGCGGGTCATCGGCGAGGTCTCGCAGGAGTACGCGCGCGGTACCGCGGACATCACCGACCGGCAGAACATCCAGCTGCACTGGATCCGCATCGAGGACGTCCCGGCGATCTGGGAGAAGCTGGAGGCCGTCGGGCTCTCCACCACCGAGGCCTGCGGCGACTGCCCCCGCGTGATCATCGGCTCCCCCGTGGCGGGGATCGCCGCCGACGAGATCGTCGACGGCACACCCGCCGTCGACGAGATCCACGACCGCTACATCGGCAACAAGGAATTCTCCAACCTGCCGCGCAAGTTCAAGACCGCGATCTCGGGCTCGCCGGTGCAGGACGTGGTGCACGAGATCAACGACATCGCGTTCGTCGGCGTGGTCCACCCCGAGCACGGTCCGGGTTTCGACGTCTGGGTCGGTGGCGGTCTCTCCACCAATCCGCGGCTCGCCGAGCGGCTCGGTGCCTGGGTGCCGCTCGACGAGGTTCCGGACGTCTGGGCCTCAGTCGTCGGCATCTTCCGCGACTACGGGTACCGGCGGCTGCGCAACCGCGCCCGGCTGAAGTTCCTGATGGCCGACTGGGGCCCCGCCAAGTTCCGCCAGGTGCTGGAGGACGAGTACCTGAAGCGTCCGCTGGTCGACGGGCCCGCACCCGAGCAGCCCAGCAGCCGCTGGCGCGACCACGTGGGTGTGCACCAGCAGCAGGACGGCCGTTTCTACGTCGGTTTCGCCCCCCGGGTCGGCCGCGTGGACGGCTCCACACTCGCCAAGATCGCCGAGCTGGCCGCCTCGCACGGCTCGGACCGGCTGCGTACCACCGTCGAGCAGAAGATGCTCATCCTCGACGTGGCGCAGGACCAGGTGGACTCCCTGGTCGCCGGACTGGAGGCGCTCGACTTCCAGGTGAAGCCGTCGCCGTTCCGCCGCGGCACGATGGCCTGCACCGGCATCGAGTTCTGCAAGCTGGCGATCGTCGAGACGAAGGCGCGCGGCGCCTCGCTCATCGACGAACTGGAGCGCCGCCTGCCGGACTTCGACGAGCCGCTCACCATCAACCTCAACGGCTGCCCCAATGCCTGCGCCCGTATCCAGACCGCCGACATCGGCCTCAAGGGCCAGCTCGTGCTGGACGACGACGGCAATCAGGTCGAGGGCTACCAGGTCCACCTGGGCGGCGCCCTGGGTCTGGAGGCCGGGTTCGGCCGCAAGGTCCGTGGCCTGAAGGTCACTTCGGCCGAGCTGCCCGACTACGTCGAGCGGGTCCTGGGCCGCTTCCAGGAGGAGCGCGAGGACGGCGAGCGGTTCGCGACGTGGGCGGCGCGGGCCAGTGCGGAGTCGCTGTCATGAGCGAACGCGCCGCACCGTTCCACTGCCCCTACTGCGGCGACGAGGATCTGCGCCCGCACGAGACCGGCCACGGCGCCTGGGAATGTGCTTCCTGCAACCGCGCGTTCCAGCTCAAGTTCCTGGGTCTGCTGACCCGGGGACTGCAGCGCAACGACGTCGAACGGGACGGGATATGACGGACACTCCGCAGGCCGGTGACCTCAAGAGCCTGGCCGAACGCGCGGGCCGGGAGCTGGAGAACGCCTCCCCGCTGGACATCCTGAAGTGGGCCGCCGACACCTTCGGCAAGCGGTTCTGCGTCACCTCGTCCATGGAGGACGCGGTCGTCGCCCACCTCGCCTCGCGCGCCTTTCCCGGCGTCGACGTGGTCTTCCTCGACACCGGCTACCACTTCCCCGAGACGATCGGGACCCGCGACGCGGTCGAAGCGGTGATGGACGTCCACGTCATCACGCTCACCCCGCGGCAGACCGTGGCCGAGCAGGACGCCGCGTACGGGCCGAAGCTGCACGACCGCGACCCCGACCTGTGCTGCAAGCTGCGGAAGGTCGAGCCCCTCGAGGAGGGCCTGACGTCGTACGCGGCCTGGGCGACCGGGCTGCGCCGCGACGAGTCCCCGACCCGGGCGAACACCCCGGTCGTCGGCTGGGACGAGAAGCGGCAGAAGGTCAAGATCTCGCCGATCGCCCGCTGGACCCAGGACGACGTCGACGCGTACGTCGCGGAGCACGGCGTCCTCACCAACCCGCTGCTGATGGACGGCTACGCCTCCGTCGGCTGCGCGCCCTGCACCCGCCGGGTGCTGGAGGGCGAGGACGCACGCGCCGGACGCTGGGCCGGCCGGGGCAAGACCGAGTGCGGGCTGCACGACTGATGACGACTGATCAGGAGACTTCGATGAGCGTGACGGAGACGGGTGCCACCATCTGGCTGACCGGTCTGCCGAGCGCGGGCAAGACCACCATCGCGTACGAACTGGCCGGCCGGCTGCGCGGCGAGGGCCACCGCGTGGAGGTCCTCGACGGCGACGAGATCCGCGAGTTCCTCTCCGCCGGGCTCGGCTTCTCCCGCGAGGACCGCCACACGAACGTCCAGCGGATCGGCTTCGTCGCCGAACTCCTGGCCGCCAACGGCGTGAAGGTGCTGGTTCCGGTCATCGCCCCGTACGCGGACAGCCGTGACGCCGTACGCAAGCGCCATCAGGCGGAGGGCACCGCGTATCTGGAGGTGCACGTCGCGACCCCGGTCGAGGTGTGCTCCGTACGCGATGTGAAGGGCCTCTACGCCAAGCAGGCGGCGGGCGAGATCAGCGGGCTCACCGGGGTCGACGACCCGTACGAGGCGCCCGAGTCGCCGGACCTGCGGATCGAGTCGCACCGACAGACCGTGCAGGAGTCCGCGGCGGAGCTGTATGCGCTGCTGAACGAGAGGGGTGCAGCGTGACGACCGTCGCGGCTGTGTCGGAAGGCACCGGCAATCCGTACGCACTCAGCCACCTGGACTCCCTGGAGTCGGAGGCCGTGCACATCTTCCGTGAGGTGGCGGGTGAGTTCGAGCGGCCGGTGATCCTGTTCTCCGGTGGCAAGGACTCGATCGTGATGCTGCATCTGGCGCTCAAGGCGTTCGCGCCGGCGCCGGTGCCGTTCACACTGCTGCACGTCGACACCGGGCACAACTTCCCCGAGGTGCTGGAGTACCGCGACCGCACGGTGGCCCGGCACGGGCTGCGGCTCCATGTCGCCTCCGTGCAGGAGTACATCGACGCCGGGAAGCTCCGCGAGCGCCCGGACGGCACCCGCAACCCGCTGCAGACCGTGCCGCTGACCGAGGCGATCCAGCAGCACCGCTTCGACGCCGTGTTCGGTGGCGGGCGCCGCGACGAGGAGAAGGCACGCGCCAAGGAGCGGGTCTTCTCGCTGCGCGACGAGTTCTCCCAGTGGGACCCGCGCCGCCAGCGCCCCGAACTGTGGCAGCTCTACAACGGCCGGCACGCCCCCGGTGAGCACGTCCGGGTCTTCCCGATCTCCAACTGGACCGAGCTGGACGTCTGGCAGTACATCGACCGCGAGGGAATCGAGCTCCCGGAGATCTACTTCGCCCATGAGCGCGAGGTCTTCAACCGCTCCGGCATGTGGCTGACCGCGGGCGACTGGGGTGGCCCCAAGGAGGGCGAGCGGGTCGAGACCCGGCAGGTCCGCTACCGCACGGTCGGCGACATGTCGTGCACCGGCGCCGTCGACTCCGACGCCACGACGCTGGACGCCGTGATCACCGAGATCGCCGCCTCCCGGCTCACCGAACGGGGCGCGACGCGCGCCGACGACAAGATGTCCGAGGCCGCGATGGAAGACCGCAAGCGCGAGGGGTACTTCTAAGATGACCGCACTCACCCAGCACCCGGAGCAGTTGTCGACCACCAACCTGCTGCGGTTCGCCACCGCGGGCTCCGTCGACGACGGCAAGTCCACCCTCGTGGGACGTCTGCTGCACGACTCCAAGTCCGTCCTCACCGACCAGCTGGAGGCCGTCGAGCACGCCTCGCGCCGCCGGGGCCAGGAGGCGCCCGATCTGGCGCTGCTGACCGACGGACTGCGGGCCGAGCGTGAGCAGGGCATCACCATCGATGTCGCCTACCGCTACTTCGCGACGCCGCGCCGCCGGTTCATCCTGGCCGACACCCCGGGGCATGTGCAGTACACCCGGAACATGGTGACGGGCGCCTCGACCGCCGAGCTGGCCGTCGTCCTGGTCGACGCCCGCAACGGCGTCGTCGAGCAGACCCGCCGCCACGCCGCCGTCGCCGCGCTGCTCCGCGTCCCGCACGTGGTGCTGGCCGTCAACAAGATGGACCTCGTCGACTACGCGGAGCCCGTCTTCGCCGCCATCGCCGAGGAGTTCACCGCATACGCGGCGTCCCTGGGCGTACCTGAGATCACCGCGATCCCGATCTCCGCACTGGCCGGTGACAACGTCGTGGAGCCGTCCGCCAACATGGACTGGTACGGCGGCCCCACCGTTCTGGAACACCTGGAGACGGTGCCGGTCAGCCATGACCTCACCGCCTGCCACGCCCGCTTCCCCGTCCAGTACGTCATCCGCCCGCAGACCGCCGAGCACCCCGACTACCGCGGCTACGCGGGACAGATCGCGGCCGGTGCGTTCCGCGTCGGCGAGGCCGTCACCGTCCTGCCCTCGGGCCGTACGTCGACGGTCACCGCGATCGACGCGCTCGGCGAGAGCGTGGACATCGCCTGGGCACCCCAGTCCGTGACGATCCGGCTCGCGGACGACATCGACATCTCCCGCGGCGACCTCCTCGCACCCACCGACGACGCACCCGCGGTCACCCGGGATGTCGAGGCGACCGTCTGCCACGTCGCCGACCAGCCGCTCACCGTCGGCCAGCGGGTGCTGCTCAAGCACACCACCCGCACGGTCAAGGCGATCGTCAAGGACATCCCGTCGCGCCTCACGCTGGACGACCTCTCCCAGCACCCGGCCCCCGGCCGGCTCGTCGCCAATGACATCGGCCGGGTCGTCGTCCGTACCGCGCAGCCGCTCGCGCTCGACGCGTACGCGGATTCCCGCCGCACCGGCTCCTTCCTGCTGATCGACCCGGCGGACGGCACCACGCTGACGGCCGGCATGGCCGGTGCCTCGTTCGCCGCCGTGGCCAAGACCGCAGCCGACGCGGCCGACGACGCCGAGTGGGACTTCTGATGACCATCGACATCTACTCCACGTTCGCGAAGGAGGGCGGCCGCGTCGGCAGCGGCGCCCTCGGCAGCGGCCAGGGCGGGGTCGCGCGATGTGCGCGATGACGTACGCGCACTGCCTGCGCGCCCACCCGTACCAACCGCACCGCCAGTTCAGACGAAGACCTGCCGACTTCCCGGCCGTGTCCCCTTAAGTTCCGAGGGGCGCGAGCACCGGGCCGACGAGAGGAAAGCCTCCCGTGCCTGCCCCCCGTACCACGCTGCGCCGCAGCCTCGCCGCTGCCGCCGCCCTGCCGCTGCTCGCCGTCGCGCTCACCGCCTGCGGCTACGGCTCCGAGGCGAAGGACGACGGCTCCAAGAAGTCGAACGTCGCCGCCGACGCGAAGAAGCTCTCCGCGGACACCGTACGGATCGGGTACTTCCCGAACCTCACGCACGCCACCGCCCTGGTCGGTGACCAGGAGGGCCTCTTCCAGAAGGAGCTCGGCGGCACCCAGCTGAAGACCTCGCAGTTCAACGCGGGGCCGTCCGAGATCGAGGCGCTGAACGCCAACTCGATCGACATCGGCTTCATCGGCCCGTCGCCCTCCATCAACGGCTACACGAAGTCCAAGGGCAAGAACCTGCGGATCATCGGCGGTTCGGCCTCCGGCGGTGTGAAGCTGGTCGTCGACCCGAAGAAGATCAAGACCCTGGACGACCTCAGGGGCAAGAAGATCGCCACCCCGCAGCTCGGCAACACCCAGGACGTGGCCTTCCTCAACTGGATTTCCGAGAAGGGCTGGAAGGTCGACGCGCAGAGCGGCAAGGGCGACGTCTCCGTGGTCCGTACGGACAACAAGGTGACCCCGGACGCCTACAAGTCCGGTTCCATCGACGGCGCCTGGGTCCCCGAGCCCACCGCGTCCAAGCTGGTCGCCGAGGGAGCCGAGGAGCTGCTCGACGAGTCGACGCTGTGGCCGGACGACAAGTTCGTGATCACGAACATCATCGTGTCGCAGAAGTTCCTCAAGGAGCACCCGGACGTCGTGGAGGCGGTGCTGCGCGGCTCGGTGAAGACCAACGCGTGGATCAACGCCAACCCGGACAAGGCGAAGGCCTCCGCCAACGCGGCGCTGACGAAGCTGACCGGCAAGGCGCTGCCCGCCGAGATCATCGACCCGGCGTGGAAGTCGATCCAGATCACCGACGACCCGCTGGCGGCCACGCTCGACGCGCAGGCCCGGCACGCGGTGAAGGCGGGCCTTCTGGAGAAGCCGGACCTCAAGGGCATCTACGACCTGAAGCCGCTGAACAAGATCCTCGAGGCCGCGGGCAGGCCCGAGGTGGCCGACGCCGGTCTCGGCGTCAAGTAAGCACCCGTTCGCAGACTCCCAGGAGGTGACGACCATGGCGACCACTCTCACCAAGGCCGAGGACCGTGTCTCGGTCGGGCACGCCGCTCGTATCGCACATGTCTCGAAGTCCTTCGGCGCACCGACGGGGCAGCAGCTCGTCCTGGACGACATCACGCTCGATGTCGCACCGGGCGAGTTCGTCACCCTCCTGGGAGCCTCCGGGTGCGGAAAGTCGACGCTGCTGAACCTGGTGGCCGGGCTCGACCGCCCGACCGCGGGATCCATCGAGACCCCCGGCGGGCGGCCGGCCCTGATGTTCCAGGAGCACGCCCTGTTCCCGTGGCTGACCGCGGGCAAGAACATCGAACTCGCGCTGCGCCTGCGCGGCGTACCCAAGTCGCAGCGCCGCACGGAGGCCGAGCGGCTGCTGGAACTCGTACGGCTGGGCGGGGCGTACGGGAAACGGGTGCATGAGCTCTCGGGCGGCATGCGGCAGCGGGTGGCCATGGCCCGGTCCCTCGCCCAGGACAGTCAACTACTGCTGATGGACGAGCCGTTCGCCGCGCTCGATGCCATCACCCGGGACGTGCTGCATGACGAGCTGACCCGGATCTGGCGCGAGACGAGGGTCTCGGTCCTCTTCGTCACGCACAACGTGCGCGAGGCGGTACGGCTCGCCGAGCGCGTCGTCCTGCTCTCGTCCCGGCCCGGCCGGATCGCGCGCGAGTGGACGGTCGACATCGATCAGCCGCGCCGTATCGAGGACACCGCTGTGGCGGAACTTTCCCTTGAGATCACCGAACAGCTGCGTGGGGAGATCCGCCGTCATGGCCAGCACTGACACCAAGCCCGACGATCTGGCCGGGCTGGAGGCCGGGCTCGACGCGCTGGACGCCGTGCAGGTGCGCCGCACCCCCGTGCGCGAGGTGCTGCTCCGCAAGGTACTGCCGCCGGTGCTCGCGGTGGCGCTGGTGGTCGTCGTCTGGCAGTTGCTCGTCGAGGCCCGGGTCACCGACGACTACAAGCTGCCCTCACCGGGTGCGGTGTGGAACAGCGCGGCCGACATGTGGCTGCAGGGGACGCTCCTGGACGTCGTCTGGACCAGCATCTCGCGCGGTCTGCTCGGCTTCCTGCTGGCCGTGGCCATCGGTACGCCGCTGGGTCTGCTGGTCGCCCGGGTGAAACTCGTACGGGCGGCGATCGGCCCGATCCTGTCCGGGCTGCAGTCCCTGCCGTCGGTGGCCTGGGTGGCGCCCGCGGTGATCTGGCTCGGGCTGAACGACAAGATGATGTACGCGGTGATCCTGCTGGGCGCCGTCCCCTCGGTCGCCAACGGGCTGGTCTCCGGCGTCGACCAGGTGCCGCCGCTGTTCCTCAGGGCGGGCCGCACGCTCGGCGCGACCGGGCTGCGCGGGACCTGGCACATCGTGCTGCCGGCCGCGTTGCCCGGCTATCTGGCCGGTCTCAAGCAGGGCTGGGCGTTCTCCTGGCGCTCGCTGATGGCCGCCGAGATCATCGCGTCCTCCCCCGACCTCGGGCTCGGGCTCGGACAGTTGCTGGAGAACGGCCGCAACAACGCCGACATGCCCGGCATCTTCCTGGCCATCATCCTGATCCTCTTCGTCGGCATCGCGATCGACCTGCTGATCTTCAGTCCGCTGGAGCGGCGGGTGCTGCGCAGCCGCGGTCTCCTCGTCAAGAACTGAGCCACGCCATGTCCGCCCCGGTCCTCCTCGTCATCGCCCACGGCAGCCGCGACCCGCGGCACGCGGCGACCGTGCACGCGCTCACCGCGCGGGTGCGGTCGCTGCGGCCGGGGCTGCGCGTGGAGACCGGCTTCCTGGACTTCAACGCACCGTCGGTGCCGAGGGTGTTGGAGCGGCTGGCCGCACAGGGAGCGGGGGACGTCATCGCGCTCCCCCTCCTCCTGACCCGGGCCTTCCACGCCAAGTCCGACATCCCGACGGTGCTGCACGAGGCCCGGACCAGGCTGCCTCGGATGCGCATCCGGCAGGCCGAGGTGCTCGGCCCGTCACCCCTGCTGAACTCGGCACTGGAACGACGGCTGCACGAAGCCGGGATCCGTCCCGGTGACCGCGGCTCGACCGGGCTCGTCCTGGCCTCGGCGGGCTCCACAGACCCGGAGGCGATCGCAGTGATCGCTGAAATCGCGCGGGAGCTGCGGCACACCGGTTGGTGTTCCGTGCGGCCTGCGTTCGCCTCCGCATCCCTCCCCCGCACCGAGGACGCCGTACGGACCCTGCGCGCCGAGGGCGTACGGCGGGTGGCGGTGGCCCCCTATGTCATCGCACCCGGCCGGCTCCCGGACCGTATCGCCGCGGGAGCGGCCGGGGCGGACGTGCTGGCCGATGTCCTCGGCGCGTCACCGGAGCTGGCACGGCTGCTGCTGACCCGGTACGACGAGGCCCGTGTCCCGCGCGCCCGGCCGGCCTCGCTCACCGCGTAGAGCCCGGCGCGTAGCGGCCGCCGTTCATCAGCCCACGTCCAGGCTGCCCGTGCGGGTCCGCTTGAGTTCGAAGAGGTCCGGATTCCCGGCAAGTACGCGGAAGCTGTCGAAGACCCGCGCCGCCTCCTCGCCACGCGGTACGGCCCGCAGGACCGGCCCGAACCAGACCGAACCGTCGACATGGACCGTGGGCGTACCGACGTAGGCGTCCGCCTCCGGATCCTTGCCGGCGTCGTGGCTGCGCCGCAGTGCCTCGTCGTACGTCTCACAGTGCGCGGCGGCACCCAGCGCGGCGGGCAGACCGAGCTCCGCGAGGGATTCGGCGATCACTTCGTCGAAGTCCTCGTTCTTCTGCTGGTGGATGCGGCTGCCCATCGCGGTGTAGAGATCGCGGAGCACAGCATCACCGTGGTGGGCAGCCGCCGCGACCGCGACCCGCACCGGGCCGATCGACTTGTCGACCAGTTCCCGGTACCAGTCGGGGAGTTCATTGCCGATGTTGTGCAGGTAGAGGCTCATGACGTGGAAGCGGAGCTCGATGTCGCGCTGCTGCTCCACCTCCAGCATCCAGCGGGAGGTGATCCAGGCGAACGGGCAGGCCGGATCGAAGTAGAAGTCGACGGCGGTCCTGCCCGTGTCCGGGGTGCGGTGAGTGGTCATGCGTCGAGCCTAACCAGGTAGTGGCGTACCGCCCCGGGCCATTCACCGTCCGGTCAACTGGGCCACTTTCAGGCCCTGGCCCAGTGCGGGTCGCGTCCGCTGTGGGCCAGCGCCCGTTCGAGCGGCGACGCCGATCCGGGCACCGTCACCTCGTCGGCGAAGCCGTCGTACTGCCGGTAGAGCGCGGCGTTGCCGTCGACGACGTCGAGGACATAGGTGGCCGCGGCGTCGGAGAGCCGGAGCTCCTCGCCGACGGCGCGGGCCACGTCCCAGGTGTGCAGCGCCGTCTCCTCGATGAGCATCGCGGCTGTCTCGGAAGCGGGTGTCGTGGAATTCCCGAGGTCGACCTCGCCCTCCCAGACCGCCGGGTCCGACCAGGCGGCGACGGCCCGGTCCAGTTGCGCCGCGTACTGCTGCGCCCAGTCGGCGTCGGCGGTGAAGTCGCGGGTGGTGAGCTCCTCGGGAAGATCCTCGCGCAGGGCGCGGCGCTCCAGGCCGTGGGAGGTGTAGAGCACCCAGTGGTTGATGAGTTCGCGCAGGTCCCAGTCGCCACAGGGCGTGGGCAGTTCGAGCTGATCGGTGGTGATGGAACGGGCGATGCGGGCCGCTTCGCCGGCGACTTCGGTCATGTGAGCGTGCTCGTTCTTCATACGTCCCAGACTAGGACGGGCCACTGACAACGGCATTGAAGAAAGGCGACGCCGGCCGGACCCGCCGCTTCAGGTGGCGGCGTCGACGAGGGCGGCGTCACATCCGGCTCGACCGGGGCGAGCAGCTTGGGCTTCTCCACGTCGGTGGCGGTCGGACAAGCCATCTCGGACCCTCAGCGCGGCACAACTACTGGGCCAATACCTTGTTTTGGCGAACATGGGCACGATTGAGCGAACTGCGTGGCGATCAGTGGCAGTGCCCGACCAAGTGTCTGATCAACGAGGGGCACTAGTGTTCCCGTCATGTCTTTCACGTCACAGCCGCTCGGCGGTGTGTTCCTGCTCGGTGGCGAGCTGCCCGTACGTCGTCTCGGTTACGGCACCGCCCAGCTGACCGGCGCCGGATACTGGGGTCCGCGCGGGGAGCGGCAGGAGGCCGTGGCCGTGCTGCGGGCGGCCGTCGAGCAAGGGGTCACGCTCATCGACACCGCCGACAACTACGGCCCCGGGCTGGCCGAGGAGCTGGTCGCCGAGGCCCTTCACCCGTATCGCGACGATCTGGTCATCGCGACCAAGGGCGGTGTGGTGCGGACCAGCGACAGCGCCTGGCACGTCGCGGGCCGTCCCGAGCAGCTGCGGGCGATGTGCGAGGCCAGTCTGCGACGGCTGCGGACGGACCGGATCGATCTCTACCAGTTGCACCGGCTGGACCCGGACGTGCCGATGGCCGACCAGCTGGGGGCTCTGGAGGCGCTGAGACAGGAAGGCAAGATCCGGTACATCGGTCTGGACACCCTCACCGCCGACCAGCTGGAGCAGGCTCTCTCCCTGACCGCGATCGCCTCGGTGCAGAACCGCTTCAATCTCCTCGACCGTTCGTCGGACGCGGTGCTGAGACTTTGCGAGACCCATGGCCTCGCCTTCCTGCCCTGGTTCCCGCTGGCGAACGGCGCCCTGACCGGTGAGTCCGCCGCGGCGCTCGCCGGTGTCGCCGACCGGCACGGTGCCACCCGCGGGCAGATCGCCCTCGCCTGGCTGCTGCACCGCTCCCCCGTGCTGTGCCCGACCCCGGGCACCGGTTCGCCCGGCCATCTCGCGGAGAACCTGGGGGCGCGGGAGATCCGGCTGTCCGCCGAGGACATGAGCCGCCTGGAGGCGCTCGCACCCGTATGAGTGCACCGACCGGGGCGGCGACTGCTTCGGGCATCCGGTGCGGATCTCCTGTACGGACGGCCGGTGGACGGCGCGGGCGCAGCGCGTCGCCCGTCGCTGAGCGGGCTCAGCCCTCGTCGTCCGGACCGGTGTTCGGGGCCTGGTCGAACAAGGTGGCCTGGTGGAAGTAGAGCAACCAGCCCGCGCCGGTCAGCCGCCACAGCGAACTGCGGTGGGCGAAGCTCCCCTTCGCCTCGGTGTCGTAGGTGACATGGACGAGTTGGCCGTGCAGCTGGACTCCGCGCATCCGGGACGCGGTGAGCGGACCGGGATGCGGGGCGTCGTCCCCGGTGAGCGAGGCGATCATCGTGTCGCGGTCCCAGACCCGGCCGGTGGAGTCGATCTCACGGTACTCGGGGTGCAGCACCTGGGAGAGGAGTTCGGCGGAGGCTCGTACCGACGGGTCCAGGAGGCGGAGCTCGCCCTCGAAGGCCGCGGCCACTCCGGGGGACGGTTCGCTCATGTGCGGGCTCCGTCGTGTGCGGTCATCTCCACGAGCTTGACCACGGTGTTCCAGTTGCGTGAGGTGGCCGTGACGCCCCTGGTGAGGGTGGGCCGGGACAGTGCGTCGGCGAGTTTGGAACGGCCCAGTCCGTCGGGGGCGTAGAGGTAGAGCGCGCGGTCGCCGAGCCGGAACTCCTCGGGGAGGTAGGCCGCGGGGTCGATCCGGGCGAAGCGTTCGGCGTCGACGGGTTGTCCGTAGTAGGTGATGTGCAGTTGTCTGCCTTCGAGTTCGGCGGCCGGGAAGGGGCAGGCCGCCGCAACTGCCGCGAGGTAGGCGCCGTCCCGGACCAGGCAGGGGACGGGAAAGCCGAACCGTTTCTCGATGGTCCGCTCCAGTTCGGCGGCGAGTGCGTTCTCGTCGTCCGACGGGCTGCTGAAGACGGCGTTGCCGCTCTGCAGGTGGGTGCGGACGTCGCCGTGGCCCAGTTCGGTGAGCAGTGTGCGGAGTTCGGCCATCGGAACCTTCTTGTGACCGCTCACATTGATTCCGCGCAACAGCGCCGCGTACATCGTCATGGGCACACCATAGGACGATCGCTTCACGCGGTGCGGCCGCCGCGCCCCGTGGGGGAGGGCGCGGCGGCCGCCGATTCCGTCGCGCCGGGCGTCCGCTGCCCGGTCACGTCTGCGCGGGGTCGGTTACTCGACGACCTTCAGCAGCTTGTTCGGTGTGCCCTCCGTCGCGTCGGAGATCGCGTCGGGGGTGGCACCGTCGGTCAGGGCCGTGGCGACCTCTTCCGGGGTGGCGTCCGGGTGTCCGGAGAGGTAGAAGGCGGCGGCACCGAGAATTGCCATGAAGAGGGGTCTCCTCGTCATTCTTTGTGGGGGGATTGACCCCCGGCCGGAATATCTCCGGGGGCTGGCTCGAAACCCTCGCTGATTGACGCGCTCAGATCAAGACCTTCATGGGGCTGTGACTTATTCAACAAGGCTTCGTAATAAGAAACCGGCCAGCCGCGCCCACGTCGGACGCCGCCCTCGCAACACCCGTCCCGCGTAAGGGGCTCGCCGCTGCCGCAACGATGACCGGCACCCTTCGCAGGCGGGAAGAGGGAACGGGGCGGCGCCCCCGGGCGGTCGACGAGACGGCTTGATTCCACCCCCGCCCGTCACACGTGCAGTTCGGCCCCGATGAGGTGGGCGGCGGTCGGCCCGGAGGTTCGGCCCGGGAGAGGGCGGCCCGCTTCGTGCCGCCCTCTCCCGCCATCCGTTCCCGTACGACCGCGGCCCTCATCGCCACCTCGGGGTCGTCCACCGGGCCGGGCACAGCCGCGCACAGCGACTCGGGGGCACTTCGGCCATCGGGGGTGGCGGGCGGCGCTCTCCTTCCGGGGCGTCTCAGCGCTGATAGCGGGCCAGCACCCGGTTCCCGTCGTCCACCAGACGTTTTCTCAGCTCCGCCGCCCCGATCGCCCCGCTGTAGTACTCCTGGAGTGCGGGTGTGGCGACCTTGTCCTTCCATTCCGGGTAACCGCGGACCGCCTGGGCGGGCGCCGGCCGGAGCCCCTTCGCGACCGCGACACCGGTCGACCAGCCGTCCTTGTCGGTGTGCAGGGCCGGGTCCGCCAGGGCCGCTGTGCCGGTCGGGAGCATCCAGTCCCCCTTGGCGAGGCGCACCATGTTCTGCGGCCGCAGCAGGAAGTCGATGAACTGCGCGGCCTCCTTCTTGTGCGGGCTGGCCTCCGAGACGGAGAGGGTCTGCGGGCTCACCCCCTGGGCGGGTCCCCCGCTGCCGACGGGGGCGGGCAGCACCGTCCACTCGAAGCCCTCGGGGGCCTGCTCGACAATTTGCTGGCGGTACGAGAAGCCGAGCGGAACCATCGCGTACTTGCCGCCGAAGAATCCCGGCAGGGTGTCGGAGCCGCCCATGCCGAGCGTGGTGCGTGCGGCGCTGTGGTCGGTGTTCACCTGGTCGCGAATGGTGCCGGGGACGACCTGGTCGCCCTCGCCCGCGCGGATGGTCACCTTGCCGTCGGCGCCGCGGTGGAAGAGCCGGCCACCGGCGGAGAGCCCGAGGTTGAGGGTGACGGAGACCGGCTCCTTGAGCGGCCAGGCGACGCCGTATCTCCCCTTGCCCGTCAGCTCCTTGGTGACCTGCCGGAATTCGGTCCAGCTCCAGGGGCTGTCGGGGGTGGGGATACGGACCCCCGACTCCTCGAGGATCCCGGTGTTGGCGATCAGTACGCGGGGCTCCTGGAGGAACGGCACTCCGTAGACGCCGTCGCCGAAGGTGGTGGTCTGCCAGCTCTGCTGCGGGATGTCGGCGGTCAGCCGGTCCGGGAGGAGCGTGCGCAGATCGGCGAGGTAGCCGCCGTACGCGAAGTCGGCGAGGTCGTCGGAGGCGTCATGGATGACGTCCGGTGCCTCGTCGCCCTCGAAGGAGGTGAGCAGCTGGTCGTGGACGGTGTCCCAGCTGCCCTGGACATATGTGACATGGATGTCGGGGTGGGTCGCGTTCCACTCCTTCACCAGTTGCTTGTTCGCGTCGACGGACTCCTTCTGCCAGGCCAGCGACTGGAAGCTGAGCTCGGTCCGCCTGTCGTCGCCCCTGCTGTCGTCCGTCCCCGCGCAGCCGGTGAGCAGCAGAGCCAGCGCGGTGGTCACGGCGGCGGCCGTCGTCCGTACCCGTGCGCGCATCAGCTCTTCACCGCCCCGGCCAGCATGGAACCGGTGATCCGCCGCTGGATGAGCGCGAAGACGACCAGCGAGGGAAGGGTCGCGAGGAACGCGGCGGCGGCGAGCGGTCCGAGATCGGCCGTGCCCTCCGCGCCGAGGAAGTGGGTCAGTACGACCGGCAAGGTCTGCTTCTCCGGTGTCTTGAGCAGGACGAGCGCGAAGAAGAACTCGTTCCATGCGGTGATGAACGCGAAGAGCGCCGTGGCGACGATGCCGGGGGCCAGCAGCGGCGCGGTGACCGAGACGAGCGTGCGGAGCCGGCCCGCGCCGTCGACCGAGGCGGCCTCTTCGAGCTCGGCGGGCACGGCCCGTACGTATCCGGTCAGCATCCACAGCGCGAAGGGCAGTGCCCAGACCACGTACACCATGGCCAGCCCCCACAGGGTGTTGATCAGATGGAGGTTCTTGAGGATCAGGAAGAGCGGAATGATCAGCAGGACGAACGGGAACGCCTGGCTGACCACGACCCAGCCGGTGGTGGCACTCGAAAGCCTGGAGCGGTGGCGGGCCGTCACATACGCCATGGGCGTGGCGACGAGTACCGCGACGACGGCGGCGCAGAGGGCGACGATCAGCGAATTGGCGGCGGCCTGGAGCAGCGGCTGTTCGTCGAACGCCGCGCGGAAGTTGTCGAGCGTCGGATGTTCCGGGATCCAGGTCGGGTGCAGGGAGCCCAGTTCGCGCGCCGGTTTGAAGGCGGTGGAGATCAGCCACAGGAACGGGAACGCCAGAAAGACGAGATAGCCGAGCAGTGCGACGTACTGTCCGGCACGTGCGGATCTGCTGGTAAGCGGGCTCACCGGTCCTCGCCTCCCCTGAGCCGGCCGACGAGATACCCGGCGAGGATCACGGAGATCACCGCGACCATCACACATCCCATCGCCGCGGCGTAGCCGAACTGTCCATAACGGAATGCCTCTTCGTAGGCGAAGAGCATCGGCAGCCGGGTACGGCCGCCGGGTCCGCCGTTGGTCAGTACGTAGACCAGGGCGAACGAGTTGAAGTTCCAGATGAAGTTGAGCGCGGTGATGGAGAGCGCGACGGGTCTGAGCGCGGGCCAGGTGACGGTACGGAAGCGGCGCCAGGCGCCCGCTCCGTCCAGCGCGGCGGCCTCGTGGAGTTCGTGCGGGGTGTTCTGCAGTCCGGCCAGCAGGGCGACGGTGGTCTGCGGCATGCCGGCCCAGACGCCCACGACGATCACGGCGGGCAGGGCGGTGGCGAGTCCGGTGAGCCAGGCCCGGCCGTCCCCGAGGCCGAGATCGCGGATGGTCTCGTTGAGGACCCCCGCGTCCGGGTTGTAGACGAGCCGCCACATGATGCCGACGACCACCTCGGGCATCGCCCACGGAATGATCGCCAGCGCCCGCGCCAGCCAGCGCATCCGCAGATTCTGGTTGAGCAGCAGGGCGAGGCCGAGCGCCAGCACGAACTGCGGGACCGTGACGCCGACCGCCCACAGGAGACCGATCCGGAAGGACTCCCAGAAGAGGGTGTCGTGGAGCAGGTCCTGGAAATTCAGCCCGCCCACCCACTGGGTGGAGCGGGTGCGGCCGGACTGCGCGTCGGTGAAAGCCAGCGCGATGCCGTAGAGGAGCGGGCCGACGCTGAGAATGAGGATCGGGATCAGCGCGGGCAGCACCAGGAACCAGGAGCCGGCGCTCCGGTTGACCGGCCGGTGCTGCTTGTCGTGCGGGCTGCCGGGCGGGCCGTGTGTCCCGGATTTTACGGTCGCACTCGCTAATGTCATAAATTCGCCCCCTTGCGTCATTCGATCGGTTTCATACCGTTCTGGCCGCTCAGGTGGCCCTCGTCATCGTGCTGACGGGCCATCGGTTCGTCAAGCGGGCCTGCACGGATGCGAAAATCGGAGCCATGAACGAGAAGCGTGCGCGCGAGGTGCTGACCGCTGCCGGACTGTCCGGCGGTGCGGAGCTGCTCGCGCTGGGTGAGAACGCGGTGTTTGCCGTGGGCGACCTGGTGGTCAAGGTCGGCCGGGACGCCGTGCGGAACCCGGAACTGCGGGACCGGGCCGAGCGCGAGGTGGCCGTAGCCGAGTGGCTGGCCGCCTCGGGGGTCCCCGCCGTGCGGGCCGCCGAGCCCCGGGCGCGGCTGGTGGAGGGCCACCCGGTGACGCTCTGGCACCGGCTGCCCGATGCCGTACGCCCAGCGGATCCGCAGGATCTGGCGCGGCTGCTCACCCTGGTCCACGCGCTGCCCGCACCGGACGGGTTCACCCTTCCGCGCCGTGAACTGCTGGGCGGGGTCGAGCGCTGGCTGCGGCTCGCGGGCGACGCGGTCGACCCGGCCGACGCCGACTATCTGCGTGAGCGCCGTGACGGCTTCGCGACGGCCGCGGCCGCGCTGGTCCCTCATCTGCCGCCGGGTCCGATCCATGGCGATGCCCTCCCCCGTAATGTCCACGTCGGCCCGGACGGGCCGGTGCTGGTCGATCTGGAGACCTTCTCCGCCGATCTGCGTGAGCACGACCTGGTGGTGCTCACGCTGTCCCGGGACCGGTACGGACTGGCGGCCGAGGCGTACGACGCCTTCACCGCCGCGTACGGCTGGGACGTCCGCGAATGGGACGGCTGCGCGGTGCTGCGCGGGGCGCGGGAGACGGCCAGTTGCGCCTGGGTGTCCCAGCACGCGCCGACCAACCCGAAGGCACTCGCGGAGTTCCGCCGCCGGGTGGCATCGCTGCGCGACGGCGACGCGACGGTGCGGTGGTATCCGTTCTAGGACGCGGATACCCCGGTGCGGAGCGCGGGTGACCGGGGCCGTCCGGGGCCGTTGCGCCGCCCTCAAGCGCCGGACGGGCTCGGGGTGTCCATCAAGCGCCGGACGGACTCGGGGGGGGTGCCCTCAAGGGCCGGACGGGCTCAGAAGATGTCCTCGAGCACCGTGCGTGCTTGACGTTCCCGCGCCGGACCGGCTCGGCTTTCGTGCGTGCCGGACCGGCTCGGGGCCGGCTGCGTCCTCAGCCGGTCACCGGGGCCGGCTCGCGCAGGGGCCAGTGGCCGTCGATCACCGCGTCCGCCGTGCCCTTACGGCGCAGGAACTGCTGGAAGTCGGCCGCCCATTGCGCGTACCACTCCACCTGGCGCTCGTGCAGTTCGGCGGCGGTCAGCGCGGCCACCGAGCCGTGCCGCTCGGCTATCGCGTACGCCACCCGGACCGCGGCCAGCGCGTCCGCCCCCGCGTCGTGGGCTCCGCCGTGCACCACGCCGTACTCGACGCAGACCGCTTCGAGAGTGCGCTTGCCCTTGCGGTAGCGGTCGACGGCCCGGTCGATGGTGTACGGGTCGATGACCGGCCCGATCCCGGCCCCGTCGAGCCGGTCGCTCAGCGACGGCAGCCCGTGCCGCCGCAATTCCGCCGTCAGCAGCGTCAGATCGAAGGCCGCGTTGTACGCGACGACCGGCACGCCGCGGCGCCAGTACTCCGTGAGCGTCCCGGCGATCTCGTCGGCCACCTCGCGCACCGGCCGGCCCTCCGCCGCCGCCCGCTCGCTGCTGATGCCGTGGATCGCCGAGGCCTGCGCGGGGATCCGGATGCCCGGATCCGCCAGCCAGGTGTCCTGCCGCACCGGCTCCCCGTCCCTGCCGCCGACGCCGACGACCGCGGCTGTCACGATCCTGGCCTCCAGCGGTTCCGTGCCCGTCGTCTCCAGGTCGAAGCCGACCAGCGCCTCCCGGTGCCAGCTCATCCCGTACCTCCTTCGTGGTGCTCTCCCCCAGGTGATGACCACCCTCGCATGCACCACTGACAACGGACGGACAGCCCCTCAGGAACAGCTCTCAGGAGCAACGACCGAGGAACGGTTCCTCAGGGACGCCCCCTCAGGAAACAACCCCTCAGGAGACCGGCCGGGAGTCCGCCCACACGGACTCGAATTCCTCGCGGTACGTCTCGAACAGCCCGTGCTCGTTCTCCTGCCCCGCCCGGACCACCGCCCGCCCGCCGCCCCGCAGCACCAGAACGGGCGCCTCCATGCCGCGTGCGCGCCGCAGATACGTCTGGACGACCCCGACCGCGTCCGTCCCGTCGCCGTCCACCAGATAGGCCGTGAAGCGCGGCGTCTCGTCGAAGACATGGATCTCGAACGCGCCCGGATCGCGGAGCTTGGAGCGGACCCGGCGCATATGGAGGATGTTCATCTCCACCGACCGGCTCAGTTCGCCCTTCTTGAGGCCCAGCTCCCGCTCACGGCGCTTGACGGCGCTGCTCGCCGGGTTGATGAAGAGGAGCCGGACCCGGCAGCCCGACTCGGCGAGCCGGATCAGCCGGCGGCCGGAGAAGTTCTGCACCAGCAGATTGAGTCCTATGCCGATCGCGTCGAGGCGGCGCGAACCGCCGAAGAGGTCCTCGGCGGGCAGCTGGCGCTGGAGCCGCACCCGGTCGGAGTGGACGGAGACCACATCCGCGTACCGGTCGCCGACCAGCTCCTCGACGGCGTCGACCGGCAGCCGGTCGGACGAGGGAACCGCCGCCCCGCTGCCCAGGATCTCCAGGAGCCGGGCCGAGGCGCGCTCGGCCTGGGCGAGGACCGCCTCGTTCAGGGCCCGGTTGCGGGAGACCACATTGCGGGCGACCTCCAGCTCGTCGAGCGCCAGCTCGACCTCGCGCCGGTCGTCGAAGTACGCCTCGAAACACGGCCAGTGCTGAACCATCAGCTCGCGCAGCTGCGGCAGAGTGAGGAAGCTCAGCACGTTGTCGTCGGCCGGGTCCAGCAGATAGCCCTTGCGACGGGAGACCTCGCGTACGGCGACGGCGCGCTGCACCCACTCCTGCCCGGCGGGTCCGGCAGCGGCCACCACCCAGTCCTCGCCGTGGACCGGCTCGTAGATGGGCCGGAGCACCGCGGCGACCACGGCGCGCAGCCGCTGCTCCACGAGATTCAGCCAGATGTAGGCACGCCCGGCCCGCTGGGCGCGCGTACGCACCTCGCTCCAGGCGTCCGCTCCCCAGTCCAGTTCCGCGCCGATCTCCATGGGCCGCGCAAGTGAGACCGCCCCGGGCGGGGCATCGGTGGATTCCCCCTCGTGACCTGCGTCACCTGGAGGCAGCTCGAACCCTCCCGAGCTCACCCGCGCACCGCCTTCCACTCCCCCACCAACGATCAAGGAAGGGTACTCCGCGAGCGGGATCCGGTGCAGCAGGATGCGCAGGCTGCTTCGTCAACTCCCCTGTGACATAGGCACGTTCCCGGGTGCGAGATCTGCCGTAGTGAGCGGATTCATAGTGATTGGGCACCTCGTCCGGGGCCCTGCACGGGGCCGACGACCGGCTCAGGACCCCGGATTCCCGTTCCGGGCGACACGGAGAGGCCCGATGTTGACCGGACCGCGCGACGTCCTAGGTAGCCGCACCACTTTCGGGGAAGATCTGGCTCGAGCAGCCCGCAAGCCCCAGACACCCGGATCAGAAGTGGAAGAGTCGAACCTATGCAGGTCTGGCCGGGACAGGCGTATCCCCTCGGTGCCACGTACGACGGCGCCGGGACCAACTTCGCGGTCTTCTCGGAGGCCGCCCACCGAATCGAGTTGTGCCTGCTGCACGACGACGGTTCCGAGACGGCGGTGGAGCTCAGGGAGACCGACGCGTTTGTCCGCCATGCCTATCTGCCCGGGGTGATGCCCGGTCAGCGGTACGGATTCAGGGTGCACGGCCCGTACGAACCGGAGCGCGGCATCCGCTGCAATTCGGCCAAACTGCTGCTCGACCCGTATGCCCGGGCCCTCGCGGGGCAGATCCGGTGGGGCGAGGCGGTGTACGGCTATCCGTTCGGCCGGCCCGACGCGCGCAATGATCTCGACTCGGCCCCCCACACCATGACCTCGGTCGTGGTCAACCCGTACTTCGACTGGGGCGACGACCGGCGGCCCCGTACGGACTACCACCGCACCGTGATCTACGAGGCCCATGTGAAGGGCCTGACGATGCTCCATCCGGCGCTGCCGAAGGAGCTGCGCGGCACGTACGCAGGACTGGCCCATCCGGAGGTGATCGCCCACCTGACGGAACTGGGTGTCACGGCGATCGAATTGATGCCGGTGCACCAGTTCGTCAAGGACCACCGGCTGGCGGACGCGGGGCTGGCCAATTACTGGGGTTACAACACCATCGGTTTCTTCGCCCCGCACAACGCGTACGCGTCCTGGGGCGACCGCGGTGAGCAGGTGCTGGAGTTCAAGCAGGCCGTACGGGCGCTGCATCAGGCGGGCATCGAAGTGATCCTCGACGTGGTCTACAACCACACCGCGGAGGGCAACCACCTGGGTCCGACGCTCTCCTTCCGGGGCCTGGACAACGCCTCGTACTACCGGCTCGCGGACGACCAGCGGTACTACATGGACACCACGGGGACCGGGAACTCCCTGCTGATGCGGTCGCCGCACGTGCTCCAGCTGATCATGGACTCCTTGCGGTACTGGGTCACGGACATGCACGTGGACGGGTTCCGCTTCGATCTGGCGGCCACCCTGGCCCGGCAGTTCCACGAGGTGGACCGGCTGTCGTCGTTCTTCGACCTGGTGCAGCAGGACCCGGTGGTCAGCCAGGTGAAACTGATCGCCGAACCGTGGGACGTGGGCGAGGGCGGCTATCAGGTGGGGAACTTCCCGCCGCTGTGGACGGAGTGGAACGGCAAGTACCGGGACACCGTGCGGGACCTGTGGCGGGGCGAGCCGAGGACCCTCGCCGAGTTCGCCGGGCGGCTGACCGGGTCGTCGGACCTGTACCAGGACGACGGACGGCGGCCGCTCGCCTCGATCAACTTCACCACCTGCCACGACGGGTTCACCCTGCACGACCTGGTCTCGTACAACGACAAGCACAACGAGGCGAACGGCGAGGGCAACCGGGACGGCGAGAGCCACAACCGGTCCTGGAACTGCGGCGCGGAGGGCGAGACGGATCAGCCTGAGGTGCTGGAGCTGCGGATGCGGCAGATGCGGAATTTCATCGCCACGCTGATGCTGTCGCAGGGCGTGCCGATGCTGAGCCACGGCGACGAGTTCGCGCGCACCCAGCGGGGCAACAACAACGCGTACTGCCAGGACAGCGAGTTGTCGTGGGTGCACTGGCCCGACCCGGCCGGGGCCGCGGCTGACGACGCGGACGACGAGGACGGGGACGCTCCCGCCGAGGGGGACGGTCTGGGCAGCAGCCTGCTGGAGTTCACCCGGGCGATGGTCTGGCTCCGCCGCGACCATCCGGTCTTCCGGCGCCGCCGGTTCTTCCACGGGCGGCCGGTCGAGGGCACGCACGACGAGCTCTCGGACATCGCGTGGTTCACGCCCGGGGGCCGCGAGATGACGCAGCGGGACTGGCAGGCCGCGCACGCCAAGGCGCTGACGGTCTTTCTCAACGGCCACGCGATCTCGGAGCCGGGGCCGCGTGGCGAGCGGATCTCCGACGACTCGTTCCTGCTGATGTTCAACGCGAGCGCCGAGACGCTGGAATTCTCCGTTCCGGTGAATCACGGCCGGCAGTGGCTGGTGGTGGTCGACACGGCCCGCCCCGCCGGGGTCCTGCCCGGTTCGGGGCCGAAGGTGTCGGCCGGCGAACAGGTGACGCTGGTCGGACGGAGCCTGGCGGTGTTGCAGCGGCCCGCGTAGGTCCCGGCCGACGGCCGACGGCACCGCCGGTCGAGACCCGCGTACGTCCCGGCCGGCGGCCGACGGCACCGCCGGTCGAGCCCTTTGCCGCGTTCCGTGACACAGAAGGCCGCAGTCTGGGTACGTAACGGCGCATGACGCCCACCGCCACCTACCGGCTCCAGCTCCAGCCGGACTTCCCGTTCTCGGCCGCCGGACAGGCCGTGCCGTATCTCGCCGCGCTCGGCGTCTCCCATCTGCATCTGTCCCCGGTCCTCGAAGCCGTGCCCGGCTCCAGACACGGGTACGACGTCGTCGACCACGGCCGGGTGCGCGCCGAACTCGGCGGGGAGGAGGGGCTGCGGGAGCTGGCCCGTACGGCGCGTGAGTACGGGCTCGGGCTGATCGTGGACCTCGTGCCGAACCACATGGCCGCCGTGCCCCGCCTCAACCACGCGCTGTGGGAGGTGCTGCGCGAGGGCTCCGGGTCCCCGTACGCCCGCTGGTTCGACATCGACTGGGCGGCGGGCGGTGGCAAGGTGCTGTTGCCGGTGCTCGCCGGGCCGATCGGCGTCGAGCTCGACAGGCTCCGGGTCGACGGGGAGGTGCTGCGCCACGGCGAGCAGGAGTTCCCGCTCCGGACCGGCACCGCCCACCTGCCGATGTCCGAGCTGCTGGATGCCCAGCACTACCGGCTCGGCTGGTGGCGGCTGGCCCGTACGGAGCTGAACTACCGTCGGTTCTTCACCATCTCCGACCTCATCGGAGTGCGGGTGGAGGATCCCGAGGTCTTCGCCGCCACCCACGGCAAGATCCTCGAACTGGTCCGGGACGGGGTCGTCGACGGTCTGCGCATCGACCACCCCGACGGGCTCGCCGATCCCGCGGCCTACCTGGAGCGGCTCTCGGCGGCGACCGGCGGGCGGTGGACGGTGGTGGAGAAGATCCTCACGGGTGCCGAACCGCTGCCCCCGGACTGGGCGGTCGCCGGGACGACCGGGTACGACGCGCTGCACCGGATCGACGGCCTCTTCGTCGATCCGATGGGCGCGGCGGAGCTGATCGGCCGCTACCGGGAGTACTCGGGGCCGGCCGGGGACCGCGGCGGTGACTGGACGGCGACCGTGCGGCGGGCCGCGTACCGGGTGGTGACGCATGAGCTGGCCGCCGAGACCGCGCTGCTGACCCGGCTCGCCGTACGCCTCTGCGCCGAGGACCCGGCACTGCGGGACCACGCCCCGTGGGCGCTGCACACCGCCGTGCGCGAACTGCTCGTACGCGTACCCGTCTACCGCCCCTACGTGACGGCCGGCGGCCCCTGCACGGAGACGGCCCGGGCGGCGCTCCCGGACGGGGTCGTGCGGGACGCGAAGGCGGCGTTCTCCGTTCCGGAGGAGGCGTCGGCCGTCGATGTGGTGTGGGAGCTGGCGCTGGGGCGGCTGGGCGAGGGGCCCGACCGGGCCGCGTTCTGCGCCCGGTTCGCCCAGACCGCGTCGGCGCTCCGCGCGAAGTCGGTCGAGGACACGGCGTTCTACCGGTACGTGCCGCTGATCTCGGCGAACGAGGTGGGCGGCGATCCCGGGCATCCGGCGGTGACGCCGGAGGAGTTCCACGCGTTCTGCGCCCGGCTGGCGCGCGACTGGCCTGCCACGGGCACGGCGCTGACCACCCACGACACCAAGCGGAGCGCCGATGTACGGGCCCGGATCGCGGTGCTGACCGAGTGCCCGGAGCAGTGGTCCTGGCTGCTGGTGGAGCTGGCACGGCTGACTCCCGCGGCCGCGCCCGACGCACAGCTGGCCTGGCAGGCCTGGCAGACGGCGTACGGCTGCGCGAGGCTGCCGACCCGCGAGATGGCGGGGCGGCTGGAGCCCGCGCTGCTGAAGGCGGTCCGCGAGGCGGGGCTCTTCACCAGCTGGACCGAGCCGGATCCGGCGTACGAGCGGGCGGTGACGGACTTCGTCGCGGCGGGGCCGGCGGCGGGCAACGGTCCGGTGCGGGAGGCGCTGGAGCGGTTCGCGGGCACGCTCGACCGGTACGTACGGGCCAATGTGCTCGGTGCGGCGCTGGTGCAGCTGACGATGCCGGGTGTGCCGGATCTGTATCAGGGCACGGAACGGGAGTACGTGGCGCTGGTCGACCCGGACAACCGTCGGCCGTTCCGCCACCCGCCCGAGGACGGACCTGCCAGCGAGAAGGGCGCGCTCACGGCGGTCGCGTTGCGGCTGCGGCGCGAACGGCCCGAGGTGTTCGGCGAGTCCGGGACGTACACCCCGCTGAGCGCGCATGGCCCGGCGGCCGCGCACTGTCTGGCCTTCTGCCGTTCGGGCGAGGTGGTCACGGCGGTGACCAGGCTGTCGTTGCGGCTGGCGGAGTCGGGCGGCTGGCGCGGGACGGAGCTGACGCTGCCGGACGACGGACCGTGGACCGATCTGCTGGCAGCCGGCCGGAAGTTCACCGGGGCCACGGTCGCGGCGGTCGACCTGTTCGCCGAACGGCCGGTGGCGCTGCTCAGCCGGGTCGGACGAGAAGGGCCCGCGGCCCGCGGGTGAGCAGCCCGGTGCCGGCCGGGCGGAAGCCGTCCGCCCAGCGGAGCCGGGGCATCGCGTCGAGCAGGGCGCGCAGGCCCTGCCGGGCCTCCAGCCGGCCGAGCACCACGGCGGGGCAGCCGGCCGGTCCGGTGAGGGAACGGCCCTGGTCGCGGCGGAAGGGGTCGAAGAGGTCGGCGGCGGCGAACCGTGCCGGATCGCGGCTCGCCGAGCCGATCAGACAGGCGACGGGCGCCCCGGCGGGCAGCGTGCCTCCGCTGAGGGTGACCTCGGTGACGGTGCGGCGCAGCACGACCTGGACGGGCGGGTCGCGGCGCAGCGACTCCGTCCAGGCCCGGTCGGCCAGGGCGGGTTCGATGCGCAGGGCCGCCAGCAGATCGGGGGCGTCCAGGAGGTTGGCGAGGAAGGAGGCGAGGGCGGTCTCGCGGAGTCCGGTGTGCCGGGTGCAGGGTGAGGCGGCGGTGCCTTCCGGTCCGGTGCGGGGCAGCCCGGTCGCGTACGGGCGGTCGGGCACGCCGGCTGCGGAACCGGCGGGGAGCCAGCGGCAGAACTCCGTGACAAGATCGGCCTGTTGGCGGCCCGCGATACGGCGAGCCAGCACGTAGGCGGTCCGCTCGATCCGCTCAGCCATGTGACGTGGTATTGGTCCGGGGTCAGCCATGTCACGTGGTACTGGTCTGCCATCTGCCATGTCACCTGGCACTGATTCACCATCTGACAGGTCACGTGGCATTGACCCGTGATCCGACTTGTCATGTGACACCGGTCCACGAGCCGACATGCCACATGACACTGATCCGGTCGGCATCGGTCCGGCCTCGGTCCTGCGCCGGCCGCGGGGCGTGCAGAGAGCGGTGCCGTGGCAGAGCCCGAGGGGTGCGGGGCCGCCGCGTGGCGCACCGTCGTACGGGAACCCGGTGAAACGGGGGTCGGTGAGGGTCGTGGCCACATCCGTGTAACGGCTGACCAGCCAGGCGCCCAGGGGCGCGTCGTAGCTGAGCGGGTATTCCTCGCGCAGGATGCGGTAGAGCCGGTACGGGTCGTGCGCGGCGCCGGGTGCGAGCAGGCTGGGGCCGGTGCCGGGGCGGGGGCCGCGCGCCGTCCGGCCTGGGCGGGGGCCCGGTGCAGACGCGGCGCGCGCGGGTGCCGGGCGTCGTGTGCCGGGCGGAACTTCGCGGACACGGGCCGGGTCCGGCGGGGATATGCCGTCGGGCGCGTCGGCCTGCATCGGTACCCCCTGGGCGTCGGGGCGCCGGTGTGCGGCGCGGTTCCTCCACCAGGGGAGCACCGACGGTGGCGTCGCGCATTCGGTGTACGGCCGTCCGAGTGATGGCGGCGCGCCCGGACGGGCCGTATCTCAGTCCGCGGGCGCTTGGGGGCAGAAAGGCCCGGAGACACCGAGCAGCTCCGTGAACGCAGCGGCGGCCCCGGTGAGCTCGACGCGGGAGACGACGAGGTTGTGGCGACCGTACGCGCCTCGCGCGGCGAGACCCGCACGGTGCGGGCCGCACGGTGCGGGCCGAGCGGCTGCTCGTCGCGGTGGGGCGTGCACCGGTGACGGACGGGCTCGGTCTCGCGGCGGCGGGTCTTGCCGCCGACGACCGCGGTCATGTGGCGCCCGCCGACTGGTCCCGTCTCGAAACGTCCGTGCCGGGCCTTCACGTGGTGGGCGATCTGCTGCCCCCGCCGCCCCTGGTCTGGCTCACGCGTCCTTCGCCGAGGGGCTGCCGGCCGCCGAGGCACTGGCTGGTCTCCGCTCACCGGCGGTGGACTACGCGGCCGTCCCCCGGGTCACGTACTCGTCCCGGCAGACCGCGGCGGTGGGCTTGACCGAGGCTCAGGCCCGTGACGCCGGGCACGATGCCGCGGTCAACACCATGCCGCTGACCGCCGTGGCCAAGGGCATGGTCCACGGACAGGGCGGCATGGTGAAGGTGGTCGCCGAGCGGGGTGGCCGGGTGCTCGGGGTGCATCTCGTCGGCCCGCATGTCTCCGAGATGATCGCCGAGAGCCAGCTGATCGTCGGATGGGACGCCGAACCCGCCGATGTTGCGCTTCACATCCACGCCCGTCCGACGCTCTCCGAGGCCGTCGGCGAGGCCTTCCTCACTCTCGCCGGACGCGGTCTCCACCAGCAGGCCTGATCCGGACGAATGGCCCTGGGGCCGGCTATCGGGGAGGGGGTCCGACGACGGGCGCGGAGAGCCGGAAGCTCATGCGGCCGAAGCTCACCTGGTCCCCCTCGCGGACCGGGACCGTGCCGATGACCCGTTGCCCGTTGACGCAGGTGCCGTTGGTCGAGCCGAGGTCGCGCAGCAGCCATCGGCCGCCCTGCGCGGTGAGTTCCGCGTGGAGCCGGGAGACGGTCTCGTGGTTGAGCCGCAGGCCGTTGCCCGGGTCGCGGCCGATCAGCAGGGGGTACGGGCTGGGGGCGGGGAGCAGGAGCTTCGGGAGCCGCTCGGTCTGCCAGACCCGGCGTATCCGGCCGGGAAAGCCGGACACCCCGCTCACGACCCGGAGTACCCGCCGCGACCAGCGGCCTTCGCTCTCCAGGTCGGCGGTGAGCGCCGCCAGCTCCTCCGATCGCTGGGCGGTGAGGGCCAGTTCCATGCGCCGCATGAAGGTGTCGTGGGACAGCTTGCCCTGTGCCGCGCCGTCTCTGAGCACGCCGAGAACACGGTCGCGCTGAGCGTCCGACAGCCGCGCGGGGTACGTGTGGAACTCGAAGGGGGACGTCACACGGTCAATTGTCGGGCCGACCGCCCCGGAGTGTCCAGAAGAACCGGGCTTTCTGGCCTCCTGACCTGCGCGGAACAACGGCACGGGAATTCCGGGGCGGCTGCCGGGCACGTCCTGAGCGGCGGATCTGCATGCGTTGTGCGCACGCCGGCGTGGTTCACGGCTTGCTGTCGAGGAAGTTCCGCAGGTGGGCGGTGAGGACGGTGGGCTGGTCCTCAGGGATGAGCGTGTAGCTGTCGGCGATCTCGACGAGCTCGGCCTGCGGCAGCAGCTCGGCCAGGCGGCGGCCGTGGGAGGGGGGCATCACGCGGTCCTCGGCGGCCCAGGCGACAAGGGCGGGGCGGTCGAAGGTGCGAAGCGCCTCGGACCAGGCGAGCAGCTCGGCCTTCGGCGGGGTGCTGAGGACGTATTTGCGCAGGTCGCGGCGTACCTCGGCGGAGCTGACCACGGGCCGGAACCAGGCATCCATGATCTCGGGCGGCACCGGCCGCTTGGTCATCCAGCCCCAGGTCACCGGGAGTCGGCGCATGGGCCTCAGACGGAGCAGGTTGAAGGCCAGGGCCAGGCCGCCGGGCAGCCTGGCGGAGGTGACCAGGTTACTGCCGGGCAGGCCGGGCGGGTAGTTGTCGAAGGCCTCGCAGGAGGTGATGACGAGCCGGCCGATGCGGGCCGTGCGGCCGTCGGCTACAAGGCTCTGTGCGCCGCCCCAGTCGTTGAGCACCAGCGTGACATCGCTCAGGTCGAGCCGTTCGAGGAACTCGTCCACCAGCCGGGCGACGCCGAGGATCGACAGGTCGGCGTCCGGGTGCATCGGCCGGCGGTGGCCGCCGAGCGGGAGGGTGGGGACGACGCAGCGGAAGTCGTCGCGGAGCCCGGCGACGACGTGGCGCCAGAGCGAACCGTCCATGGCGACGCCGTGCAGCAGGACGACCACGGGGCCGTCACCGCCGGAGTCCTGGTAGTCGATGGTTCCCGCCGAGAGTTCCAACTCGGGCATGAAGGCCCCCTCTTACGCTTGTGACGATGGACCAGCCGTGCCAAACGCGTAGTGCTGCGGTGCTGAGTGAGGCCCAACACCCCAGCACCATAACGCACCTGGTTGGTCGCTCGGGTCTGCCGTAAATTCACGTCCCCCGGCAGGGAGAGGCCGCAGCACCGGAGGCCGACAGCGTCCCTGAGGTCAGGAAGAAGGTCACGGCGTAGGTGAAGCATCCGGTGCGGACGGGCCTGCAGGAGGTCTCGCAGCCGCTGTTTGTAAGCACCTTAGAACGGCTCGGCGGCCAGACACTTCAGGACTTCGACGAACTCGCTCGGCCGCGGCTGGGTGTCGACCGTTGTGAAGGCGTGGGGTACGTGACGTCGGTTCATCGGATTCCTCCGTGGATACTCCGCCCTTCAGGGCGGAGAGGAAACGGACTCCTGCGGAGCAGGGCAAGGAGCGGAGTTCCGCCCCCAGGGCGAAAGGCCGTGCTGTGACCCGCAGATTTGATCTTAACTCGCAGCATCACTAGTTTGTGAGCGTGACCACGAGGCGTGTGAAGCGGGCGTTCAAGTACCGCTTCTATCCGACTGATGCGCAGGCAGCCGAGCTGTCGCGCACGTTCGGTTGCGTGCGGAAGGTCTACAACCTG
>NZ_JBHVSY010000024.1:0-132643 GCF_042884935.1 Streptomyces sp. NPDC058092
GGGTGGGGGGGGTCTGGTTTTTGTTTTTCCCCCCCCCCCGCGGTGGGGGGGGGGCCGCCCCCGGGGCGGGCCCCCCCCCCGCCCTCTTCATACGTACAGCGGAGGCGTCAGCGCATCTTTCCGCCGCGTGGCATCCGCATGCCCTTCGGCATCGGACCCTTGGGCAGCGGCATGTTGCTCATCAGGTCACCCATCGCGCGCAGCCGGTCGTTGGCGGCCGTCACCTGCGGGCCGGTCAGGATGCGCGGCAGCTTCAGCATCTTCGTGCGCACCTTCTTGAGCGGCACCTGGCCCTCTTCGTTGCCGACGACGATGTCGTGCACCGGTACGTCGACCAGGATGCGCGCCATCTTCTTCTTCTCGGCTGCGAGCAGCACCTTCACCCGGTTCGGGTTGCCCTCGCCGACCAGCACGATGCCCGCCTTGCCCACGGCACGGTGGACGACGTCCTGGCTGCGGTTCATCGCGACCGCGGGTGTCGTGGTCCAGCCCCGGCCCACCCGGTCCAGCACCGCCGCCGCAGCGCCCGGCTGTCCCTCCATCTGTCCGAAGGCCGCGCGCTCGGCACGCCGTCCGAAGACGATCGCCATCGCGAGGAGGCCCAGCACGAAGCCCATGATGCCCAGATAGATCGGGTGGCCGATCAGGAAACCGGCCGCGAGAAGGACACCGAAGGTGACGATTCCCACACCCGCGACGACAAGACCGATCTTGGAGTCGGTCCGCCTGGTCATCTTGTAGGTCAGGGCGATCTGCTTGAGCCGCCCCGCGTTCTCGGCGCTGTCCGCGCCTTCAGTGTTTGCCTTCCTCGCCATGTACCGAAGTTTACGTGGCCTAGGAACGGTGGTCGGCCGCGGCCTCCAGTACGTACTCGGCCTCGACCCGGTCCTTGGCCCGGCGCCGGTCCTCCAGGACGGCCGTCCAGGCATTGCGGCGGGCTGTGCGCTGGCCGCTGCTCAGCAGCAGCGACTCGACGGCACGGAGGGCATTGGTGACGGAAGGGATGGCGGTGGCGCGTACCGGCACGGCCTGCATCGTGGAAATCTCCTCGGAGCGGATGTGCGGACTGAGTGGCATGGACTCAGCTGCCCGGGCCGGCTGCCCGGGACTGCGTTGCGCGAAGTGAGTGGCGTGCGCTGGGTGGGGAAAGCGGCGGTGGCAGCGGCCCGGAAGCCACTGCGCCGTAAGTACCCAGCGTCACTGCTCGGTGTTACCAGCGCATGACCGGTCGGTCAAACACCAATGAAACCTTGATATGGGCCGAGCGCACGCCGACGCGGCCCATACGCGCCCCCGACCTGCGGGGAGCGTATGAGCCGCGTCGAATCAGTCATTACCGCCCGGTAGCTTGTTGTGCGGGGATTCACACGGCGGGCATCGCCGTGACGGCGCCGCGCCGCTCGATCGCCTGCTGGAAAAGGCGGCCCGCGCGGTACGAGGAACGGACCAGCGGCCCGGACATCACACCGGAGTAGCCGATCTCGTCGGCCTCCTCCTTCAGCTCCACGAACTCGTGCGGCTTCACCCAGCGCTCGACCGGGTGGTGGCGCACGGACGGCCGCAGGTACTGCGTGATCGTGATGAGCTCACAACCGGCGTCGTACAGGTCCTGGAGCGCCTCGCTGACTTCCGCGCGGGTCTCGCCCATACCGAGGATCAGGTTGGACTTGGTCACCAGACCGGCCTCGCGGGCCCGCGTGATGACCTCCAGGGAGCGCTCGTAACGGAAACCGGGGCGGATCCGCTTGAAGATCCGCGGCACCGTCTCGACGTTGTGCGCGAGCACCTCGGGGCGCGAGGAGAAGACCTCGGCGAGCTGCTCGGGCACCGCGTTGAAGTCGGGGATCAACAGCTCGACCTTGGTGCGGCCGGCCTCCCGGTCCGCGGTCAGCGTGTGGATCCGGCGCACGGTCTCGGCGTACAGCCAGGCTCCGCCGTCCTCCAGGTCGTCGCGCGCCACGCCGGTGATGGTGGCGTAGTTCAGGTCCATCGTGACGACGGACTCGCCGACCCTGCGGGGCTCGTCCCGGTCCAGCGCCTGCGGCTTGCCCGTGTCGATCTGGCAGAAGTCACAGCGCCGGGTGCACTGGTCGCCGCCGATGAGGAACGTGGCCTCGCGGTCCTCCCAGCACTCGAAGATGTTGGGGCAGCCGGCCTCCTGGCACACCGTGTGCAGGCCCTCGCTCTTCACGAGCTTCTGCAGCTGGTTGTACTCGGGGCCCATCTTCGCCCGGGTCTTGATCCACTCGGGCTTGCGCTCGATGGGGGTCTGGCTGTTCCGGACCTCGAGGCGCAGCATCTTGCGCCCGTCGGGTGCGACAGCGGACACTCCGGCACTCCCCTTTGCTTTCGCTGCATTGGATTCTTCGGCGAACACCAGGGTACGCCCGTAGTTCAAACGGCATTACGTCTGGCCAACCTGTGGCCGACAGGGCCTATTCCCGGCCGGGTGTCCAGGCTGTCATGCCGTGGCCACGGCATCCGCCGGGCGCTCGATGGTGCGCGGGGCGAGCTGCGCGTTCTCCAGGACGTCCTTGAGGTGCTTCTCGACGACCGGGAGCACATCCGCGATTGCGATGTCGCGACCCAGTTCGTACGCGAGTGACGTGACACCCGCGTCCCGGATGCCGCACGGCACGATGCGGTCGAACCAGGTGTTGTCCGGGTTCACATTGAGCGCGAAGCCGTGCATGGTCACGCCCTTGGCCACCCGGATGCCGATCGCGGCCAGCTTGCGGTCCTCGCGGCGCTGCCCGGCGTTGGACGGGGCGTACTCGGGGCCGTTCAGCCGCGGATCGAACTCCTCGTCCTGCAGCCGCGGGTCGAAGTCGAGGGAGAGGCCGCCGATCGCCGGGCGGTCCTCGACCGGGTCGCCGAGCACCCAGACCCCGCTGCGGCCCTCGACCCGGGAGGTCTCCAGACCGAACTCGGCGGCGGTACGGATCAGCGCGTCCTCCAGCCGGCGGACGTGTGCGACGACATCCACCGGCCTGGGCAGCTTCTGGATCGGGTAGCCGACCAGCTGTCCGGGGCCGTGCCAGGTGATCTTGCCGCCACGGTCCACATCGATGACCGGGGTGCCGTCCAGCGGGCGCTCGCTGTCGGTCGTGCGCCGTCCAGCCGTGTAGACGGGCGGGTGTTCCAGCAGCAGACAGGTGTCCGGGACGGCGTCCTCGAATCTGGCCGCGTGCACCTCGCGCTGCTTCTGCCAGGCCTCCTGGTAGTCGACGGCTTCCTCGCCGAATCCCAGCCGGACGAACCGAAGCTCGGTCACGACAGATGCCTCCCTACTCGCGGTGCCCGGAGCCGGGGTGCCCGGAGCCACGTCACCATGCACTGAATCACGCCCCGGCCACTGTACGGCCGGGGCCCGGGCGGCGGCCCAGCAGGTCGATCCCGTCAGCGCCACCCCCAATCCTCACACGATCGGATGAAAGTGAAGCGAAGGTGACTTTGGTGGCGGCAGAGGCCGCTAAATTCGCGCCGTTCCATTAGGGCTGCCCGCCCGGCCCCGAAGGCAGGAGACCGTACAGCTGATGTCGGAACGACCTCCGCAGCGCACCCCCAACCGCCGACTCGCCTCGCTCATCTCCGAGGCCGGCTTCTCCCATGCCGGCCTCGCCCGCAGAGTGGACCAGCTCGGCCTGGAACACGGCCTCGACCTGCGGTACGACAAGACGTCCGTGACCCGTTGGCTGCGCGGCCAGCAGCCGCGCGGGACGACCCCCGCGCTGATCGCCGAGGTCTTCACCCGGCGGCTCGGGCGCCGCCTCTCCGCGCAGGACCTGGGCCTCGACGCGTGCGCCCCCGTCTACGCGGGCCTGGAGTTCGCGGCCACGCCCGCCGAGGCGATCGACATCGTCAGCGGGCTCTGGCGGAAGGACTCGGGCAGCCATGCGGAGCTGCGCAAGATCGCCTTCACCCCGGCCGGGCTCGTCGTCCCCAGCCGGGACTGGCTGATCGGCCGGGCCGACGAGTGGGTGGGACGGGGGAGCGAGTCCTCGCCACCGGTACCGGGCGGGGTTGCCGGGGCCGGTGGTGCTGCCCGTGCGGCGGGTGGTGCTCGTGCGGCTGGTGGGCTCGGCAGGTCCGTCGGGGCTGCTGGGGCCATGGGGGCCGTCGAGGTCGGTGGTGCGGAGCGGGCCGGTGGGCCCGGCGGGGCACGCGGGATCGGAGCGCAGGGGTTGCACGGCGCGCACTGGCCCGGCGGCAGTGCGCACGGCGGTACGGGGGCGGCCGGTGCCGGCGGCCGCAGCGGGGTCCGTGGGCCGGCACCGTCCCGGCCTTGCGGACCGTCCGCACCTCCCGGATCCTGCACACCCCCGGCCGCTCCCGCCGCCCCGGGAACAGGGCAGGCAGGCGCCCCCGGCGTCCCCCGGCAGCGGCAGTCCGACCGCAGCTCCGGCCAGCGGGTCGGCGTCGGAGACGTCGCCGCCCTGCGCTCGGTCGGCGAGCTCTTCCGCACCATCGACAACGCCTACGGCGGCGGCCACGCCCGGCAGGCCCTCGTCCGGTATCTGGAGCACGAGGCGGAACCGATGCTGCGCGGGACGTACGGGGAGGCCACCGGGCGCCGGCTCTTCTCCGCCGCGGCCGAGCTGACCCGGCTGGCGGGCTGGACCTCGTACGACATCGCGGCCCACGGCCTGGCCCAGCGGTACTTCGTCCAGGCGCTGCGGCTCGCCCAGGCCGCCGGGGACCGCGCGTACGGCAGCTACGTCCTGATCACCATGAGCCGGCAGGCGGTCTACCTCGGGCACGGCAGGGAAGCCGTGCAGCTGGCCCGCGTCGCCCAGCAGGGCATCGGTTCGTCGGCGCCGCCCGTCGTCCAGGCCCTGCTGCATGCCGTCGAGGCACGCGGCCACGGGGTGCTCGGCGAGGCCAGGCCCTGCACCGCCTCGCTGGCTCGGGCGGAACGCGCGCTGGAGACCGCCCGTCCCGGGGACGAGATGCCGCACTGGGTGCGGTACTTCGACGAGGCCCAGCTCGCCGACGAGTTCGGCCACTGCCACCGGGATCTGCAGCAGTACAAGGCCGCGGCGCAGCACGCGGAGCGCTCCCTCCAGCTGCGCGCCCCGGCGTACGCCCGCAGCAGGCTGTTCTGCCGGGTGGTGCTGGCCTCCGCGCGGCTCGGGCTCGGTGAGCTCGACCAGGCGTGCCTGCTCGGCGCCGAGGCCGCCCAGCAGGCGGCCGAGATGCGGTCGGTGCGGGCGACGGAGTACGTACGGGACTTCGAGCGCCGCCTGGAGCCGTACCGGGACGCGGCCGCGGTGCGCGGGTACCACGAACGGGTTGCCGCACTGGGGTGAGACCGCGTGATCCGAACGAGAGGCCCTACGCCGCTTCGGGCAGTGACGCCGTCCCGTTCGCGTACCCCGGCCGTACGCCCAGGTCGGTGAGGATCGCCTCGGCCGCGCGGCGGCCCGAGAACAGGGCGCCCTGGACCGTGCTCGTGTCGCGGTGGTCGCCGCACACGTACAGCCCGGCGAGCAGCCGGACCGGGCGGCGCAGATCGTGCGGGGCGGGCATCGCCGGGACCGCCTCGGGGTCGTGATGGGCGGCCAGCAGCTCCCAGTCGTCGGTGGGGGTGCCGTACAGGGCGGCCAGATGGGCGCGGACCGTGCGGTCCAGGTCGGGTGGTGGGGTGCCGAGCACCGTCGAGCTGATCAGGGTCCGGCCGTGCGGGGCGCGCGACGGGTCGACCGCGCTCATCACCGCGGTGTGCGCGACCGGGCCCGAGCGGTCGGCGTCCAGCAGCAGCGAGGCACCGGTCGGCGGGGGAGCGGGGGCGGTGTGGTGAAGGACTGTCACGGGGTGGAAGGGCGGCACCCGCAGGCCGGGCAGCAGTTCGGCGGCGGCGCCTGCGCCGGTCGCCAACAGCAGGGAGCGGCAGCCCAGTTCGCCGTGCTCCTTGGTGCGGACCGAGGTGATGTCGGCCGCCGTGACATGCACGCCCGTGCGTACGGTGCCGGGCGGCAGCGCGGCCGCGAGCAGTTCGGGCAGCCGCGCCGAACCGCCCTCGGGCACGCACAACCGGCCGCGCGCGTAGTCGCGCAGCGTGAGATCGGCGCACCGGCTGGACGTGGCGAGCTGCGGGTCGCTGAGCAGCGCGGTGAGCAGCGGCCGCAGAAAGCCGTTGACCGTACGGGCGGTCAGGCCGCGGCGGGACAGGGCGGCGAGCGCGCTCTGTTCGGGCCGGGCCAGGATGCGGGCGGCCGGGGTCGCGGCGAGCCGGGCCAGGGCTGCGCCCAGCCGGGCCTGGTCGATCGGCCCGCCCATCGGCGGACGGGGGGCGCTTGCCAGGGCGCGCGCCGCCTTGAATGCGCCCCGCGCGCCCCGTACATCGCCGGTCCGGTACTGGCGGCCCTCGCTGTGGACGAGCACCCCCGGTGTGAAGCTGCGCAGCACGAGCCCGTCGAGGGCGGGCATCAGGCGGAGCTCCGGGTACGAGGTGCTGAGGAGCGGGCCGAGGTGGTCGAGCAGGAAGCCGTCCGTTTCGGCGGTGGTCATCCGGCCGCCGACCCGGGGGCCGGCTTCCAGGACGCTGACACTTACCCCTGCGCTGGTCAGTCGGTGGGCGGCTGACAGGCCGGCGATCCCGGCCCCGATGATGACGACGTCCGCGTGGCGTGCCGAGCTGAGCACGTGCCCTCCCCGAGTCGGCGCAACTACTGGGAGGCTCTTGCCCCCGACTGGCCCCCGGAATGCCCGAGTTCGCAAGGAGGCTAGGAGGGCGTCCGATGCGGGCGCAGTCGCGCGTACCGGGGGCACCGGTGCACAGGGTCGCACGTCCGTCCGAATGCGCGCGGGATGCGCGGGCCGGGGTCGCGCCGGGCGCGCCCCGCGTTCAGCTCAGCGCCGCGCGGATCGCCGCGTCGATTCCCGGGAAGGCGAACACGAAGCCCGAGTCCAGCAGCCTGCCCGGCAGCACCCGCTGGCTGCCCAGCACATCCTCGGCGAAGTCCCCCAGGGCGATCCGCAGAGCCGGTGCCGGAGCGGTCAGGAGCGTGGGGCGGTGCAGCACGCGCCCCATCGCGGCCGTCACTTCGCCATTGGTGACGGGGTCGGGGCCGGTCAGGTTCACCGGGCCCGACAGCGACTCCGTCGCCAGGATGTGCCGCAGCGCCGCGACCTCGTCGTGCAGCGCGATGAAGCTCCAGTACTGGCGTCCGTTGCCCAGCCGCCCGCCGAGCCCCGCGCGGAACAGCGGGAAGAGCCGGCCCCAGGCCCCGCCCTCACGCGCGACCACCAGACCGGTGCGCGCGTGCACCGTCCGTACGCCCGCCTCCTGGGCGGCGGCCGTTGCCGCCTCCCATGCCACGCACACGGACGGCAGGAAGCCCTCGCCGGCCGGGGCGCTCTCGTCGACCGCGCGGTCCCCGGTGTCGCCGTAGTAGCCGATGGCCGACCCGGACAGCAGAACTTTCGGCGGTGCGTCCAGTGAGGCGACGGCCTCGGCGATCGCCGTCGTCCCGAGCACCCGGCTGTCCCTGATCTCCCGCTTGTACGCCGGTGTCCAGCGGTGGTCGCCGACGCCGGCGCCGGCGAGATGGACGACGGCGTCGCAGCCCACCAGGCCCGCCACGTCGACGTACCGGCGCCTGGGATTCCACTCGACCTCGTCACCGGCCCGTGCCGGGCGTCGCACCAGGCGTACGACCTCGTGACCGTCGGCCCGCAGCGAGCGCACCAGCGCCGCTCCGATGAGTCCGGATGCTCCGGTGACAGCGATACGGGAGTGCAGCATGGGGCCATCCTGCCGCAGGGGGCCCGGGCGCGCCTCGGCCGCCGGGCCGACGACCCCCGCACGGGTCATCCGAAGAGCAGCCGGAGGGCGACGTCCCGGTAGTGCCGGACGTGCCGCAGGGCGCAGCCGGCCGCGGCTTCGACGTCCGCGGCGGTGATCGCCGCGCAGAGCAGCCGGTGCTCCTCCCACAGCGGTCCCGGGTCGTCGATCTGCTGGAACAGCCGGCACAGCCGCCCCTCCAGGGACTCCAGGGTGGTGACGAGCAGTTCATTGTCCGACAGATCCACGATGTGGTGGTGGAAGGCGGTGTACGTCGCCGGGCACGAGGGCGTCAGCTTCTGCACCCTGGAGGCCGTGGCCGACGACTTCCGCCGCCGGTTCCCGTTCGACTCGGCCGAGCGCCCCGCCGATATGTGCTGAGACGAAAAACCGGGCTGACCGTGCAAGGTGCGGCGTGGCACAGTGGCACGCATGCCCGAGATACACCCGCACCCGGTCAGCCCCATCCGTTCCGTCCGCCCCGCGGTCCTCGCCGACGAAGCCGCTCTCGGCGAACTCGACCGTTCCACGTGGTCGACGCTGCACGCGGTGATGCCGAAGCCGCAGCCGCCGTACGCGCCGTTCTTCGACGACCGCCACAGGCCCGAGGAGTTTCTCGTCGCCGAGGCGGAGAACGCGGCAGGGGAGGTGTCCATCGTCGGGTACATCAGGCTGGTCCCGCCGTCCCCGATGGCCTGCAACGCCCATGTCCGGCAGATACAGGGCCTCGCCGTGGCCGACCGGGCGCGCGGCCGCGGGGTCGCCAGGACGCTGCTGCGGGCCGCGTTCGCGGCCGCGCGGAGCGACGGGGCGAACCGGATGACGCTGCGGGTGCTCGGGCACAACGCGCCCGCGCGGGCCCTCTACGAGTCGGAGGGGTTCGTCGTCGAGGGCGTGCTGCCCGGGGAGTTCTTCCTGGGCGGGCGTTACGTCGACGACGTCCAGATGGGCCGCTCGCTCGCCCCCTGACCGTTCGGTTCCCGCTCAGCCCTTGAACAGCCGCATGCCGCCCATGAGTTCGTGCAGACAGCGCACCGCCAGATCGGCGGGCGAGCCGGGCCCGCTCGTCGGCGCGTCCGTCTCCGCCCAGGCCTCCAGCGCTACGCGTACCGCGTCCGTGGCGGCCGCCGCGGCGAGCCGGACCTCCAGCGGGTCCGCCTCCTCGCCGGCCAGCCGGGTCAGCACCGGCAGCAGCCGTTCCTCCGAATCCTGATTGACCCGGTACCAGACGGCACGCAGTGCCGGGTCCGCCGCCGCCGCCCGCAGCAGCCCGCGCGTCCAGCCGAGCTGCTCGGCGGCGTCCGCGCCCGGCACCCGGAGCGCCTCGGTGACCGCCTGCTCCAAGACCCCGGCGAGCGTGTCTCCCGGCTCGGCCGCTTCGAGCAGCGCTCGCCAGCGCTCGGCGCCGCCGGAGAGCAGCGGGCCCACCGCGTCCTGTTTGGAGCGGAAGTACCGGTAGAAGGTGCGCAGCGCGACGCCCGCCCGATGGGCGATGTCCTCCGCCGTGGTGCCCTCGGGCCCGCGCTCGGCGAAGAGCGCGGCGGCGGCGCGCGCGATGTCCAGCTGGGTCGCGGCCTTACGGCGTTCGGTGAGGGACGGCTGACTCGGCTTCGGGCTCATTCCCAGGAGATTACCCCGGCGGGGGAGAGGTGTGCGCAAAATGACGTCATGGCAAACCGTGCCACTTAGGCGTACTGTGGACATCGGACGAGGCGGGATCGAGAACCTTCGAGAGAGCTTCGAGAACGCTTCGGGACAGCAGTCACCGGGATCGGGAGAGAACAGAAATGAACCGTTACGAAGGCCGTCGCGCACTCATCACCGGCGGTGGCTCCGGCATCGGACAGGCCACCGTCCACCGCCTCCTCGCCGAGGGCGGCCGCGTCGTCGCGGCCGATGTCAACGAGGACGGGCTGAAGGCCACGTACGGGACCGCCGTGGCGAACGGCACGGCCGACCGTCTCACCACCCTCGTCCTCGACATCTCGGACGAGTCCGCGGTCCGGGCGGGCGTCGCCTCCGCCGTGGCCACCCTCGGCGGCCTCGACGTGCTGGTCAACGCGGCCGGAATCCTGCGCTCCGAGCATACGCACAAGACGACGCTGGAGTTCTTCAACAAGATCCTCGCGGTCAACCTCACGGGTACGTTCCTGATGATCCGCGAGGCGATACCGGCCCTGCTGGCGGGCGACAAGCCGGCTGTCGTGAACTTCTCCTCCACCTCGGCGAGCTTCGCGCACCCCTACATGGCGGCGTACGCGGCGAGCAAGGGCGGCATCCAGTCGATGACGCACGCGCTGGCGAGCGAGTACAGCAAGCAGGGGCTGCGGTTCGTCGCCGTCGCGCCCGGCTCGATCTCCTCCGACATGACCAGCGGCAACGGCCCCGGGCTGCCCGCCGATGCCGACATGTCGCTCTTCGCGAAGCTGTCCCCGGCGCTCGGCGAGGGTTTCGCCGGCCCGGACACCGTCGCGGGCGTCGTCGCGATGCTCGGATCGCAGGACGGGGCGTTCATCACGGGTACGGAGATCCGGATCGACGGCGGCACGCACTTCTGACGCGGCGACAGAACCCGCTTCCGGCGTGACGGCGGGACGGCGGGACGGTGTGACCGTGTGACGGCAGGGCCCCGGTGGGTTCAGTCGGACCCGAACCGCTCCCAGAGCGCGGGGAAGCGCTCCGCCAGGACCTCTTCGTCCTCAAGGCTGAACGGGGTGCCCGCCGGCTCGGCGGTCTGGGGCGGCAGGCCGAGGTCCGGGGTGACCACACCGGTGAGCTGTTCGTACGCCTCGTCCGCGGCGTAGCCGAGATCCTCGGCCTCCCCGTCGACCTCCGCGTCGAAGTCGTCGAGGAGGTCGGCGAGGCCGTCCGGATCGTGCAGTGCGCCCTCGAAGACCTCCCGGCCCTGCCCGATCAGCCAGCAGCGGAAGAAGTCGAAGGCGTCGTCGCTCGCGCCGCCCAGCAGCACGGCGGCGGCGCCCCACAGATCCCAGCGGTACGCGCGGTTGTAACGGGCCTCGAAGTGCCTGGCGAAATCCAGCACGGCTTCGGGATCGAGCCGCACCAGCCGTTCGACGAGCAGATCGGCCTGGTCCTCGGGGTCGCCCTCGGCGGCCTCGCGGGTGCTGTCGACGATCTCCCAGAACTCCGTCTCGTCCATCACGGCTCAAGCATCGGCCTTGGCGGCAGGCGATGCACGCGGACGCGGCGAAAAGGACCCCTCAGCGATAGAGGTCGCGCAGGCGTTCGGCGGCCGCGGCGAAACGGGCCCGCAGAGCGGTCGGTTCGAGAACTTCCAACTCCGGCCCCAGGGCGAGCAGTTGGCTGTACGCGATATCGAGGGACTCGACCGGCAGAGTGACCGTGAGCCGCCCCCGCGTATCGGCCGGTCCCGCCGCGTCCAGCGCGTCGTGGACCGCCGAACGGTCCAGCGTGTACGGCAGTCGGCGTACCCCCTCCTCCGACACCCGTACGGTCACCTCGGTACGCAGGAGCGAGCGGGCGAACTGCGCGGCCCGTTCGTCCCAGAACCCCGGCAGATCGAACCGCTCGTCGCGCGCGAACCGCTCGTCCGACACCGCGACGGCCGAGAACCGGTCGATCCGGTACACCCGGAAGTCCTTCGCCACCCGGGCGCAGAGGTACCAGACCCCGGCCTTCAGGACGAGCCCGTACGGGGCCAGCTCCCGCTCCACCTCGTCGTCCCGGCCGCTGCGGCGGTAGCGGGCCTGGACGATCCGGTCGTCCCAGACCGCCTCCGCGACGGCGGGCAGCAGCTCGGGAGTGACCGGTTCCTGGTACCAGCCGGGAGCGTCCAGGTGGAAGCGCCGGGCGGCACTTGCCGAGGCGTCCCGCAGGGACGGGAGCAGCGCCGCCGACACCTTGAGCCGGGCCGCGGACGCGGCGTCCTCCAGGCCCATCTCGCGCAGGGCGGACGGCAGCCCGGAGAGGAAGAGCGCCTCGGCCTCGCTGCGGGCGAGCCCGGTGAGGCGCGTACGGTACCCGCCGACCAGCCGGTAGCCCCCGGCCCGGCCCCGGTCCGCGTACACCGGGACACCCGCTTCGGAGAGTGCCTGGGCGTCCCGGGTGACGGTCCGCTCGGACACCTCCAGCTCCTGGGCGAGCTCGGCGGCGGTCATGGCGGGACGGGACTGCAGGAGCAGCACCATTTTGATGAGACGGGCAGCACGCATGCGGCCATTGTGGCCGTATGCGTGCTGCCCTCGATCGCGGGCCGGGAGCGATTCCCGGCCCGGCCCGCGCATCGGCGGCCGGGCGTGCCCGGCCGCCTCCTCATGTCACAGCCCGTACTGCTCCCGGGCTTCCTTGACCGCGGACGCGGTCACCTCGCCGCGGCGGGCCAGCTGAGCCAGGGCCGCGACCGTGATCGACCGGGCGTCGACGCCGAAGTGGCGGCGGGCCGCGTCGCGGGTGTCGGAGAGGCCGAAGCCGTCCGTGCCGAGCGAGGACCAGTCCTGCTCCACCCACTGGCTGATCTGGTCCGGGACCTGTCGCATCCAGTCGCTGACCGCGAGGACCGGGCCCGGTGCGCCCTCCAGTGCCTGGGTCACGTACGGCACCCGCTGCTCACCGCGGAGCAGCGCCTCGTCGCACTCCAGCGCCTCGCGGCGCAGCTCGCCCCACGAGGTGGCGGACCAGACGTCGGCCCGGACACCCCAGTCCGCGGCCAGCAGCTCCTGGGCCTCCAGGACCCAGTGGATCGCCGTACCGGAGGCCAGCAGCTGGATGTGCGGGGCGTCCGCCGCCGCGGGCGTGCCCTCCTTGAAGCGGTAGAGGCCCTTGATGATGCCGTCCTCGACGCCTTCCGGCATCGCGGGCTGCGGCTTCGGCTCGTTGTAGACCGTCAGGTAGTAGAAGACGTTCTCGGCGTCGGGGCCGTACATCCGGCGCAGACCGTCCTTGACGATCACCGCGATCTCGTACGCGAACGCCGGGTCGTAGTTGAGCGCGGCCGGGTTCGTGGCCGCGATCAGGTGCGAGTGGCCGTCCGCGTGCTGGAGGCCCTCACCCGTCAGCGTCGTACGGCCCGCCGTGGCACCGACCACGAAGCCGCGGCCGAGCTGGTCGCCGAGCTGCCAGAACTGGTCGCCCGTACGCTGCCAGCCGAACATCGAGTAGAAGATGTAGAAGGGGATCATCGGCTCGCCGTGCGTCGCGTACGACGTGGACGCGGCGATGAAGTCGGCCATGGCGCCGGCCTCGGTGATGCCCTCGTTGAGGATCTGGCCGTCCTTGGCTTCCTTGTAGTACATCAGCTGGTCGCGGTCGACCGGTTCGTACGTCTGGCCCAGCGGCGAGTAGATGCCGGCCGACGGGAACAGCGACTCCATGCCGAAGGTGCGCGCCTCGTCCGGGACGATCGGCACCCAGCGCCTACCGGTCTCCTTGTCCCGCATCAGGTCCTTGGCCAGGCGCACGAACGCCATGGTGGTGGCCATCTCCTGCTTGCCGGACCCCTTGTACAGGGCCTTGAACGCGCGCTCCTCGGGCTCGGGCAGCGCCACCGCGTGCACCCGGCGGGCCGGCGCGGGGCCGCCGAGGGCGGCGCGGCGCTCCTGGAGGTAGCGGACCTCGGGGGAGTCGGCGCCCGGGTGGCCGTACGGCACCAGGCCGTCGGCGAAGGCGCTGTCCGGGATCGGGAGACCGAGCAGCTCGCGCATGCCCTTGAACTCGTCGATCGTCAGCTTCTTCATCTGGTGGTTGGCGTTCTTGGACTCGAAGCCCTTGCCGAGCGTGTAGCCCTTCACCGTCTGCGCGAGGATCACGGTCGGCGCGCCCTTGTGCTCGACGGCGGCCTTGTACGCCGCGTACACCTTGCGGGCCTCGTGGCCGCCGCGCGAGCTGTAGAAGCACTCGGCGATCTTCGCGTCGGTGAGCAGCTTCGCCAGCTCGGCGAGCGCGGGCTCGGCGCCGAAGAAGTGCTCACGGATGTACGCGACATCGCGGGTGGCGTACGTCTGGAACTGCGCGTCCGGGACCGCCCGGAGCCGGCGGACCAGCGCACCGGTGGTGTCCAGCTGGAACAGCTCGTCCCAGGCGCTGCCCCAGAGTGTCTTGATGACGTTCCAGCCGGCGCCGCGGAACGCGCCCTCCAGCTCCTGGACCACGCGGAAGTTGGCGCGGACCGGGCCGTCGAGGCGCTGCAGGTTGCAGTTGATGACGAAGGTCAGGTTGTCGAGCCGTTCACGCGCCGCGAGGGCGAGGGCCGCGGTCGACTCGGGCTCGTCCATCTCGCCGTCGCCGAGGAAGGCCCAGACGTGCGAGTTCGACGTGTCCTTGATATTGCGGTTGGTCAGGTAACGGTTGAAGCGCGCCTGGTAGATCGCCGAGAGCGGGCCGAGGCCCATCGACACGGTGGGGAACTCCCACAGCCAGGGCAGCCGCCGCGGGTGCGGGTAGGAGGGCAGACCGTCGCCGCCCGCCTCCTGGCGGAAGTTGTCGAGCTGCTGCTCGCTGAGCCGGCCGTCGAGGAACGCGCGGGCGTAGATGCCCGGGGAGGCGTGGCCCTGGATGTAGAGCTGGTCGCCGGAGCCGTCCCCCTCCTTGCCGCGGAAGAAGTGGTTGAAGCCGGTCTCGTACAGCCAGGCCGCCGAGGCGAAGGTGGCGATGTGGCCGCCGACGCCGAGCCGGGAGCCACGGGTGACCATCGCCGCCGCGTTCCAGCGGTTCCAGGCGGTGATCCGGGACTCCATCTCCAGGTCGCCGTCGAACGCGGGCTCGGCGGCGGTCGGGATGGAGTTGACGTAATCGGTCTCCAGCAGCTTGGGCAGCGCGAGACCGGCGCCCTCGGCGTGCTGGAGCGAGCGGCGCATCAGGTACGCGGCGCGGTGCGGGCCCGCGGCCTTGGTGACGGCATCCAGGGAGGCCGCCCATTCGGCGGTCTCCTCGGGGTCACGGTCCGGGAGCTGGTCGAGCTCGCTCGGAAGCTTTCCTACGGGGTCGGTCATGATCGCCGCCTTCCGGAGTGGAGGGGGGTGGAGAAAGGCCCTGACTGGCAGGACAGGGCGATGGGGCCGGTGGGCCCGCGGAGTGAACTCTAAGTCGCCGATCGATGATCGATCAAAGGATGAACGGCAAAACTTCTCGATATGAAGAAAGTGGCATTCGGTGCCGTGAAACCGGGCACGGAGTGACGGGATTTAGCGCGCAAAAGGGGCGTTGGTTTGCACGGATGAGCGCCGCTCGCGACAGATGTGTACGCCGCTCGGACGGAGACGCGTACGCATCTGCGGCGGAAACGCCCACGCCTCTCGGGCGGCGACGCGTATGCTCCTCGGGCGCGTGACGCGTACGCCCGTCCGACGCGAGACGCGTAGGCCGCTCGGGCACGTGACGCGTAGGCTCCTCGGGCGCGTGACGCGTAGGCCGCTCGGGCGCGTGACGCGTAGGCCGCTCGGATGCGCGACGCGTACGACCTCAGGCGCGGGGGGCGCAGCCGAGGACGTGGGCCTTGACCAGCACCCCGATGTCCGGGTCCTTTCGCAGGAAGGCCTCGATGAGCGCCTCGTGCTCCTCCGCGTACGACTTCTGCACCGTGCCCAGCCACCGGATCGACAGGGCGGTGAACACCTCGATGCCCAGCCCTTCCCAGGTGTGCAGCAGTACGGCGTTTCCGGCCGCCCGCACCATCTCCCGGTGGAACGCCACCGTGTGCCGCACCTGCGCCTCACCGTCGGCCAGCCGGTCGGCCTCGTAGAGCGCCGCCACATGCGGCGACAGCCGCGAGCAGTCCTCGCCGAGCGCCGGAGCCGCCAGTTCCGCGGCGATCTGCTCCAGGCCGGCCCGTACCGGATAGGACTCCTCCAGGTCGGCCGCGGTCAGGTTCCGTACGCGTACGCCCTTGTTGGGCGCCGACTCGATCAGCCGGAGCGTCTCCAGCTCCCGCAGCGCCTCGCGTACGGGCGTCTGGCTGACCTCCAGCTCGGTGGCGATCCGCCGCTCCACGATCCGCTCGCCCGGCTTCCAGCGCCCGCTGACGATCCCGTCCACGATGTGCTCGCGGATCTGTTCGCGCAGCGAGTGGACGACGGGCGGGGTCATGAGGGGCTCCTTCGGGGAAACCGGCGCTGCCGATCCGGTCGACGCCGAAGCGGCGACCGGTGGTGACTAGACAATACGGCGGCGCCCCCGCCCGGAAGTGGTCCGGACGGGGGCGCCGCTGGTGAGGCTGGTTACAACCGTGGTGCTCAGAGGCCGAGCTCGACCTCGAACTCACCGGCCTCCAGGATCGCCTTGACCGCGGTCAGGTAACGGGCGGCGTCCGCGCCGTCCACCAGACGGTGGTCGTAGGAGAGCGCGAGGTACGTCATGTCGCGCACCGCGATCGTCTCGCCGAGGTCCGGGTGGTCGATGACCACCGGGCGGCGGACCGTGGCACCGATGCCCAGGATGGCTGCCTGGTTCGGGGGCACGATGACGGTGTCGAACAGCGCACCGCGCGAGCCGGTGTTGCTGATGGTGAAGGTGGCACCGGACATGTCGTCCGGCGTCAGGCCGCCACCGCGGGCCTTGCCGGCCAGCTCGGCGGTCTTCTTCGAGATACCGGCGATGTTCAGGTCGCCCGCACCCTTGATGACCGGGGTCATCAGACCCTTCTCGGCGTCCACGGCGATGCCGATGTTCTCCGAGTCGAAGTACGTGATGGTGCCCTCGTCCTCGTTGATCCGGGCGTTGATGACCGGGTGGGCCTTCAGCGCCTGGGCCGCCGCCTTCACGAAGAACGGCATCGGGGACAGCTTGACGCCCTCACGGGCGGCGAAAGCGGCCTTCGCCTGGTTGCGCAGCTTCATCAGCTTGGTGATGTCGACCTCGACGACCGAGGTCAGCTGGGCCTGCGAGTGCAGCGCCTTCATCATGTTGTCGCCGATGACCTTGCGCATGCGGGTCATCTTGACCGTCTGACCGCGCAGCGGGGAGACCTCCAGCTTCGGCGCCTTCGAGGCTGCCGGAGCAGCAGCGGCGGCGGCCGGAGCCGGGGCAGCGGCGGCGGCCCTGGCGGCCTCCGCGGCGGCGACGACGTCCTGCTTGCGGATACGGCCACCGACGCCGGTGCCCTTGACCGCGCCCAGGTCGACGCCGCTCTCGGAGGCGAGCTTGCGCACCAGCGGCGTGACGTACGCGCCCTCGTCGACGGGGGCCGTCGGGGCGACCGGAGCCGCCGGAGCCGGTGCGGCGACGGGCGCCGGTGCGGCCGGGGCCACCGGTGCCGGTGCGGCGACCGGGGCGGCGGGCGCCACCGGTGCCGGAGCCGGCGCGGGGGCGGCCGGAGCGACCGGTGCCGGTGCGGGGGCAGCGGCGGCCGGAGCCGGGGCGGCGACGGGAGCCGGAGCGGCCGGAGCCGGAGCGGCACCCGCGGCGCCGATGACGGCGAGCTTGGCGCCGACCTCGGCGGTCTCGTCCTCGGCGACGACGATCTCCAGCAGCACGCCGGAAACCGGGGCGGGGATCTCGGTGTCGACCTTGTCCGTGGAGACCTCCAGGAGGGGCTCGTCCTCCGTGACCTCCTCGCCGACCTCCTTCAGCCAGCGGGTGACGGTGCCCTCGGTGACGCTCTCGCCGAGCGCCGGGAGGGTGACGTCGGTACCGGCGGCGCCACCGGCCGGAGCGGCGGCGGCAGGAGCCGCGGCCACGGGGGCCGGGGCGGCGGGGGCCTCGGCGACCGGCGCCGGCGCCGGGGCCGGGGCGGCCGCGGGCTCGGCGGCCGGAGCCGCGGCGGCAGCAGGCGCACCCGTGCCGTCGTCGATGACGGCCAGTTCGGCGCCGACCTCGACGGTCTCGTCCTCGGCGACCTTGATGGCCGAGAGGATGCCGGCCGCGGGAGCCGGGATCTCGGTGTCGACCTTGTCGGTCGAAACCTCGAGCAACGGCTCGTCGGCCTCGACGCGCTCGCCCTCGGCCTTCAGCCAGCGGGTGACAGTGCCCTCGGTGACGCTCTCGCCGAGCGCCGGAAGGGTTACGGAAACCGACATGGTTTCAGTTGCTCCTTACGAAAGTGCGGAAGTAGGTCGGTCGTCGCGCCCGGTCGACTGATCAGTCGTGGGAGTGCAGGGGCTTGCCGGCCAGGGCCAGGTGGGCCTCGCCGAGCGCCTCGCTCTGGGTCGGGTGGGCGTGGATGAGCTGCGCGACCTCGGCGGGCAGCGCCTCCCAGTTGTAGATCAGCTGGGCTTCGCCGACCTGCTCGCCCATACGGTCACCGACCATGTGGACGCCGACCACGGCACCGTCCTTGACCTGGACGAGCTTGATCTCGCCCGCGGTCTTGAGGATCTTGCTCTTGCCGTTGCCCGCGAGGTTGTACTTCAGAGCGACGACCTTGTCCGCGCCGTAGAGCTCCTTGGCCTTGGCCTCGGTGATGCCCACGGAGGCGACCTCGGGGTGGCAGTACGTCACCCGGGGGACACCGTCGTAGTCGATCGGAACGGTCTTCAGACCGGCCAGCCGCTCCGCCACCAGGATGCCTTCGGCGAAGCCGACGTGGGCGAGCTGGAGCGTCGGGGCCAGGTCGCCCACGGCCGAGATGGTCGGAACGTTGGTCTGCATGTACTCGTCGACGAGGACGTAGCCGCGGTCCATCGCGACGCCGGCCTCCTCGTAGCCCAGGCCCTGCGAGACCGGGCCGCGGCCGATGGCGACCAGCAGGACCTCCGCCTCGAAGGTCTTGCCGTCGGCGAGGGTCACGCGGACGCCGTCCTGCGTGTACTCGGCGCCCTGGAAGAACGTACCGAGGTTGAACTTGATGCCGCGCTTGCGGAAGGCGCGCTCAAGAAGCTTCGAGCTGTTCTCGTCCTCGACCGGGACGAGGTGCTTCAGGCCCTCGATGATCGTGACGTCGGTGCCGAAGGAGGTCCACGCCGAGGCGAACTCGACGCCGATGACGCCGCCGCCCAGCACGATCGCGGACTTCGGGACGCGGTCCAGCTTCAGCGCGTGGTCCGAGGAGATGATGCGGTTGCCGTCGATCTCCAGGCCCGGCAGCGACTTCGGCACGGAGCCGGTCGCGAGCAGCACGTGGCGGCCCTGGACGCGTCGGCCGTTCACATCCACCGAGGTGGGGGAGGAGAGCCGTCCCTCACCCTCGATGTAGGTGACCTTGCGCGAGGCGATGAGACCCTGCAGACCCTTGTACAGGCCCGAGATCACGTCGTCCTTGTACTTGTGGACGGCCTGGATGTCGATGCCCTCGAAGGTGGCCTTGACGCCGAACTGGTCGGCCTCGCGCGCCTGGTCGGCGATCTCGCCGGCGTGCAGCAGGGCCTTCGTGGGGATGCAGCCGTTGTGCAGGCAGGTGCCGCCGACCTTGTCCTTCTCGATCAGAGCGACGTCCAGGCCCAGCTGCGCTCCGCGCAGGGCCGCGGCGTAACCGCCGCTACCACCGCCGAGGATCACTAGGTCGAAAACGGTGCTGGCGTCGTTCGCCACGTCACGTCCTCCATGCATGTGCGCCGTATGCCGGGCCCCGTCGCTGGGGGATGACCGGCCGGTCGGCTGGTGTTCGGCCGCTTTGATGTTCGGCCCTGTGGTGGGGGCCCTGTCCTGCCGAGAACCCATCTTCGCACTTGTCGACGGTGGGCGGGACGCGGGGCCCGGGTCTGAGACGGATGATCATTCGTCTCGGGTGGTTACCGCTGCGTAGAAAGAGGATAGGCGCGTAGCGCGGCGTCGGAAGGGTGGTGGTGGGAGACGGGAGGGCGTACGGATTTCATCGGGAGCGAAACCGGCCGGATCGATCCGTGCCGCGATGCCGGCAGGGGAACACGTACGACCCCGGACATATGCCCGGGGCCGTACACCAGCTGGGACGTCAGCCGAGGTCTCCGGCCGCGGTGCGCTCCGCCAGCCTCACCAGCGTGCGGACCGCGGAACCGGTGCCGCCCTTGGGCGTGTAGCCGTACGGCGCGCCCTCGTGGAAGGCCGGGCCCGCGATGTCCAGGTGCGCCCAGGCGATGCCCTCGCCCACGAACTCCTGCAGGAACAGACCGGCCACCAGGCCGCCGCCCATCCGCTCGCCCATGTTGGCGATGTCGGCGGTCGGGGAGTCCATGCCCTTGCGCAGGTCGGCGGGGAGCGGCATCGGCCAGGAGGCCTCGCCGACCTCCTCGGCGATCTCGTGGATGGAGGTACGGAAGGCGTCGTCGTTGGCCATGATGCCGAAGGTGCGGTTGCCGAGCGCCAGCACCATGGCGCCGGTCAGGGTCGCCACGTCGACGATCGCGTCCGGGTTCTCCTCGGAGGCACGGGTCAGCGCGTCGGCGAGGACGAGCCGGCCCTCGGCGTCCGTGTTGAGGACCTCGACGGTCTTGCCGCTGTACATGCGCAGCACGTCACCGGGGCGGGTGGCGTTGCCCGACGGCATGTTCTCGGCGAGCGCCAGCCAGCCGGTGACATTGACCCGCAGGCCCAGACGGGCGGCCGCGACGACGCCCGCGAACACGGCGGCGGCGCCGCTCATGTCGCACTTCATCGTCTCGTTGTGGCCGGCCGGCTTCAGCGAGATGCCGCCCGAGTCGTAGGTGATGCCCTTGCCGACGAGGGCCAGGGTCTTCTCCGCCTTCGGGTGCGTGTAGGCGAGCTTCACCAGGCGCGGACCGTGGGTCGAGCCCTGGCCGACGCCCAGCAGGCCGCCGAAGCCGCCCTTGACGAGCGCCTTCTCGTCGAAGACCTGCACCTTGATGCCGTGCTCCTTGCCCGCGGCGGTGGCCACGGCGGCGAAGGACTCGGGGTACAGGTCGTTCGGCGGGGTGTTGATCAGGTCGCGGGCGCGGTTGATCTCCTCGACGATCGCGAGCGCGCGGTCGGCGGCCGCCTTGAACGCCTTGTCGCGCGGCTTGGCGCCGAGCAGGGCGACCTCGGCGAGCGGCTGCTTCGGGCCGTTGCCGTTCTTCTTGTCCTTGGGCGCCAGCTTGTTCTCGCCGCCCTGGTACGCGGTGAAGGCGTACGCACCGAGGAGCGCGCCCTCGGCGATCGCCCCGGCGTCCTCGACGGAGGCGATGGGCAGCGCGAAGCCGGCCTTCTTCGAACCGGCCAGGGCGCGCGAGGCGGAGCCCGCGGCCTTGCGCAGCGTCTCGGCGTCGTACGCCTCGTCCTTCTCCGGGACGGAGCCGAGGCCGACCGCGATGACGACCGGGACCTTGAGACCGTCGGGCGCGGGGAGCTTGGTCACCTCGCCCTCGGCACCTGCGGCGCCCAGGGCCTCCAGGACGGTGGCGAGCTTTCCGTCGAACGCCTTGTCCACGGCCTCGGCGCCCGGTGCGAGGACCGGACCCTTGGCGCCCTTGGCGACGCCGACGACGAGTGCGTCGGCGCGCAGCGTCGCCGCACCGGCAGTGCTGAGAGTGAGAGCAGTCACGGTGGTGAAATCTCGCTTCCGTTGAGTTCGTTGTCGGTCGATGGGTGGGCCGACCGTGCCCGGCGCATCGTAGACGCCGCCGCAATGTGCCGGGAATGAGCCTACGCGCGCCTTTGCTGCGGTATCACGGCGGCGGGCCGCCGGCGGCCTGTTGCGGCGACCCGGGCCACGGGCCGGGAGCGGCCGGGGCCGGGTCCGTGCGGCCGGAACGGGCCGTGGACGTAGGGTCGTTGGTGGTGCCGGACCAACGGGGGGAGAAGACCATGCGCGCCCGCGGGGCTGCACGCGTGCGGGGAACGGGCCGGGCGCTGCCCGTGACCGTACTGATGCTGCTGGCCCTGCTGACCGGCTGCACCACGGCTGCGGAGCCCGCCTCGAAGGGCCGGTGGCGGCCGGAGCCGGGCATCGGCTGGCAGTGGCAGCTCTCCGGCCGGCTGGACCCCACGGTGGACGTCCCGGTGTACGACATCGACGGCTTCGACCACAAGGCCTCGGCCGTCGCCGATCTGCACCGCCGGGGCCGCAAGGTGATCTGCTATCTCTCCACCGGTGCCTGGGAGGACTTCCGCCCGGACGCCGGGAAGTTCCCCGCCGCGATACGGGGAAGGAGCAACGGCTGGGAGGGGGAGTACTGGCTCGACATCCGCCGCACGGACGTCCTGGAGCCGCTGATGGAACGGCGGATCGCGATGTGCGCGAAGAAGGGCTTCGACGCGGTCGAACCCGACAACATGGACGGCTACCGCAACCGTACGGGCTTCCCGCTGACCGCCGCCGACCAGTTGCGCTACAACCGGCTCGTCGCCCGTATCGCCCACCGCCACGGACTCGCCGTCGGCCTGAAGAACGATCTCGGCCAGATACCGGAGCTGGAGCCCGACTTCGACTTCGCGGTCAACGAGCAGTGCGCGCAGTACGAGGAGTGCGAGGCCCTCACCCCGTTCGTGAAGGCGGGCAAGGCCGTCTTCCACGTGGAGTACGAACTGCCGGCCGCCCGGTTCTGCGCCGCGTCGAAGCGGCTGGGGCTCAGCTCGCTGCGGAAGAAGTACGAACTGGGCGTGTGGCGCCAGGAGTGCCCACAGGCGCGTTCCCGGAACGGCACGGCCGGATCGGGCTCCGAAGCCGAAAGGCCCTAACCGAGCGCCAGCACCACCAGGGCCGCCGTCGCCGCCGTCTCCGCCAGTGCGCCGAAGACATCGCCGGTCACCCCGCCGAAGCGGCGCACGCAGTGCCGCAGCAGGAGTTGGGCGGCGCCGAGGGCGAGCAGTGCGGCGAGGGCGTGGTGCAGCGCCCCGTAGCCGCCGAAGAGCGCACCGGCACCCGCGCAGGCCGCGACCACGACCGCCCCGGCAGCCACCGCGGCCCGGACCGTGACTGTCCCCGCCACCGCCGCACCCAGCCCTTCCGGACGGGCCGCCGGTACGCCCTGCCGGGACGCCAGGGTGAGCGCGAGCCGGGCGGTGACCGCGGCGACGGCCGCCGCCACCGCGCCGCGCGCCCAGCTCTGCCCGTACAACTGGTCGAGGACCGCGACCTGGGCCAGCAGCACGAACAGCAGGGTGATCACCCCGAACGGCCCGATGTCCGACTGCTTCATGATCCGCAGGGCGTCGTCGGCGGGCCTGCCGCTGCCCAGGCCGTCGGCGGTGTCCGCGAGACCGTCCAGATGCAGTCCCCGGGTCAGCGCCGCGGGCACGGCGGCGGAGGCGACCGCGGCGAGCAGCGGACCGGAGCCGAGCAGCAGCAACAGGCCACCGGGCACCGCCGCGAGAAGCCCCACGACGAGACCGGCCAGCGGCGCGCACAGCATTCCGGCGCGGGCGGTACCGCGGTCCCAGCGGGTGACGCGGACGGGAAGCACGGTCAGGGTGCCGAAGGCGAAACGCAGGCCGTGGAGGTTCAGGGAGGTCACGGCGCGCAGGCTAATCGCTGTGACGGGCCGATAGATTGGTCATAGCACGACGGACCATGACGAAAGCGTCTTATCGGGAGTGGGTGGCATGGGTCACTGGTTCGAGGTGAACATCGTCGAGCCGGGGAAGCTGCCGTTGCTCCTCGCGCTGGCCGCCTTCGTGCTCACCTTCGCCATCACCCGGTTCATCACCCGGATGATCAGGGCGGGGAAGGGGCCGTTCCGCAACATCACGCCCGGTGGAGTGCACGTCCACCACGTGGTGCCCGGCGTGGTGCTGAGTGTCATCGGCGGCTTCGGGGCGGTCGCCAGCGGGCGCCAGGGCGTCACCGCGGCGGTCTGCGCGGTGATCTTCGGCATGGGTGCGGGTCTGGTGCTGGACGAGTTCGCCCTGATCCTCCATCTCGACGACGTGTACTGGACCGAGCAGGGCCGGCAGAGCGTGGAGGTCGTCGTCCTCACCGCGGCGCTGGTGCTGCTGGTCCTGGCCGGATTCTCGCCGCTCGGTGTGAACGAGCTGAGCAGTGAGGAGCAGCAGGGCAGGCTCGGGGTCGTCCTGACCCTGATCGTCAACTTCTGCTTCGTGCTGATCGCCCTGTTCAAGGGCAAGGCGCGGCTCGCGGTCGTCGGCACCCTCGTCCCGTTCGTCGCGCTGATCGGGGCGATCCGGCTGGCCCGGCCGACCTCGATGTGGGCGAAGCGCTTCTACCGCAACCGTCACCGCACCCGTGCCCGGGCGGTGCTGCGCGCCTACCACCACGACGTGCGCTGGGTGGGCCCGCGCCGCAGATTTCAGGACCTCATCGGCGGGGCACCGGACCGGGTCCCGGCCCCCGGACGCAAGCCCTGATCACGGCGGCGCGCATACCGGCGCCGGTTCCGGCCGGCCGTGACGGCGCACAGCACGAGCACCACGGCGATCGCCGCCAGATGCTCCTTGCCGGCCAGGTTGTTCTTGGCGACCACCTCGACCACCATCGCGGCGATCACCAGCGCACCGGTGAACCAGGCCCGGTAGAGGCAGCACACGTAGACGGCGAGACCGACCACCGCCGCCGACGGGCCGGTGTCGACGATCCGCGCGTCGGAGGCGGGCAGCCCGAACGCCCCGTCCGGGCCGAGCGCGACACCGATCCGTGCGAACAGCGTCCCGGCCAGCGTCGCGACGTACGCGATGAGGAGCGTGCGCCACCGGCCCAGACAGATCTCGGCTGTCCCGAACACCGCCAGGATCTGCACCAGCGCCCCCCACACCGGCAGGTCCGGCGCCGGGACGAACAGCGACAACGGGGTACGCAGCAGGGCCTGCCACAACGGATCCTCGGCCCGCACCGCCCCGAGCCCGCGCACCGCTCCGGCCCCCCATGACTGGTTCTGCACCGCATGGAGCAGCGCCGTCAGACAGACCACGGCGAGCGTCAGGGGGACCGCCCGCAGCCGGGAGGCGGCGAGCCCCGCGCGTACGGTGATGAGGAGCGGACCCCATTCGCGGCGGGCCGCCCCGCTCAGCGCGCGTACGAAACTCATCCACCGGCCCCGAGATGCGAGCGGTGCAGCCACTTGGGCAGACCGGGCGCCTCCAGGAACCCTTCGGCACGGCCCGCGGCGAGGCCGATGCGCAGCAGGTCGGAGCTCTTCTCGAAGAGCATGAAGCGTGGCTCCCAGATCGGCCGGTACTTGGCGTTGGCACGGTAGAGCGACTCGATCTGCCACCAGCGCGAGAAGAAGCTGAGCATGGAGCGCCACAGCCTCAGCACCGGTCCGGCGCCGAGCCGTGAACCCCGCTCGAAGACGGACCGGAACATCGCGAAGTTCAGCGAGACCTGGGTGATCCCGATCTCTTCGGCGCGCTGCAGGAGTTCGATGACCATGAACTCCATGAGGCCGTTCTCGGAGTTGCGGTCACGGCGCATCAGGTCCAGCGAGAGGCCGTTCGGCCCCCACGGCACAAAGCTCAGCACGGCGCGCAACTCGCCCGGCGCGGTGCCCTTCGCGGCGGGGGTGCTTCCCTTCTCGGCGGCCGCGGCGCCACTTCCGGCGGCCCCGGCGCCCTCTTCGACGGGCGCGCCGGCCTTCCCGGCAGGCGCGTTGCGGCATTCGAGCATCACGCACCGGCCGTCGGCCGGATCACCGAGCCGGCCCAGCGCCATGGAGAAGCCGCGCTCGGTCGCCCCGTCGCGCCAGTCGTCGGCGCACCGCACCAGTTCGGCCATCTCGTCGTCCGGGATGTCGGCGTGCCGGCGCACGGTCACCTCGTACCCGGCGCGCCCGATCCGGTTGTACGCCTGGCGGACGGTGCGCATCGCCCGTCCTTCGAGGGTGAAGTCGGCGGTCTCCACGATCGCCTCGTCGCCCAGCTCCAGGGCGTCGAGGCCGTGCCGCGCGTAGACGGTGCCGCCCTCCTCGCTCACCCCCATCGCCGCCGGGATCCAGCCGTGCTCGCGGGCCTCGGCCAGCCACGGCTCGATCGCCCCGGGCCACGCCTCCGGGTCGCCGATGGGATCACCGGAGGCGAGCGAGACCCCGCCGACCACGCGGTAGGCGACGGCGGCCTTCCCGGTCGGCGACCAGATGACGCTCTTCTCCCGGCGCAGCGCGAAGTAGCCGAGCGAGTCCCGCTCACCGTGCTTGTCGAGCAGCACGCGCAGCCGGGCCTCGTCCTCGGGGGTGATCGGGTCGACGGCCCGGCGGGCCCGGAACGCCGCGTACACGACGGCGATCAGCAGCAGGGTGGAGAGGATGTTGATGCTGACGTTGACCCAGCCCGGCGTGGTGATCCCGGGGTAGTTGGTGTCGTTGTCGGTGATCGAGATCAGCCGCAGGGTGCCGTAGCGCCAGCGGTCCAGGAAGGTCGAGCGGAATTCGTCGTGCGCGGTGTTGGTGAGGGTGACCAGGCCCGCGGCGATCAGCGAGGTGGCCAGCAGTCCGCCGACCGCGACGACCGCGGCCAGCTTGGGATTGGACCGGTCGCCCTTCGCGTAGAACTCACGCCGGCCGAGGGCCAGCGCCAGGACGAACGCGGCGGTCAGCGTCAGCGAGATCCAGTTCTGCGGGTACTGCCGGACCTCCGGGAATGGGATCACCAGGACGAAGAGCAGCAGCAGAAGACTGCTCACCACCATGTTCACGATCCAGGCGGCCCGCTTGCGGCGGTGCATGGTGATCGCGAGGAAGAGCGCGACCACCCCGGAGGAGAAGCCCGCGGTGAGCAGGTACGGGGTGAAGTAGTTCGCGGTGTTGTGGCGGCGCAGGTCGTTGCCGAGAGTGACCCAGACGGCACTCAGGAAATTGATGAACGACACGACACGCAGGTACCAGATGGCGAACGCGGCACAGCGGCGTGACCGGACGGTGCTCGGTGCCCGGGTGCTGCCCCGCCCGGATTCCTCGGTGGCCAATCGGACCTCTCCCATAAAAAGCGATCATATGGTGCATCGCGCCCCATGAGGGGACCGTGCTGCGACCGGTGTCCGGCGGCCGCAGCCGTGCCGGGTCCGTCAGCCGTCGGTCGCGTCGCCCGCCGCGTCGCCGACGCCGTCCTTCTCGTCGGCGACGGACGGACGCTCCGGCAGCTCCGCCGCCAGCGCGGCCGCGGCCCGAACGAGCGGAAGCGCGAGCAATGCCCCACTTCCTTCTCCCACGATGACGCCGTGGTCCAGCAAGGGGTTGAGTGCCATCCGGTCCAGGGCCTTGGCCTGCGCCGGCTCGCCGCTCGCCTGACCCGCCAGCCACCAGTCCGGCGCCCGGAAGGCCGCCCGCTGACCCACCAGCGCACAGGCCGCCGAGACCACGCCGTCCAGGATCACCGGCAGCCTGCGCACCGCGCACTGCAACAGGAACCCGGTCGTCGCCGCCAGATCCGCGCCGCCCACCGTGGCCAGCAGCTCCAGCTGATCACCGAGGACCGGCCGGGCCCGGCGCAGCGCGTCCCGGATCGCCGCACACTTGCGCATCCACGCCAGATCGTCGATCCCCGCGCCACCGCGCCCGGTTACCACCGACGCGTCCGTGCCGCACAGCGCCGCGATCAGCGTGGCCGCGGCCGTCGTACCGCCGACGCTCAGATCACCGAGCACCACCAGATCGGTGCCCGAGTCGGCCTCCTCGTCGGCGATCGCCATCCCCAGACGTACCGCCCGCTCGGCCTCCTCGGCCGTCAGCGCGTCCTCGATGTCGATCCGGCCGCTGCCGCGCCGCACCCGGTGACGTACCACCGGCTCCGGCAGCAGCTCCGGGTCGCAGTCCAGTCCGGCGTCGACGATCCGTACCGGTACGGAGAACTGACGGGCCAGCACGGCGAGCGGAGTCGCGCCGTCCAGCGTGGCCCGCACCAGCTCGTACGCGCTCCCGGCCGCGCGCCCGGAAACACCCAGTTCGGCAACCCCGTGATCACCGGCGAAGAGCACCACGCGCGGCTGCTCGATCGCCTTGACCGGTACGGACTGCTGGGCGGCCGAGAGCCATTCGCCCAGCTCGTCCAGGCGGCCGAGGGCGCCCGGAGGAACGACCAGGCGCTCCCGGCGTTCCTCGGCGTCGCGCCGTACGCCGCCGTCGGGGCGTTCGATCAGGTCGGAGAAGTCGTCCAGATTCACGGGGGTCTGCCTCGCGGGTCGATACGTGGAGTGGGCCGGTGAGCCCGGCGGCGGGCTCACTGCGGAACAGTACCCGCCGCGTTTCTGACACCGGATCAGCGCGGGGATCCGTACCCGAACCGCAGCTGCGTCATCGCGGGCGTCAGGGTCCGCAGCCCCGGCAACAGCGACTGGAGCCGGATCAGCTCGCCCATCGCACCCCGCCCGCGCGGCAGCCGCAGCGCCCGCACCTCGGTGATCGCCGGGTGCGCACTGCGCAGCTTGTGCCGCTCGCCGGGGTTCATCGCCCAGCGCATCGGCGGAATGGTCATCCCGCCGACCTTCGACGTGCCGGCCACCGTGCCCCTGGCCAGCCAGCGCGCCATCGTGTCCAGTACGAGGACGCCACCGGGCAGCCGTTCGGCGCAGGCCACCAGGATCCTCCGTACCTCCGCGGGGGGCAGATACATCAGCAGCCCCTGCGTCGTGACGACCACGCCGCGGCCCTCCGGGTCCTCGATCGCGTCCAGCCAGGACAGATCGGTCGCCGAGCAGGACAGGGTGCGCAGCCGCCCGGAGGCGGGCAGCAGCGCCCGCCGCAGCTCGGCGACCTCCGGAAGCTCCACGCTCAGCCAGTTCAGCCGGCCGTTGTCGACCCGCCAGAAACCGGTCTCCAGGCCGTCGCCGAGCGCGACCACGGTGGCCTGCGGACGGTCGGCGAGATACTCCTGCACGGCCAGGTCGAAGCAGCGCGAGCGCAGCCCCTGGGCCTGCGAGTGGAACGCGTTCGGCTGCCCGAACCGCTCCTCGAAGGGGTAGTCCAGATCCTTCATCAGCCGGAGCGCCATGGGGTCGTCCAGCACCGGATAGCGCTGTCCCGCCTCGTACGCCCGGTTGTAGAGCGTCCACAGCAGGGTCTCGGGAATCCCGCTCAACATCGGTCGCATGCGTGCCATGCCCGCTCCTCCTGTTCCCGCGATTCCATTCCTGTCGTGTTCCGTTCCCGCGTCGTCGTTCGCGTGGTCCGGTCAGCCGCGCAGCGTCAGCACCTGTCCGGCCACCACCAGCAGCACCTGTTCGCACTCGTCGGCGAACGCGGCGTTCAACCGGCCCAGTTCGTCCCGGAACCGTCGCCCGGCAGCCGTCGCGGGCACCACGCCCGAGCCGGTCTCGTTGGTCACGGCGACGATCGTGCGCCGCGTCCCGCGCACCGCGGCGACCAGCTCGGCGGTCCGCCCCCGCAGCGCGCTCTCGCCGCCTCCCGCCCACGCCGCGTCGTCCCAGGCGTGCACCCGGTCCATCGCGTCCGTCAGCCACAGCGACAGACAGTCGATCAGCAGCGGAGGCCCGTCCGACTCCAGCAGCTCCACCAGCTCACAGGTCTCCTCGGTGCGCCAGGCGGCGGGCCTGCGCTCCCGGTGCAGCCCGATCCGGGCCGCCCACTCCGCGTCCCCTTCCCTGCCGCCACCGGTCGCCACGTACACCACCTCGGGGAACGTCTCCAGGCGCCGCTCGGCCTCCACCGACTTCCCCGACCGGGCACCGCCCGTCACCAGCGTGCGCCGGGGTACCTCCGGCGCCGTGTGGTACCCGCCCACCACCAGCGTCGTCCCGTCCGGCACGGTCCGCGCGCCGGCCGCCGCGAGCCGCCGGCCCAGCTCGGCGCCGGGCGGCGCGTCGTGGTCCAGATGGACGGCGATGATCTCGGTGGTGGGCCCGATCGCCTCGACGGCCCGCAGCCGTGCCACCGCGTCCGGCCGCCCGACCACGTCGCCGACCACCATGTCGTACGGCCGCGGTGCCCGGTCCGCGAGGCCGGAGGGCGCGGCGCCCGGCGGCAGGTACAGCAGGTGTACGCCCTCCGGCGAGGTCACCTCGTAGCCCGTGCCCGGCGCGTCCATCGCCACCGCCCGCACCCGGTGCCCGCTGATCAGGGTCAGCTCCTGCCCGTCCGGCACCCGTCCCGCCGAAGGCAGCCCGGGGGGCAGCTCCACGGCGGGCCCGTCGTGCGGATGGGTGAGCAGCACCTGTCGTACGCCGGTGAGCGAGTGCCCCGCCCGGGCCGCGGCGAACACGGCGCCCGGGGTGAGATCGAGCAGCAGCGCGTCGTCGACCAGCAGGGCGGTCGCGGCCCGCGAGGCCGTCCCGCGGGCGGCGGCGCAGGCGGCGCAGGGACATTCGGGGCGCGGCAGCCCGTCGGGGGCTCCGGTGCCGAGCAGAGTCAGTTCCACGCCTCCGATCCTCCCGCGTCCGCGCAACCGGTGCGCGACCTGGGGGGCGTCCGGGCAGGCGCAGGGCCCGTACCGGCACTGGTCGTAGGCACTAGGCTGCGGGCAGCGAAGCGACCCAGGAGGCGGACATGGCATGGACGTGGCGGTTCGAGAAGTCCGACGGTACGGAGACGGAGCCGGCCCTGCAGCCGGAGGAATTCACTACGCAGGGTGACGCGGAGTCCTGGATCGGCGAGTACTGGAAGGAACTCCTCGACGGCGGGGCGGACCAGGTGACGCTCTTCGAGGACACGACCAAGATCTACGGCCCCATGAGCCTCCAGGGTGACGAGGGCTGATTCCCGCGTCCCCGCGCGCGTCGGCGGTACGGGCCCGGGCCCTGCGCCCGTACGGCCGAGGCCCCGCCCGTACGCCGGTGTCTGTGCCCGTACGGCCGGGAACCAGTGCCGCGACCGGCGACGGTTGCCGGTCACGGCAGTGGGGTCTGTCCGGCGGATCGGGGCCGGACAGGCCCCAGGGCCTCTCGTTCGGATCATGCCGGGCTCGCGTGCCCCGGCACCGCGCCTCGCCGCGTTGTCGTCGGTCTTCCCCGAGCTCTCGGCTCCGCTCGACCGGGGAGACCCCATCGGGCTCCTTCCCCGAGCCTTCGGCTCCGCTCGACCAGGGGAGACCCCATCGGGCTCCTTGCCTCCGCCTTGCGATGCACGGCACCACGGTGACATCAGCCGCTCCGCGGCGGGCCGCTCCCTGATCCGGCCTGATCCAGACGAAAGACCCTAGATCTCACCCAGGGTGACCTGCGCCGTCTTCTCCGCCCCGTTGCGCAGATACGTCACGGTGACCTTCTGGCCGGGCTTGTCCGAGGCCAGCGCCTCCGACAGGGACGTGATTGTCGTGACCGGCAGATCGCCGATCCTGGTGATGATGTCGCCGGCCCGCAGCCCCGCCTTCTCCGCGGCGCCACCCTTCGTCACGCTGACCAGCGCCACCCCGGCCGGCTGGTAGTTCTGGTCGACGACCGTGCGCCCGGTGATGTTCAGTGCCGCCCGGCCCGAGTTCGTGACCTTGCCGCTCTTGATGATCTGATCGGCGACCGTCTTCACCATCGAGACGGGGATCGCGAACCCGATGCCCGGCGCCGCGGTGTTACCCAGCTGCGGGTCGATCGCCGCCAGTGTCGGGATGCCGATCACCTCACTGTCCAGGTTGACCAGCGCACCGCCGCTGTTGCCCGGGTTGATCGCCGCCGAGGTCTGCACCATGTTCGCGATCGTCGCGCCCGTGCCGCCGCCCGCCCGGCTCTCGCTGACGGTCCGGCCGAGCGCCGAGACGATGCCCTGGGTGACACTGGAGGACAGTCCGAGCGGCGAGCCCATCGCCAGCACGATCTGTCCCACCTGGACCTTTCTCGAGTCACCGAACTTCGCGGGCCTCAGACCGTCCGGGGCGGTGTCGAGCTTGAGGACGGCCAGATCCTGTTCCGGATAGGCGGCGACCAGCGAGGCCTTCAGCACCTTCTCGCCGGTGGCGACGGTGACCTTGAACGTCGTGTCATTGCCGACCACATGGGCGTTGGTGACGATATGGCCCTTGGTGTCGTAGACGACGCCGGAGCCCAGGCCGTTGGAGGTCTCGATCTGAACGACCGACGGCAGCACGTTCTTGATCACGGCCTCGTATTCGCTCTGCAGATAACCCGCGGACGGGGCGGCGGGGGCCGATGTGGTGGGACTCGTCTCGGGTGAATTGGAGTCCGCGTCCGAACAGCCGCTCACCAGGGCTATCGCACAGAGACCTGCCGTCAGAGGCAGTAGCAGCCGGCGTATGTGACGGGGGGAGTGGAATGCATCCATGTCCGGATTGTTGCTTTTGCGGCTCTCGGTGGCCTGCTGGATTCGGCCGATCGGGTAAGTCGCCTGACGGCTCCGGCGGCCGCCCGTGCCCGCGGGCGGGTGACCGGAATTTCGGCAACGCCGCGAGGTTGCCGCGTCAGGCTTCCGACCCGGACCCCGACCCCGGCCCTGATCCGACCCCGACCGTGGCCCTGATCCGCCGGGCAGACCCTAGCCCCGCACCCCGCACAGATGCAGCAGCGCGGCCACCCGGCGGTACGGATCCGTCCGCCCGGCCCGGTCCTCCGCGGCCAGCACCTGTTCCAGTTCGGCGGCGGCCGGCAGTTCCACGTCGTTGCTCACGTGGTCCGTGAAGACGCGCACCCCGTACCAGGCGTGCAGGGGCGCCGCGATCCCGGCGAGCGTGGCCGTCAGGGCGTCCAGCCGGTCGGCCCGCACCGTGAGGCCCAGCCGGTTGGTGTACGTGTCCGTGTCGAAGGCGGCCAGCGTCGCGTCCCAGTCCTCGGCCGCCCCGGGCCGCATCGCCAGCGCGTCGGCGTTCCGTACGAGCAGCGAGAGCAGCCCGCCCGGGGCCAGCATCCGGGCCAGGCCGGCCACCATCGCGTCCGGCTCCCGGACATACATCAGCACACCGTGGCAGAGCACCACGTCGAAGCTGCCGGGCAGGAAGTGCACCCCCGTGTCCAGGCCGTTGCCCTCGATCAGCCGGACCCGCTCGCGGATGCCCGCGGGCTCGCTGCCGAGCGACTCACGGGCCACCCGCAGCATCTCCGTATCGGACTCCAGACCCGTCACGGAGTGCCCGGCCCTGGCCAGACGCAGCGCCTGGGTGCCCTGGCCCATGCCGACGTCGAGGATGCGCAGCCGCTGCCCGACCGGGAAGCGGGCGGCGATCTGCTCGTCGAGCTGGCGCGCGACCAGCTCCTGGCGGACCGTGTTGCGCAGCCCGCCGAGCCCCTTCAGCCATGCCGAGGAGGCTCCCGAGAATCCAGTGACGAGAGTGGCGGCAGGGGTGGCGCGGCCCGCCCGGTCGACGGACGGACCGCCGACCGAGCCGGAGGTATCCGTACTCAGGGCCGCTCTCCGCGCTTGACCTGCGGCTTCGGCAGCCGGAGCCGACGCATCTGAAGCGTACGCATCAGGCCGTAGGCGACCGCGCCACGCTTCGGCGTATCGGGGAAGCGCGCGTTCAGCTGTTTCTTCAGGCGGAACGCGAGACCGATCGAGTCGATCACGATCAGCACGATCACGATCAGCCAGAGCAGCAGCGAGATGTTCTGGATGTTCTGCACCTGGATCACGCTGAGGATCAGAATGATCACGGCGAGCGGCAGGAAGAACTCCGCGATGCAGAAGCGCGAGTCCACGTAGTCGCGGACGAAGCGCCGCACGGGGCCCTTGTCGCGAGCCGGCAGATAGCGCTCGTCGCCACTGGCGAGCGCCTCACGCTGCTTGGCCATGTCCACACGGCGCGCTTCGCGTTGCCGCTTCATGGCCTCCTTGCGATCGAGCGGCGCGCCACTGGAGGCGCGACGGCGCTGCGACTGGGCATCGCTGCGCTTGGGGGTGGGGCGACCTTTGGGGGCCTGCGGGTCGCGGGGCTGCGTGGAGAGGTCGGCCGTCACCTTGCCGGTGGGCGCCTTCTCTTCCTTCGAACGGCTACGGAACACAAGGCCCAAGGGTACGGGTTCGATCGTCACGGCCCCAGGCCGGTCGGGAACGATCCGGCAACGGCCCGCGTTCTCGCAGGTGTCCCCGGGGGTTCCGCACGGTGGACGCCGCCGGTCTCCCCGACCGCCACCTACACCCTGGGCCGGAGTGGTGACCGGGTGCAGTCGTCCTTGGGGAGGAGCACATCTGTGCTCGAACAGTGCGGTAATAGAGGCAGGGCCCGTACTGTGGGTTCTGTTGGAGTGCTGGAGCTCAGTCCGTCAGAAGGGGGCGCGCGAAGCCCATGAGCGGTGTCATGAAGCGTATGGGGATGATCTTCCGCGCGAAGGCAAACAAGGCCCTTGACCGGGCCGAGGATCCGCGCGAGACCCTCGATTACTCGTACCAGAAGCAGCTGGAGCTGCTTCAGAAGGTACGCCGCGGTGTCGCCGATGTGGCGACCTCGCGCAAGCGGCTGGAACTGCAGCTGAATCAGCTGCAGGGTCAGTCGTCCAAGCTGGAGGACCAGGGCCGCAAGGCGCTCGCGCTCGGCCGCGAGGACCTGGCCCGCGAGGCGCTGTCCCGGCGTGCCGCACTCCAGCAGCAGGTCACCGACCTGGAGACGCAGCACACCACGCTGCAGGGCGAGGAGGAGAAGCTCACTCTCGCGGCCCAGCGGCTCCAGGCCAAGGTCGACGCCTTCCGTACCAAGAAGGAGACCATCAAGGCCACCTACACCGCTGCCCAGGCGCAGACCCGGATCGGCGAGGCCTTCTCCGGGATCTCCGAGGAGATGGGCGATGTCGGCCTGGCGATCCAGCGGGCCGAGGACAAGACCCAGCAGCTGCAGGCCCGGGCCGGCGCGATCGACGAGCTGCTCGCCTCCGGCGCCCTGGACGACCCGACCGGTACGGCCAAGGACGACATCGCCGCCGAGCTCGACCGGATCTCCGGTGGTACGGATGTGGAGCTGGAGCTGCAGCGCATGAAGGCCGAGCTGGCCGGCGGCCCCACCCAGCAGCAGGCTATCGAAGGCGGCCCGCAGGACGCGGCGCAGCAGCAGTCGTCCCAGTCCCCGCACAAGTTCGACAAGAGTTAAGGCAGCGTCATGATCGTACGGATCATGGGGGAGGGCCAGGTCGCCCTGGCCGACAGCCATCTCGCCGAGCTCGACAAGCTCGACGACGAACTGCTTGCCGAGATGGAGAGCGGCGACGGCCCCGGCTTCCGCTCCACTCTCCATGCGCTCCTCGCCAGGGTGCACGCGCTCGGTGAACCCTTGCCGGACGACTCCCTGGAGCCGTCCGAACTGATCCTTCCGTCGTCCGACGCGACCCTCGAAGAGGTGCGCGCCATGCTCCGGGACGACGGCCTGATCCCCGGCTGACGCCGGCCGCACTCCAGCACCTGCACGCACCCGCGAGCATCCGCACGAGTCCGTGCCCTGTGCCCCGTGTCCGGTCCGCCGGTCACGGGGCACAGCCGTGTCCGCGGCGCTTCAGCGCTTCCATACGCCCCGTGCCGTCATCGCCGCACGACCGCTCTCCTTCGTGCGACGTTCTCTTCGTGCGACGTTCTCCGTTCGGGCGCTACGACTTCTCCGTGCAACCGGTACGACCGGTACGACCGGTACGACCGATTTCTCCGTACGACTCGGACCGATTCCCGCGCGACACGCCGTAACGTAGCTTGACGTGACCACCCTCGGAACCGGGGTTCTGCGCGTCCGGCACTGGCTGCGCGACCATCCCCTCGCGCTGGACTCCGTGCTCGCCCTGGCCGTACTCGTGGCCATGGTCATCGGTTCGTTCGTCCGCCCGGGCGCACCGAACGGTGCCGCCTTCGGCACCCGCACGCCCGAGGCGGGCAGCGTGCTCCTGATGGTGCTCGGTGCCGTGGCGCTCATCTGGCGGCGGCGTCATCCCATGGCGGTGCTCGTGGCCACCGCCGGGCTGACGGTCGTCGAACTGGTGGGATTCGACCCGCCCGCGCCCGTGGTGATGAGCACCGTCATCGCGCTGTACACGGTCGCAGCCCGCACCGACCGGCCCACCACCTGGAGGGTCGGGCTGCTGACCATGGCCGTGCTGACGGCCGCTGCGATGTTCTTCGGTTCGGCGCCCTGGTACAGCCAGGAGAACTTCGGCGTCTTCGCCTGGACCGGCATGGCCGGCGCGGCGGGGGACGCCGTCCGCTCCAGGCGCGCCTTCGTCGACGCGATCAGGGAGCGCGCCGAACGGGCCGAGCGCACCCGCGACGAGGAGGCCCGGCGCCGGGTCGCCGAGGAGCGGTTGCGGATCGCCCGGGATCTGCACGACGTCGTCGCCCACCACATCGCCCTGGTCAACGTCCAGGCCGGGGTGGCCGCCCACGTCATGGACAAGCGCCCCGACCAGGCCAAGGAGGCGCTGGCCCACGTCCGGGAGGCCAGCCGCTCCGCGCTCAACGAACTGCGGGCCACCGTCGGGCTGTTGCGCCAGTCCGGTGACCCGGAGGCGCCGACCGAACCGGCCCCGGGGCTCGCGGTCCTCGACGAACTGGTGGACACCGTCCGGCGGGCCGGGCTCCCGGTCGAGGTGGCCTGCACCGACCGGCGGCCCCCGTTGCCCGCAGCCGTCGACCTGGCCGCGTACCGGGTGATCCAGGAGGCGCTGACCAATGTGCGCAAGCACGCGGGCCCCGGCGCGAAGGCCGAGGTGAGCGTCGTACGGGTCGGGGCCACCGCCGAGATCACCGTCATCGACAACGGCTCGGGCGGGGGCGGCCACAACGGGGACGGCGGTGGCCACGGCCTCCTCGGCATGCGCGAACGCGTCACCGCACTCGGTGGCTCCCTCACCGCGGGCCCCCGCTACGGGGGCGGATTCCGGGTCCATGCGATCCTGCCCGTCAAGGCCCGTACGGCAGAGCCCGAGGAGCCGGGCGCGGCGGGCCGGACGGGGGAGAACACATGACACCGCCCATCAAGGTGCTGCTCGTCGACGACCAGGCGCTGCTGCGCAGCGCGTTCCGGGTGCTGGTCGACTCGGAGGCCGACATGGAGGTGGTCGGCGAGGCGGCGGACGGCGCACAGGCCGTGGAGCTCGCCCGGTCGACCCGCGCCGACGTGGTGCTGATGGATATCCGGATGCCCGGTACGGACGGACTCGCCGCGACCCGCATGATCAGCGCCGATCCTGAACTGGCCGACGTACGGGTCGTCATGCTCACCACCTTCGAGGTGGACGAGTACGTGGTGCAGTCGCTGCGGGCCGGGGCGTCCGGCTTCCTCGGAAAAGGGGCGGAACCCGAGGAACTCCTCAACGCCATCCGGATCGCCGCGGGTGGCGAGGCGCTGCTCTCGCCCGCCGCGACCAAGGGTCTGATCGCCACCTTCCTTGCGCAGAGCGACAGTTCGGGCGGTGCCGGGCCGGGCACCGCCGAGTACTCCGCGCGGCTCGACGCGCTCACCGGCCGCGAGCGCGAAGTGCTGGTCCTGGTCGCGGCCGGCCACTCCAACGACGAGATCGCCGAGCGGCTCGTCGTCAGCCCGCTCACCGTCAAGACGCATGTGAACAGGGCGATGGCGAAGCTGGGCGCACGGGACAGGGCTCAATTGGTGGTCATTGCGTACGAATCGGGCCTGGTGCGCCCCAGGGTGGAGTGACGGGTGGAGATTCGGCGTACTCCACCTGCGGTATGCGCGGCATAAGAAAGCGACCTCGGGCCGACGCTTCCGGCCTTGCGGATGAGTGATCGTAGATCTGGGCCGGGTCTGTCCCCAGCCACCCGCCCATCTGCCGCTTAAGCCACAGAAGAGAGACCCACCCATGTCCTGGCTGTCCAGATTCAGCCTCGCGCAAAGGGCCCTGATCGGACTGATCTCGATCGTCGCCCTCGTCTTCGGAGCGATCGCGATCCCGCAGCTCAAGCAGCAGCTGCTGCCCACCATCGAACTCCCGATGGTGTCGGTGCTCGCCCCCTACCAGGGTGCGTCGCCCGATGTGGTGGAGAAGCAGGTCGTCGAGCCGCTCGAAAACTCCATCAAGGCCGTCGACGGGGTCACCGGCATCACCTCGACCGCCAGCGAGGGCAACGCCGTCATCATGGCGTCCTTCGACTTCGGCAGCGAGGGCACCAAGCAGCTCGTCGCCGACATCCAGCAGGCGGTGAACCGCGCCCGCGTCCAGCTTCCCGACGACGTGGACCCGCAGGTCGTCGCCGGCTCGACGGACGACATGCCGACCGTCGTCCTCGCCGTCACCTCCGGCAAGGACCAGCAGGCGCTCGCCGACCAGCTGGACCGCACCGTCGTCCCCGCGCTGGAGGACATCGCCGGCGTCGGCCAGGTCTCCGTCGACGGCGTGCAGGACCTCCAGGTCTCCATTACGCCCGACGACAACAAGCTCGCCGCGGCCGGCCTGAACACCATGACGCTCTCCCAGGCGCTCCAGGCGGCCGGCGCGACCGTCCCCGCCGGTTCCTTCTCCGAGTCGGGCAAGAGCCGCACCGTCCAGGTCGGCGGCGCCTTCACCTCCCTGAAGCAGATCGAGGACCTGCGGGTCGCCGGCAAGGACCCCGCGACGGGCAAGCCCGGCAAGCCCGTTCGCGTCGGTGACATCGCCACGGTGAAGCAGGAGCCGTCCACCGCGGTCTCCCTCACCCGTACCAACGGCAAGCCGAGCCTCGCCGTGATGGCCACGATGGACAAGGACGGCAGCGCCGTCGCCATCTCGGACGCGGTCAAGGACAAGCTCCCCGACCTCCGCAAGGACCTCGGCTCCGGCGCCGAACTGACCGTCGTCTCCGACCAGGGCCCCGCCGTCTCCAAGGCGATCTCCGGTCTGACCACCGAGGGCGCGCTGGGTCTGCTCTTCGCGGTCATCGTGATCCTGGTCTTCCTCGCCTCGCTGCGCTCGACCCTGGTCACCGCGGTCTCCATCCCGCTCTCCGTGGTCCTCGCGCTGATCGTGCTCTGGACCCGCGATCTGTCGCTCAACATGCTCACGCTCGGCGCACTGACCATCGCGATCGGCCGGGTCGTCGACGACTCGATCGTCGTCCTGGAGAACATCAAGCGTCACCTCGGCTACGGCGAGGAGCGCCAGTCGGCGATCATCACCGCGGTGAAGGAAGTGGCCGGCGCGGTCACCGCCTCGACCCTCACCACGGTCGCCGTCTTTCTGCCGATCGGTCTCGTCGGCGGCATGGTCGGTGAGCTCTTCGGCTCGTTCTCGCTGACCATCACCGCGGCCCTGCTGGCTTCCTTGCTGGTCTCGCTGACCGTCGTGCCCGTCCTGTCGTACTGGTTCCTGCGCGCGCCCAAGGGCACCGCCGAGGACCCGGACGAGGCCCGTCGCAAGGCCGAGGAGAAGGAAGCCGGCAGCCGGCTCCAGCGGCTGTACGTCCCGGTGCTGCGCTTCGCGACCCGGCGCAGGATCACCAGCATCGTCATCGCCGTCGTGGTGCTGTTCGGCACCTTCGGCATGGCCCCGCTGCTGAAGACCACCCTCTTCGACCAGGGCGAGCAGGAAGTCCTCTCCGTCAAGCAGGAGCTGGCCCCGGGCACCAGCCTGGCGGCCGCCGACGAGGCGGCCAAGAAGGTCGAGAAGGTTCTCGCGGGCGACAAGAGCGTCAAGGACTACCAGGTCACCGTCGGCTCCTCCGGCTTCATGGCGGCCTTCGGCGGCGGTACGGGCTCCAACCAGGCCTCGTACCAGATCACCCTGAAGGACGCGGGCGAATCCGAGGCCGCGCAGAAGCGCCTCGAAGCGGAGTTCGGCAAGCTCGACGGCATCGGCGACATCACCATCTCGGCGGATGGCGGCTTCGGCAGCCAGGACCTCAGCGTCGTGGTCAAGGCTGCGGACGCGGACGTCCTGAAGAAGGCGTCCGAAGAGGTACGGGCCGAGGTCGCCAAGCTCAAGGACGTCACCGACGTCCAGAGCGACCTGGCGCAGAGCGTCCCGCGGATCTCGGTCAAGGCCAATGCCAAGGCCGCGGACGCCGGCTTCGACCAGGCCACGCTCGGCGCGGCCGTCGCCGGAGCGGTGCGCGGCACCCCGTCCGGCAAGGCGATCATGGACGACACCGAGCGTGACGTCGTCATCAGGTCCGCCCACCCGGCGACCACGATGGCCGAGCTCAAGAATCTCTCGCTCGGCCCGGTCGAGCTCGGCCGGATCGCCGACGTCGAGCTGGTCCCCGGACCGGTCTCGATGACCCGGATCGACGGCCGGCGCGCCGCGACGATCACCGCCAAGCCCGTCGGCGACGACACCGGCGCGGTCGGAACCGACCTCCAGAACGCGATCAAGGCCCTGGACCTCCCGGACGGCGCCACCGCCACCATCGGCGGTGTCTCCGAGGACCAGAAGGACGCGTTCGTGAAGCTGATCCTGGCCATGCTGGCGGCCATCGCGATCGTCTTCATGCTGCTGGTCGCCACTTTCCGGTCGCTCGTCCAGCCGTTGATCCTGCTGGTCTCCATTCCGTTCGCGGCGACCGGAGCGATCGGACTGCTCCTCATCACCGGTACCCCGATGGGCATCGCGGCGATGATCGGCATGCTGATGCTGATCGGCATCGTGGTCACCAACGCGATCGTGCTGATCGACCTGATCAACCAGTACCGGACGCAGGGCATGGGCGTCGTCGAAGCGGTCATCGAGGGCGGCCGTCACCGGCTCCGCCCGATCCTGATGACGGCACTCGCGACGATCTTCGCGCTGCTCCCGATGGCGCTCGGCGTCACCGGCGAGGGCGGCTTCATCTCGCAGCCGCTCGCCGTCGTGGTGATCGGCGGCCTGGTCACCTCGACGCTGCTGACCCTGCTGCTCGTGCCGACGCTCTACGCGATGGTGGAGCTCCGCAAGGAGCGCCGCGCGAAGAAGAAGGCCATCAAGCGGGCGAAGAAGGCGGGCCTCCCGACGCCGGCCGAGGCGGTGGACGCCACCGTCGAGGAGCCGGAGCCCGCGAAGGCGTAACGCAGGGCATACAAGGGCCCCGGCACCGTTTCGACGGTGCCGGGGCCTTCGTACGTCTTCGGATCCAGCCCGCCCGGGCGGGAAGATCGAGCCCGTCCGGTGTTTGAGGACCGGGGGTCGGGGCGGAGTCCTACGGCAGTGCCAGCATCCGCTCCAGCGCCAGCTTCGCGTACTTCTCCGTCTCCGGGTCGACCTCGATCCGGTTGACCAGGTTCCCCTCGGCCAGCGACTCCAGGGCCCACACCAGGTGCGGCAGGTCGATCCGGTTCATCGTCGAGCAGAAGCACACCGTCTTGTCGAGGAAGACGATCTCCTTGTCCTCGGCCGCGAACCGGTTGGCCAGGCGGCGCACCAGGTTCAGCTCGGTGCCGATCGCCCACTTCGAGCCGGCCGGCGCCGCCTCCAGGGCCTTGATGATGTACTCCGTCGAGCCGACGTAGTCCGCCGCCGCCACGACCTCGTGCCTGCACTCCGGGTGCACCAGCACATTGACGCCCGGAATGCGCTCGCGCACATCGTTGACGGAGTCGATCGAGAAGCGCCCGTGCACCGAGCAGTGCCCGCGCCACAGGATCATTTTGGCGTTGCGCAGCTCCTCGGCGGTGAGGCCGCCGTTCGGCTTGTGCGGGTTGTAGAGGACGCAGTCCTCCAGCGTCATCCCCAGGTCCCGGACCGCGGTGTTCCGGCCCAGGTGCTGGTCGGGCAGGAAGAGCACCTTCTCCCCCTGCTCGAAGGCCCACTCCAGCGCCCGCTCGGCGTTGGACGAGGTGCAGATCGTGCCGCCGTGCCGGCCGGTGAAGGCCTTGATGTCGGCGGAGGAGTTCATGTACGAGACGGGTACGACCTGCTCGGCGACCCCGGCCTCGGTCAGTACGTCCCAGCACTCGGCGACCTGCTCGGCGGTGGCCATGTCGGCCATCGAGCAGCCCGCCGCCAGGTCCGGCAGCACGACCTTCTGGTCGTCGGTGGTCAGGATGTCCGCGGACTCGGCCATGAAGTGCACGCCGCAGAAGACGATGTACTCCGCCTCCGGGCGCGCCGCCGCGTCCCGGGCGAGCTTGAAGGAGTCGCCGGTGACGTCCGCGAACTGGATGACCTCGTCGCGCTGGTAGTGGTGGCCGAGGACGAACACCTTGTCCCCGAGCTTCTCCCTGGCCGCGCGGGCACGTTCCACCAGGTCCGGGTCGGACGGGGAGGGCAGGTCGCCGGGACACTCGACGCCGCGCTCGCTCCTCGGGTCGGCCTCGCGGCCGAGCAGGAGCAGCGCGAGGGGCGTCGGCTGGACGTCGAGATCCTGGACGGGGTGGGCCGTGGTCACGTCACGCACCCTTTCTTCTCTGCGGAAAGCCTTTTCGTCGAATTGACGTTATCTATCATATCCGGTTCACGTCACTTTGACGACGGCCATAGTGTCGATGTGACGCATACCGCGGGGTGGCCGGTGTGCGAGCATGAATGGAACAGGCAAGCGCTCGGCCCGGAATGAATCCGCGGTCCCGACGGTTGCAACGTCGGCAAGCAGTCTCCGTACAACCCGGGAGAGAAGCAGATGTCCGTATCGGACGAGACCACCACCGTGAGCGACGGCATCCTCCTGTCCGACGCCGCCGCAGCCAAGGTCAAGGGCCTGCTGGAGCAGGAAGGCCGTGACGACCTGGCGCTGCGCGTCGCCGTCCAGCCCGGCGGTTGCTCGGGCCTGCGCTACCAGCTCTTCTTCGACGAGCGTTCGCTCGACGGCGACGTCGTGAAGGACTTCGACGGCGTCAAGGTCGTCACCGACCGGATGAGCGCTCCGTACCTGGGCGGCGCCTCCATCGACTTCGTCGACACCATCGAGAAGCAGGGCTTCACGATCGACAACCCGAACGCCACGGGCTCCTGCGCCTGCGGCGACTCCTTCAGCTAAAACCTGACGGAATCGGCGGAACGAACGGTGGCGGTCCCGGAATCCGGGACCGCCACCGTCGTCGTATGCGCGGGCGCGCGTCAGGCGCGGGGCACGTCGCCGCCCGATGCCGCGTCGACCACCGTCCGGTCACCGAGCGGCGCGTCCAGCGTCACCGTCCGGGTCAGCTCCTTGGCAATCATGATGCAGACCTTCCTGCCGGCCGGCTTCGACTCCGTCACCGTCACCCGCACCGACTTCCCGTCCTCGGTCGCGCTCGCCGCGTACGTGCTGCACACCCCGCCCCAGAACGTCACCGACAGGGTCCGCCCGTCGGCGCTGTACGACAGGATCTGCTGCGGGGACTTCTCCGCGTCCCCCCGGGGCGGGGTCGTCGTCGACGGTGCGTCCTTCGTCAGATACGCGGGGTCCACGGCGACCTGCGACACGGTGCTGCCCATGCCGGGTGCGGCCGGCCGCACCGAGAAGAGCCAGGACGGTACGAGCGTCCGCTTGCCCGCCACGTACTGACTCGTCAGCCCGAACACCGCCTTGTCGACCGTCACGGTGGTCGTCGTCGGCTCCGCGCCGGTCCGCGTCCCGCAGTGGACCCCAGGCGATTTCAGGCCATCCTGCAGCGGTACGGGATCGGCGCAGCCACCGATGTCCGCGCGCCCGTCCGTCCGGGACGCCGACCCGTTCAGCTGCTTCAGCGCCTCGCTCGCGCTGATCACCGGATAGCTGTCCCCCTTCGCCAGCCCCTTCAACTGGCCGCTGCCGCCGACCACTTCGCCGTCCGGACCGATCTGGATGCCGGTCGACCAGCCGTAGGCGGGAAGGCCGTCCACCTTCGGGTCGGCGTTCACCACCCGTACCGAACCCATGAGCTGGCGGGCGTCGAGCGCGGCGTCGTCCTGGCCCACCGCCTTCAGGACCGGCGTCGCGGCAGCCCTCGCGGCGCTCTCGCTCACCGGGGAACCGCTGCCGCCCGGGGCCGCCTTCCGGCCGGAACAGACCGTGGTGCTCTCGCAGTTGTCCGTACCGCCGGAGCCGTACCGGGCGAAACTCCAGGTGCCGGGAGCCTGCTTGCCCACCCGCAGGACCGGGCCCGAGCCGTCCCCGTCGGACCCCACCTTCCAGGACGTGCCCTCCGCCCGCGGCGTGCCCTCCAGACCCAGCGCCTTCGCCAGCCGGGCCACCTCCGCCGCGGAGACGGTCCCCTCGGCGTGCTGCACCGCCGCCGTACGCGGCCCCTCGGGCAACTCGCCGGACGCACGGTAGACCACCCGGCCGCCGTTCGGATCGGGTTCGCCCGGCGCGATGCCCGGTGGGACCCCGCCGGGTGCCGCCGGGCCGCCCACGCGCCCGTCCAGGGCCAGCGGGGGAGGGGCCGGCTTCCCGCTGCCGGACGCGTTGCCGCCGCTCCTGCCCTCGCCGTCCGCCGCGGTCGCGGCCCAGTACGCGCCGCCGCCCCCGGCCAGCAGTACGGCAGCCGCCACCGAGGCCACGGCGAGCGGCGAACGCCGCCGGGGGCTCGTCACGTCGTTGTCGGGTCGCTCGGTGCTCACCGGATCCGCTCCTTCGCCTGCGTTGCCGTCACAGGCCTCACCCGGCCTGCCGTCCGTCCCACGGGGTCGGGGACAACGGTGGGACGGGGCACAGGAGCGCTCGGTTCCCTCAGGGGGCGTCGGAGGTGATCGGCGCCGTTCTCAGTCGCCGTACTCGGACATGGCGTCGATCAGCCGGGCGGAGGCGGCCGGCACCGTCACACCGTGGATCAGGGACGGCGCGACCCGGGCGGGGGCGGACTTCGCGGGGACCACCCAGTGCGGAGCCATCCGCGCGCAGTCACCGCGCAGCTCGGCCAGGCTCATCTCGGACTCGCGCGTAGCGATGTGGTTCGACATAACCGCACCGTAGGCGCCACGCGCCTCGGGAAGAAAGACCTACTATCGGGTAGTTTTCACCCCTTCGGGGTGAGTGCGGAGAGAGGTAGCGTGAACTGTCACGCCGCCCAGGGAACGCAGTCACCCGTTCCCTCCGATCTCCGCAGGAGCAGTCTCCCCGTGCGAATCGCAGTCACCGGCTCCATCGCCACCGATCACCTCATGACCTTCCCCGGCCGCTTCGCCGACCAGCTGGTCGCGGATCAGCTGCACACGGTCTCGCTCTCCTTCCTGGTCGACAACCTCGACGTGCGCCGGGGCGGTGTCGCCGCCAATATCTGCTTCGGCATGGGCCTGCTGGGCACCAGCCCGATCCTGGTCGGTGCCGCGGGCGCCGACTTCGACGAGTACCGCGCCTGGCTCGACCGCCACGGCGTCGACACGGGTTCGGTCAGGATCTCCGAGGTCCTGCACACCGCCCGCTTCGTCTGCACGACGGACGCGGACCACAACCAGATCGGCTCCTTCTACACGGGTGCGATGAGCGAGGCCCGCCTCATCGAGCTGAAGGCCGTCGCCGACCGGGTCGGCGGCCTCGACCTCGTCTCGATCGGTGCCGACGACCCCGAGGGGATGCTCCGCCACACCGAGGAGTGCCGCACCCGGGGCATCCCGTTCGCCGCGGACTTCTCGCAGCAGATCGCCCGGATGGACGGCGACGAGATCCGGATCCTCCTCGACGGCGCCGTGTACCTCTTCTCCAACGAGTACGAGAAGGGGCTCATCGAGTCCAAGACCGGCTGGACCGACGAGGAGATCCTGGCCAAGGTCGGCCACCGGGTCACCACGCTCGGCGCCCGCGGTGTCCGGATCGAGCGGGTCGGCCAGGAGGCGATCGAGGTCGGCTGCCCGGAGGAGGAGATCAAGGCCGACCCGACCGGTGTCGGCGACGCCTTCCGCGCCGGATTCCTCTCCGGTCTCGCCTGGGGCGTCGGACTGGAGCGCGCCGCCCAGGTCGGCTGCATGCTCGCCACGCTGGTCATCGAGACCGTCGGCACCCAGGAGTACACCCTGCGCCGCGCCCACTTCATGGACCGCTTCACCAAGGCGTACGGCCACGACGCCGCCGCCGAGGTCCGCGCGCACCTGGGCTGATCCCGCGGGCACCTCAGGTCAGCCGGCGGACCACATAGGCCGAGCCACGGTCCGCCGGCTCCACGCCCACGTACTCCTGCTCACGCATCGCGCACCAGGCCGGAATGTCCAGGCGGGCCGCCTCGTCGTCGGAGAGCACGGTCACCGTCCCGCCCGGCGGCACCTCCCCGATCACCTTTGCGAGCTCGATCACCGGGATCGGGCACCGCTTCCCGAGGGCATCGACCACCAGGGACGCGGCCGCGGCGGGGGAGGGCGGCGCCGAGACGGGCGCGCCCAGCCTCTCCCGTACCTCCGCCACCACCCGGGGCAGCACGTCCAGGAAGCGGTCGACGTCCTCGTCCGCCGTGCCGGCCGGCAGCGACACCCGTACGTTCCCCTCCGACAGCACTCCCATCGCCTTGAGCACATGGCTCGGAATCAGCGTGCTGCTGGTGCAGGAGGAACCGGACGATACGGAGAATTCCGCCCGGTCCAGCTCATGGAGCAGTGTCTCCCCGTCGACATAGAGACAGGAGAAGGTCACCAGATGCGGCAGCCGCCGCACCGGATCGCCGACCACCTCCACATCCGGCACCAGCTCGGGCACCCGGGCCCTGATGCGGTCCACCAGGGCCCGCAGCCGCACGGACTCCGCCGCCGCTTCCGCCCGCACCGCCCGCAGCGACGCCGCCGCGGCCACGATCGCCGGAAGGTTCTCGAACCCCGCGGCCCGCCCCGACTCCCGGTCGTCGGCCGGTCCTTGAACCGCGAACCGCACCCCCTTGCGTACGGCCAGCAGCCCGACCCCCGAGGGCCCGCCCCACTTGTGCGCGCTGGCCGCCAGCAGCGACCAGCCCTCCGGCACCGGCCCCCAGCCCAGCGACTGCGCGGCATCCACCAGCAGCGGCACCCCCGCCGCCCGGCAGACCTCCGCCACCTCGGCCACCGGCTGCTCGGTGCCGACCTCGTGATTCGCGGACTGCAGACAGGCCAGCGCGGTGTCCTCGCGCAGCGCGTCCGCGTACCCCGCCGCGCTCACCGCCCCCGACCGGTCGACCGCGACCTCGGAGACCGATCCGCCCTGCGCCTCGTGGGCGGCCGCCGCATGGAGCACCGACGAGTGCTCGACAGCGGAGATGGCCAGATGGCGGCCGACACGCCGACGCCCCGCGAGAGCTCCGGAAATTCCGGAGTGCACCGCCCGCGTACCCGAAGGAGTGAATGTGAGCTCGTCCGGACGGCACCCGACGGCGTCCGCGGCGGCCTCCCGGGCCGCGTCCAGCAAGAGGCGGGCCCGCCGCCCCTCGCGGTAGAGCCTGGCCGGGTCGGCCCACCCCTCGTCCAGCGCGGCAAGCAGCGCCTGCCGGGCGACGGGGTGCAGGGGAGCGGAGGAAGCGGCGTCGAAGTAGGGCACGCTGCCACGCTAGCCCGCGCGGGGCCCGGAGCCGTGGACGGGCCGCCCGCGCGGCCAGGAGAGGGGGCGTCAGATGACGGCCGGAGGCCCGTATTCCACCCCTTCGGGGAGTCGGACGGCGCGTTGGGCACCCTCCCCGCGCGGCCCCAAATAGCGTCCAGTAGGGTTTGGTCCGCATAAACATCCAAACCCCTGCCCGCGTCAGGGCGGCGACCGACCAGAGACACGGCCGCGCCGACCGCGCGGGCGAGACTCTCGGGAAGGCGCTACGTGAGTCCCAACGGCTCCGACCGCTCGTCGCGGCGCCCGATGCGGCGGAAGCTGCCGCAGGTGCTGACTGCGGGCCTGATCCTGGCGACCGCAACCGGTTGCACATACAAGGACTTCCCCCGCCTTGGTATGCCCACTCCGGTGACGGAAGAGGCACCACGGATCCTTTCCCTCTGGCAGGGCTCGTGGGCGGCAGCGCTCGCCACGGGTGTGCTGGTCTGGGGCCTGATCCTGTGGAGCGTCATCTTCCACCGGCGCAGCCGCACCAAGGTCCAGGTTCCTCCGCAGACCAGGTACAACATGCCCATCGAGGCGCTGTACACCGTGGTCCCTCTGATCATCGTCTCGGTGTTGTTCTACTTCACCGCGCGCGATGAATCGAAGCTCCTCACGCTCTCCCCGAAGCCCGCCCACACCATCAACGTGGTCGGCTACCAGTGGAGCTGGGGATTCAACTACATCGAGAACGTGGACGGCTCGCTCGCCACGGGCAAACAGATCCCCAAGGAGCTCGATGCCATTCCGGAAAGGTTCCGGAAGGACTTCCCCAAGGGCGCAGAGGGCGTCTACGACTACGGCATCCCGGGAACGCGGAATCCGCAGAACGGCAACCCGGGTCCGACCCTGTGGCTGCCGAAGGGCGAGAAGGTCCGCTTCGTTCTGACTTCGCGTGACGTCATCCACTCCTTCTGGGTGGTGCCGTTCCTCATGAAGCAGGACGTCTTTCCGGGCCACACCAACGCCTTCGAGGTGACTCCCAACCAAGAGGGCACCTTCATGGGCAAGTGCGCCGAGCTCTGTGGCGTCGACCACTCCCGGATGCTCTTCAACGTCAAGGTCGTCTCCCCGGAGCGCTACCAGGCGCACCTCAAGGAGCTGGCGAAGAAGGGCCAGACGGGCTACGTGCCGGCCGGCATCGAGCAGACTGACCCGGCCAGGAATGCGGAGACGAACAAACTGTGAGCATCCTCAACGAACCTCAGGGTGCCGCGGCAGCAGACGACTCGTACGAGGACGAGCTGCCGGTCCGGCGCAAGCAGCCGGGAAACGTCGTCATCAAGTGGCTGACCACCACTGACCACAAGACGATCGGCACGATGTACCTGGTCACATCGTTCGCGTTCTTCTGCATCGGCGGTCTGATGGCGCTCTTCATGCGCGCCGAACTGGCCCGTCCCGGCACGCAGATCATGTCGAACGAGCAGTTCAACCAGGCGTTCACGATGCACGGCACGATCATGCTGCTGATGTTCGCGACGCCGCTGTTCGCCGGATTCGCGAACTGGATCATGCCGCTGCAGATCGGCGCGCCCGATGTGGCGTTCCCGCGGCTGAACATGTTCGCGTACTGGCTGTACCTCTTCGGCTCGATCATCGCGGTGGCCGGCTTCCTCACCCCGCAGGGTGCGGCCGACTTCGGCTGGTTCGCCTACTCCCCGCTGACCGACGCGGTCCGTTCGCCGGGCATCGGCGGCGACATGTGGATCATGGGTCTGGCCTTCTCCGGCTTCGGCACGATCCTCGGTTCGGTCAACTTCATCACCACGATCATCTGCATGCGCGCCCCTGGCATGACGATGTTCCGCATGCCGATCTTCGTCTGGAACGTCCTGCTGACCGCTGTACTGGTCCTGCTGGCCTTCCCGGTCCTCGCCGCCGCGCTCTTCGCGCTGGAGGTCGACCGCAAGTTCGGCGCGCATGTGTTCGATGCAGCCAATGGCGGCGCCCTGCTCTGGCAACACCTCTTCTGGTTCTTCGGCCATCCAGAGGTGTACATCATCGCTTTGCCGTTCTTCGGAATCATTTCCGAAGTGATTCCGGTGTTCAGCCGCAAGCCGATGTTCGGCTACATCGGTCTGATCAGCGCGACGATCGCCATCGCCGGCCTCTCCGTGACCGTGTGGGCGCACCACATGTACGTCACCGGCGGTGTGCTGTTGCCGTTCTTCTCGTTCATGACCTTCCTCATCGCGGTACCGACCGGTGTGAAGTTCTTCAACTGGATCGGCACGATGTGGAAGGGGTCGTTGTCCTTCGAGACACCGATGCTCTGGGCCGTCGGCTTCCTGATCACCTTCACCTTCGGTGGTCTGACCGGTGTCATCCTGGCGTCGCCCCCGATGGACTTCCACGTATCGGACTCGTACTTCGTCGTCGCGCACTTCCACTACGTCGTCTTCGGCACCGTGGTCTTCGCGATGTTCTCCGGATTCCACTTCTGGTGGCCGAAGTTCACCGGCAAGATGCTGGACGAGCGGCTCGGCAAGATCACGTTCTGGACGCTGTTCGTGGGCTTCCACGGCACGTTCCTGGTGCAGCACTGGCTGGGTGCCGAGGGCATGCCGCGTCGTTACGCGGACTACCTCGCCGCAGACGGCTTCACCGCGCTGAACACGATCTCGACGATCTCCTCGTTCCTGCTCGGCCTGTCGATGCTGCCGTTCTTCTACAACGTGTGGAAGACCGCCAAGTACGGCAAGAAGATCGAGGTCGACGACCCGTGGGGCTACGGCCGTTCGCTGGAGTGGGCGACCTCCTGCCCGCCGCCGCGGCACAACTTCCTCACCCTGCCGCGGATCCGTTCCGAATCCCCGGCGTTCGACCTGCACCACCCGGAGATCGCGGCGCTCGAGCTGCTGGAGCACCACTCCGAGGCCGACAAGGCGCTCACTGGTGGCAAGGAGGCCGGCAAGTGAAGATCCAGGGCAAGCTGTTCATCTGGCTGAGCGTTTTCTTCCTCGCCCTGGCCGTCACGTACGGCGTGTGGTCGAAGGAGCCGGCCGGTACCACCGCGCTCGTCCTGGCCTTCGGCCTGAGCATCATGATCGGCTTCTACCTGGCCTTCACGGCCAGGCGGGTCGACGCCATGGCGCAGGACAACAAGGAAGCCGATGTCGCGGACGAGGCCGGCGAGGTGGGGTTCTTCTCCCCGCACAGCTGGCAGCCGCTCGCGCTGGCCACCGGTGGCGCCCTCGCCTTCCTGGGCATCGTCTTCGGCTGGTGGCTGCTCTACTACTCGGTCCCGGTGATCCTGGTCGGCCTGTTCGGCTGGGTCTTCGAGTACTACCGCGGTGAGAACCGCACCCAGTGACCTCGCGTCACCGCTCCACCTGACGGGGGGCCCGTACTTCTCCACCAAAAGGAGTACGGGTCCCCCGTTTGCAGTCACATCGCGCGCTTATAGGGATGAATCTCCATAACGTGTGTTCATGAGCCACACGCCGCGCTTCCGCCCCGTAGTCAGCAGCACTCTGCTGGTCATGACCCTGGTCGCAGGTGTGACCGCCTGTGGGTCCGACGGCCACCCGCTCGCGGCGAAACCGTACGACGCGACGGACGAGATCTCCGCCAACGTCCCCGCGGGCGACGAGAAGGCCGACCCCGACAAGCCGCTCGAAGTCAACGTCGAGGACGGCGACGGCCGGATCACGGACGTGACGGCCACGGACACGACCGGACGCCATCTGGCGGGCGAACTGGACGCCGACGGGAGGCGCTGGCACTCCACCTCCCCGCTCGCCGCCGGCACCCGCTACACCGTCCAGGTCAGCATGGAGGACGGCGACGGCGCCCCGGGCGGCCGTACGCTCTCGTTCGAGACCGCCTCCGTCCGGGCCAAGAAGGTCCTGAAGGTCACATTCGGCCCCCAGGCGGGCACCTACGGGGTAGGACAGCCCATCACGGCGCAACTCAGCACTCCGGTCAAGGACAAGGCGTCCAGGGCCACCGTGGAGCGCGCCCTGCGCGTCCGTTCCGCGCCCGCCGTGACCGGCTCCTGGTACTGGGTCGACGACAAGACCCTGCACTACCGCCCCAAGGAGTACTGGCCCGCCGGAGCCACCATCGACGTCACCAGCGGCCTGGCCGGCATCAAGGTCGGCGACAACCTGTACGGAGCGCCCGTGAAGGCGCTGAAGCTCACCACGGGCGACCGCATCGAGGCCATCACCGACGCCGCCGCGCACACGATGACGGTCAAGCGCAACGGGAAAGTGATCAACACCATTCCGGTGACCACCGGCAAGCCCGGCTTCGCCACCAGAAACGGCGTCAAGGTCGTGCTGAGCAAGGAGTACTCCGTACGCATGCGCGGCGAGACCGTCGGCATCTCGGAGGACTCCTCCGACGGGTACGACCTGATGGTCCACTACGCGACCCGCGTCACCTGGAGCGGCGAGTACGTGCACGCGGCCCCCTGGTCCACCGGATCCCAGGGGTACGCGAACGTCAGCCACGGCTGTACGGGCATGAGCACCAGCCTGGCCGAGTGGTTCTTCAACACCGTGCACACGGGCGACATCGTCCAGGTCGTCGGCAGCCAGGGCGAGACGATGACGCCGTTCGACAACGGCTTCGGCGACTGGAACCTGTCCTGGGCGAAATGGCAGCAGGGCAGCGCCCTGCAGAAGAACGACGCGCCGGACCGCACGGAGACGATCCAGGCGGCGCGACTGCGCCCCGAGGTCTGACCGGCCCGGGGAGCGCGCTGCCCCTCGGCGGAGCCGCGGCGGGCCTCAGGCGTCCACGCAGTCCCTGCTGCGCAGCAGAGCGGCCAGGGCGTCCGCGAACTCGACCGGTTCGACCGGAAGGGTCACCGCGGCGTCCGCACGGCTCCAGGTGGCCAGCCAGGCGTCCTGAGGGCGTCCGATCAGCAGCAGCACCGGCGGGCAGCGGAAGATCTCGTCCTTGATCTGCCGGCAGACGCCCATACCGCCCGCCGGGGCCGCCTCACCGTCCAGGACGCAGACATCGATGCCGCCGTTGTCCAGCGCCTGCAGGACGGCGGGCAGCGTGGCGCACTCCAGGAACTCCACCGGTGGCACATCGGCCGCGGGCCTGCGCCCGGCTGCCAGCCTCACCTGCTCACGGGTGTTGGCGTCGTCGCTGTAGACCAGGACCGTGGCGGTCGGCTGCATTGTTCCTCCGTGACATCTGTGTCTTCGGGGCTTGCCGGGCATGAACCGATGCGCGGATCGTACTCCGCCCGATGGGCTGTCAGCACCGCCCGGGACAGCGGATTCATGGGCTGTTCGGGGAGGGCACACCCTGTTGACACACCGAACAGCACCCCCCGGGGTGAGGGCGGGATAAGGGACCGACATAATGTCGAGCGTGGCGACAGCAACGACAGTAGAAACCGGGCACGCGCACCCGTCGGTCAATCGACCGAACCTCACCAGCGTCGGAACCATCATCTGGTTGAGTTCCGAGCTGATGTTCTTCGCGGCCCTCTTCGCGATGTACTTCACCCTGCGATCGGTGACGGGACCGGATCACTGGAAGGAAATGGCTTCGGCCCTGAACTTCCCGTTCTCGGCGACGAACACCACGATCCTGGTGCTTTCCTCACTCACCTGCCAGCTCGGCGTCTTCGCCGCGGAGCGGGGCGATGTGAAGAAACTCCGTGCCTGGTTCGTGATCACGTTCGTGATGGGTGCGATCTTCATCGGAGGCCAGGTCTTCGAGTACACCGAGCTGGTGAAGAAGGACGGCCTCTCGCTGTCCTCCGACCCGTACGGCTCGGTGTTCTACCTGACGACCGGCTTCCACGGGCTGCACGTGACAGGCGGTCTCATCGCCTTCCTGCTCGTTCTGGGCAGGACATACGCAGCCAAGAGGTTCACCCACGAACAGGCCACCGCTGCCATCGTCGTGTCCTATTACTGGCACTTCGTCGATGTCGTGTGGATCGGCCTCTTCGCCACGATCTACATGATCAAGTAACCGGGCTCGAACCCGAACCACATCCAGCATCGACGCAGAAGATCCTGACACCGGGGTAATCCGTGAAAAAGCTCTCCGCACGACGACGCCATCCGTTGGCGGCGGTTGTCGTACTACTCCTCGCGCTGGCGGCTACTGGGGGGCTGTACGCCGCGTTTGCGCCCGCGAGTAAGGCGCAGGCCGACGAAACCGCCCAGTCCCTCGCCATCGACGAGGGCAAGAAGCTGTACTCCGTCGGTTGCGCCAGCTGCCACGGAATCGGCGGTCGGGGCACCACCGACGGGCCGAGCCTGGTGGGCGTGGGCTCCGCCGCCGTGGACTTCCAGGTCGGTACGGGCCGCATGCCGGCGCAGCAGCCGGGTGCCCAGGTACCGAAGAAGAAGGTCATCTACAGCCAGTCCGAGATCGACCAGCTCGCGGCGTACGTCGCGTCGCTCGGCGCCGGTCCGATCGTTCCGACCAAGAGCCAGGTCAGCCCTGACGGCGCGGACATCGCCAAGGGTGGCGACCTGTTCCGTACCAACTGCGCTCAGTGCCACAACTTCACCGGCGAGGGTGGTGCGCTGACGAACGGCAAGTACGCGCCCAGCCTCGAAGGCGTGGACCCGAAGCACATGTACGAGGCCATGCAGACCGGCCCGCAGAGCATGCCGACCTTCCCGGACACGACGATGCCCGAGCAGCAGAAGCGGGACATCATCGCGTACGTCCAGACCGTGAACAGCGCCCAGTCGGAGAACCCGGGCGGTCTCAAGCTGGGTGGCCTGGGGCCGGTCAGCGAAGGCTTGTTCGGCTGGATCTTCGGGCTCGGCGCCCTGATCGCACTTGCCATTTGGGTCGCGGCCCACACCGCTAAGGCCAAGAAGTCATGAGTAGCCAAGAGATTCCAGACGAGAACCTGCCCGCTGAGCAGGACCACGCGCACGGCGCGGTAACGGTCGCGGACGACCCGTTCGCCGACCCGGGGCTGCCGGCCCACAAGCCGCGCATCCAGGACATCGACGAACGTGCCGCGAAGCGCTCCGAGCGCACCGTCGCGTTCATGTTCACGCTGTCCATGCTGGCGACGGTCGGCTTCATCGCCTCGTACGTCATCTTCCCGGTCGACAAGATCGTGTACATCTGGCCCTTCGGCCATGTGAGCGCGCTCAACTTCTCCCTGGGTCTGACCCTGGGCGTGGCCCTCTTCACGATCGGCGCAGGTGCCGTCCACTGGGCGCGCACCCTGATGACCGACGTGGAGGTCGCCGACGACCGGCACGCCATCGAGGCCGAGCCCGAGGTCAGGGCGAAGGTTCTCGCCGACTTCGCGGCAGGTGCCCAGGAGTCCGCGCTCGGCCGGCGCAAGCTGATCCGCAACACCATGTTCGGCGCGCTGGCCCTGGTGCCGCTCTCCGGTGTGGTGCTGCTGCGCGACCTCGGTCCGCTGCCGGAGAAGAAGCTCCGCAACACCCTGTGGGCCAAGGGCAAGCAGCTCATCAACATGAACACGATGCTGCCGCTTCGTCCCGAGGACGTCGCCGTCGGTTCGCTGACCTTCGCCATGCCCGAAGGGCTGACGGAGGAGGCGGAGGACTTCCAGAACCAGATCGCCAAGGCCGCGCTGATGATCATCCGCATCGAGCCGGAGAACATCAAGGACAAGCGCGAGCGCGAGTGGGCCCACGAGGGCATCGTGGCCTTCTCCAAGATCTGCACCCACGTCGGCTGCCCGATCAGCCTGTACGAGCAGCAGACGCACCACGTACTCTGCCCGTGCCACCAGTCCACCTTCGACCTCTCCGACGGCGCCCGCGTCATCTTCGGTCCGGCCGGTCACGCCCTTCCGCAGCTGCGGATCGGTGTGAACAGTGAGGGCAACCTCGAGGCGCTCGGTGACTTCGAAGAGCCCGTCGGTCCTGCATTCTGGGAGCGCGGATGAGTACTGCGACCACGAACACACCCGGTGCCGCCGCACCGGGCAATCGCAAGGCGCCCGCCGGCGAGCGGGTGGCCGACTGGGCGGACGGCCGGCTCGGGATCTACTCCCTGGCCAAGGCCAACATGCGCAAGATCTTCCCGGACCACTGGTCCTTCATGCTCGGTGAGATCGCCCTGTACAGCTTCATCATCATCATCCTCACGGGTGTGTATCTGACGCTGTTCTTCCACCCGAGCATGGGCGAGGTCGTGTACCACGGCTCGTACGAGCCGATGCAGGGCATCAAGATGTCCGAGGCCTACGCCTCGACACTGGACATCAGCTTCGACGTCCGTGGTGGCCTGCTGGTTCGCCAGATCCACCACTGGGCCGCGCTGATCTTCCTGGCCGGCATGTTCGTGCACATGATGCGCGTCTTCTTCACGGGTGCGTTCCGCAAGCCGCGTGAGGTCAACTGGTTGTTCGGCTTCCTGCTGTTCGTGCTGGGTATGTTCACGGGCTTCACCGGCTACTCGCTCCCGGACGACCTGCTGTCCGGTACGGGTGTCCGCTTCACCCAGGGCGCGATCCTGTCGATGCCGGTCGTCGGCACGTACATCTCGATGTTCATGTTCGGCGGCGAGTTCCCCGGCCACGACTTCGTCGGCCGGTTCTACTCGATCCACATCCTGCTGCTGCCGGGCATCATGCTCGGCCTGCTGGTGGCGCACCTGATCCTGGTCTTCTACCACAAGCACACGCAGTTCGCGGGTCCCGGCCGCACCAACAGGAACGTCGTCGGCATGCCGCTGTTGCCGGTGTACATGGCGAAGGCCGGTGGCTTCTTCTTCCTGGTCTTCGGCATCATCGCCGTCATCGCGGCCATCGCCTCGATCAACCCGATCTGGGCCATCGGCCCGTACCGCCCGGACCAGGTGTCCACCGGCGCCCAGCCCGACTGGTACATGGGCTTCGCCGAGGGTCTGATCCGAGTGATGCCCGGCTGGGAGATCAACCTCTGGGGTCACACGCTCGTCCTGGGTGTGTTCATCCCGCTGATGGCCTTCGGACTGGTGCTCGCGATCATCGCGGTCTACCCGTTCATCGAGTCCTGGATCACCGGGGACAAGCGCGAGCACCACATCCTGGACCGCCCGCGCAACGCCCCGACCCGGACGGCCTTCGGTGTCGCCTGGATCACCCTGTACTTCATCGTCTTCGTCGGCGGTGGCAACGACCTGTGGGCCACGCACTTCCACCTGTCGCTGAACGCCATTTCCTGGTTCGTCCGGATCTTCATCTTCGTGGGCCCGGTCCTCACGTTCATCGCCACCCGGCGGATCTGCCTCGGCCTCCAGCGCCGTGACAAGGAGAAGGTGCTGCACGGGCGCGAGTCCGGCATGATCAAGCGCCTGCCGCACGGTGAGTTCGTCGAGATCCACGAGCCGCTCGGCCCCGAGCAGCTGCACACGCTCACCGCGCACGAGCAGTACAAGCCGGCCGAGATCGGCCCGACGGTCGACGAGAACGGTGTCGAGCGCAAGGTGTCCGTCCTGCAGAAGCTGCGTGCCAAGCTCAGCAAGGGTTACTACGGCGAGGACAACCAGATCGCCAAGCCCACCGTCGAGGAGTACAAGGAGATCACCAGCGGCCACGGTCACCACTGATCGTCTGAACTGATCGCCACAGCAGGAGCCCCGTCCATCCGATGGACGGGGCTCTTCGCTGTCCCCGGCCCTCGATAGGGTGGGGCTATCCCTTTTATCGGCTGTGGACCCCAGGAGCGGACCATGAACGTTGTGACCCCGGTCGGCGGCGACAGCGTGGCGGACCGTTCCTGGCCCGGCCTGCTGAACCCGCTGCTGCGTGGCGAGAACCTGACCGCGGACGACACCGCGTGGGCGATGGACCGCATCATGAGCGGTGAGGCGAGCGATGTGCAGATCGCCGGTTTCGCGGTGGCCCTGCGCGCCAAGGGCGAGACGGTCGAGGAGGTGTCCGGGCTGGTGCGCGCGATGTACGAGCACGCCCACACCATCCACGTACCCGGCCGTACGGTCGACATCGTCGGCACCGGCGGCGACCTCGCCAAGACGGTCAACATCTCCACGATGTCGGCGATCGTCATCGCGGGCACCGGCGCCAAGGTCGTCAAGCACGGCAACCGCGCGTCCTCGTCGGCGAGCGGTTCCTCCGACGTGCTGGAGAAGCTCGGCGTCAATCTGGACCTCAGCGCGCAGCGGGTCGTCGAGGTCGCCGAGGAAGCGGGCATCACCCTCTGCTTCGCGGTGAAGTTCCACCCCGCTCTGCGGTACGTGGCCAGGGCCCGCAAGGAACTCGGTGCCCCGACGACGTTCAACATCCTGGGGCCGCTCACCAACCCGGCGAAGGTGCGCTCCCAGGCCATCGGCGTCGCCGACCTGCGGATGGCGCCCATCGTCGCCGGTGTCCTCGCCGAGCGCGGCAATTCGTCGCTGGTCTTCCGCGGCGACGACGGCCTGGACGAGCTGACGACGACCGCGACCTCGCGCGTCTGGGTGGTCCGGGACGGATCGGTGCGCGAGGAGGCGTTCGACCCGCGCGACGTCGGCCTGGACCTGGTGCCGCCACAGGCGCTCCGCGGCGGCGACCCCTCGTACAACGCGGACGTGGCCCGCCGGGTGCTGGCAGGCGAGCACGGGCCGGCGCGGGAGGCCGTGCTGCTCAACTCCGCGGCGGCGCTGGTGGCCCTGGACCCGACGGACGGCACACTCAACGAGCAGATCGCCGCCGGTATCGCGAAGGCGGCCGAGTCCATCGACTCGGGGGCGGCCCGGCAGGCGCTGGAGCGCTGGGTGGCGGTCAGCAACGCCTGAGCGGACGGAAGGTGACGCGGGGCGCGGTCCGGATCCTGGACCGCGCCTTGCGGGTCGACGCACGTATGGCAAGATGCTGCGCAGGTCATGAGTGACAGCGACTACGGCCCCGGCCCGCTGTCCGGCAACCCTCCGTCCGTGGCGGGGTGCCCCGGGTGAAGACCAGGCCGTAGGCAGCGAGGTCTGCGGCAAGCGCGGGCCCCTCGGCATCTGTGAATGCCAACCCCCGGGGTCCTGGTCCCCAGGGAGTCTCTTGTGAGCAAGCGAATGCGATAGGGCTTCCCGGCCCTCCTCCGCACCCCTTTTTTTCTCTTTCCGCTGCGCTGCCGCGTATCCGCCGGCGCACGCGATTCGCCTGCCTGTTACGGGAGTTCGCCATGTCTGTCTTCACCGCTGCCGCCGACCAGTCGCTTTGTACCCCTCTGCCGGTTCTGGGCAAGGATGTAACGGTTCCGCTCGTCACGGGTGGTGAGGTCACGTACGCCGCTCTCGACTACGCCGCCAGCGCCCCCGCCCTGCAGCGCGTCTGGGACGACGTCGCCGCGTACGCCCCGTACTACGGCAGCGTCCACCGCGGTGCCGGGTACCTCTCGCAGCTCTCCACGGACCTCTTCGAGAACAGCCGCGCGACGGTCGCGGAGTTCCTCGGGTGCCGCGCCGAGGACCAGGTGATCTTCACCCGGTCGACCACCGACTCCCTCAACCTGCTGGCCGCCGTCATCCCCGCCGACTGCCAGGTCTTCGTGTACGAGACCGAGCACCACGCCTCGCTGCTGCCCTGGCGCGACGCCCGGGTGACCTACCTGAACGCCCCGCGCACCCCGGCCCGGGCCGTCGAGACGCTGGAGCGGGCGCTCGCCGGCCGTGACCCCTACGGCCCCGCGCTGGTCTGTGTCACCGGCGCCTCCAACGTCACAGGTGAACTGTGGCCGGTGAAGGAGCTGGCGGCCGCCGCGCACGCGCACGGTGCCCGGATCGTGCTGGACGCCGCGCAGCTCGCCCCGCACCACCCCGTCGACATCACGGACCTGGACGTCGACTGGGTCGCCTTCTCCGGGCACAAGCTGTACGCGCCGTTCGGCTCGGGCGTGCTCGCGGGCCGGGCCGACTGGCTGCGGGACGCCGAGCCGTACCTGGCCGGCGGCGGCGCCTCGCGCAGGGTCGCCCGGCGCGGCGACGGCGGAGTGGACGTCGAGTGGCACACCACCGCCGCCCGCCACGAGGCCGGTTCCCCCAACGTCATCGGCGTGTACTCCATCGCCTCCGCCTGCAAGGCGCTCACCGAGGCCGGCTTCGACGACCTGGTCGCCCGGGAGCAGCACCTCGTCAGCGCGGTCCGGACCGGTCTCGCGGAGGTCCCCGAGGTCAAGGTGCTCTCGCTGTTCGGTGACGACGCCCCGAGGGTCGGCGTCATCTCCTTCGTGGTGGAGGGCTGGAACAGCTCGCACTTCGCCGCCGCGCTCTCCGCCGAGTACGGCATCGGGGTCCGCGACGGACTGTTCTGCGCACACCCGCTGGTCCGCACCCTGCTGGGCAGCGACCCGCAGGAGGCCGGCGAGTGCGGCGCGCCCGAGGCCGAGCCGGGCGAGCTCCCCCGGTCTCGAACGAACCCGACCGTGGGGACCCCCTTGCTCAACGCGATCCGGGTGAGCTTCGGGGCCGGCACGCCGGACGAGCACATCGAGCGGTTCGTCCGCGCGGTCAAGGAGCTGGTGAGCGAGGGTGCCCAGTGGAAGTACCGCACCGAGGACGGCCGCTGCGTCCCGGACCGGGGCACGGCGCAGCTCTGACGGCCACGTAACACTTCGGCGAGGGACGGGCGTCCGAGCCCGTCCCCCGCCGGAGTATTACGCCGTAATACGGGGGCGTACCTACGCGTCGAGGCCGATGGCGAAGGCGGCCTCCAGGTCATGCTGCGAGTACGTACGGAACGCCACATGCGTGTCGGTGGCCTCGACGCCGGGGATCTTGCTGATCCGGCCGGGGATGACGTCCGCCAGATCGTCGTGCTTGGCCACCCGGACCATGGCGATCAGGTCGTACGTACCGGTGACCGAGAAGACCTCGCTGACGCTGTCCAGTGCGGCGATGGCTTCGGCGATCTCGGGAATCCGGTCCACGCTGGTTTTGATGAGCACGATCGCGGTGATCACGGCTGGCTTTCTCCCTCGGTGGCCCTGGCTGGAGTCTTCACTCTATCCGTACGCCGGTAACGCCCCCAGGCGTAGAGAAAGCCGAGGGCGAAGCCGACCACATGGGCCAGATAGGCCACGCCGGGCCCCCCGCTGCCCGCGCTCCGGACCGCCAGCCACTGCAGGGCGAACCAGAAGATCAGCACGATCCAGGCGGGGAAGCGCAGCGGCAGGAAGAAGAGGAACGGGAACAGGCTGGTGACCCGGGCCCTGGGGAACAGATAGAGGAACGCCCCGAGCACCGCCGAGATCGCCCCCGACGCGCCGACGAGCGTCTCGTCGGACGTGGCGTGCGCGGCGGCGTAGGCGACCAGGGCGAGATAGCCGCAGGCGACGTAGAAGAAGGTGAACTCGGTACGGCCCATGCGCTCCTCGGTCATCGCCCCGAACACGTACAGGAAGAGCATGTTGCCGAGCAGATGCAGCCAGCTGCCGTGAACGAAGAGGGCGGTGAGCGGGGTGAGCAGGGCGCGTGCGGAGCCGTCCCACAGCTCGCTCGGGATCACGCCCCAGCGTTCGAAGTACCCGGCCTGGGCGGCGAGCAGGGCGTCGGCGGTGCCGTAGGACGAGTTGAAGCCGGAGAGCGGGCTGATCAGGAAGACCAGACAGCACAGGGCGATCAGGGCATGGGCCACCGACGGTCCGCCCGAGGTGACCGTCCGTAGGAGCCCGCTGGTCAATCTGCCGGCCGCGGCACGCCGATCGATCATGAACAGAGCATGACGCAAGCGGAGGGAACGGGACAGACCGCCTCGCCGTGTCTTGGGGACACACCGAGGCCGTAGGGTTACGAGAGGACATCCGCAGTTCGACGGCGCACCGCGAGATCCTTGAAGCAGGCAGCACGAGGCTCGACGAAAGAGGACGCACGATGACGACGGTTCCCCAGCCGACGGACGGGACCCGCTGGCGTTGCACGCTCTGCGGAAATCTGACGCGCTTCGACGTGACGCGCTCCTCCAAGGTCGTCGAGTACGTCCATCTCGACCTGGCCGGGGAGTCCACCGTCGAGGAACGTGAGGTGGTCAGTGAGACCATCGAGTCGGTGCGCTGCCGTTGGTGCAATGCGGTGGATCAGATCGAACTGGTGGCCAGGCCGGGTGCCGACTCCTGACGGAGGCGCGCGTACAGACAATTTGGGGTGACGGATGGTGGAGCAGCCCGCTAGCGGCGCAGAGCCGGCCGAGGCGGCCGGCGACGCCGTCGAGGCGCTCGACCGCCCGCTGCCCGAAGCTGTACGGCGACGGGTCGTCGCGCTGGTCTCGGACGCGTTCGGCGGCCTGACGGTCACCGAACTCCCCGCCCAGCTGAGACAGTACGCCCGCTTCACCCCGACCCGGCGCGCCAAGTTCGCCGGGAACGCGATGGCGGCCGCCCTGGAGGGGGACGCGCTGTTCCGTCAGCGCATCGGTGAACGGCTCAAGGAGGGGCAGCCGGAGCTGACCGCCGCGCTGGAGGCCGGTTCGCCGCCTGCCGCCGCGGACCCCGTCGATGTGGCCGCCGCTGCCTACGTGCTGCGCCCGGCGGGCTGGGTGAAGCTGGTCGCCGCCGCGGGCGAGGAGGCCCAGCGGGCCGACGCCGAGCGCGCCGACGAGGAGAGCCGCCGCGAACTGGAACGGCTGCGCGAGGAACTCGCGCACGCCCGCTCCCAGACGAAGAGCGAGACCGAACGGCTCCGCAGCGAGCTGGACGCGGTCCGCAAGGAGGCCGATTCCCTCCAGCGCAAACTGCGCAGCGCCGTCAACGAGGTCAGGCGCGGCGAGGCCGCGCTGCGCCGCAGCCGGGCCGAGGCCGACGCCGCACGGTCCGAGGCGGCCGCCCAGGTCTCCGCGGCCGAGAGCGAGACCCGCCGGCTCAAGGCGCGGCTCGGTGAAGCCGAGGCGGCCGTCGAGGCAGGTCGCAGGGCCGCCAGGGAAGGCCGTTCGGTCGAGGACATGCGGCTGCGGCTGCTGCTGGACACGGTGCTCGACGCGGCCAGTGGGCTCCGTCGCGAACTGGCCCTGCCGCCCTCCTCGATCCGCCCCGCGGACAGTGTCGACGCGGTCGAGCCCGGCAGGATGTCGCCCAAGGACATCGCGGCCAGGGCGCTTTCGGAGACCGATCCGGCCCTGCTCGACCAGTTGCTCGCGCTGCCGCAGGCGCATTTGATCGTGGACGGCTACAACGTCACCAAGACCGGTTATCCGCAGTTGCCGCTGGAGAAGCAGCGGTTGCGGCTGCTGGGCGGTCTCGCGGTGCTCGCGGCGCAGACCGGCGCGGAGATGACCTGTGTCTTCGACGGGGCCGAACTGGCCGCCCCGGTACTGCTCGCACCGCCGCGCGGGGTCCGGGTGCTGTTCAGCAAGCCCGGTGTGACCGCGGACGAACTCATCCGCCAGCTGGCGCGCGCCGAACCGCCGGGCCGGCCGGTCGTGGTGGTCTCCACCGACCGTGAAGTCGCCGACGGAGTGGCGAAGGCGGGCGCCAGGCCCGTTGCGTCCGTCTTGCTCCTGAAGCGCCTTTCACGCGTCTAGTGACGCTTGTCGGAACTCGGTGGAACTCGGTGGAAATCGGGGAACGGACCGTCAAGTCGCCGCTACGCCCTGTGTGCTGTGGGTAAAGAAGTACCTCCTGTGACGAGATTTTTCTTGCGAGGATTTGAACTGATCACAAGTTGGTCACTAGGGTCGGGCCTCGAACCTTCGCACGGTTGATCACCCATCCGGGGTGACGGCGAAGGCGCCGCCGAGTCCGTGACATGCACGGAGCCGGGGATTCATGTCCCCCACAGCCCGGTAGGCGGCTCGAGGAAGAAGGAGCTCGCCTTCGTGGCGTCCCACCGTCGTCCCAAGCAGCCGAGCCGCGCCCGCGTGACCGTGCTCACCGCAGCCGCCGCCGCGGCCGTGGCCCTGACCTCCCAAGCGGCCCACGCCGACCCGAAGCCCTCCAAGGGCGAGGTCAAGGCGGAGGTCGAGAAGATCAGCCACGAGGCCGGCGAGGCCAATGAGCAGTACTACGGCGCCAAGGAGAAGCAGCAGAAGCTGGAGAAGGAAGTCGGCGCGCTGCAGGACAAGGTGGCCCGCGGCCAGCAGGAGATCAACACCCTGCGAAACGGCCTCGGTTCGCTCGCCGCCGCCCAGTACCGCTCCGGTGGCATCGACCCGTCGGTGCAGCTCTTCCTCTCGTCCAACCCGGACACCTTCCTCGACGAGGCATCGGCCCTCGACCAGTTGACGGCCAAGCAGACCGAGACCCTGGGGAAGATCCAGGAGAAGCAGCGGGTCCTCGCGCAGGAGCGCAAGGAGGCCCAGGACAAGCTCGGTGACCTCGCTGACGTACGCAAGACGCTCGGCGAGAAGAAGAAGAAGCTCCAGGACAAGCTGGCCGCGGCGCAGCGCCTGCTCAACACGATGACCGAAGCCGAGCGCGCGAAGATGCGCGATGACCAGCAGCGTGCCAGCCGCGACGCGGGCGACCGGGTCGAACTGGGCAAGGAGGTTCCCGCCTCCGCCTGGGGCGCTGCCGCCCTGAACGCCGCCTCCAGCCAGGTGGGCAAGCCGTACGGCCGCGGCGGCACCGGCCCCAACTCCTTCGACTGCTCCGGGCTGACCCAGTGGGCCTACGCCCAGGCCAACGTCCAGATCTCCCGGGTCACGTACACCCAGGTCAACGACGGTGTCCGTATCGGGCGCAGCGCGCTGAAGCCGGGCGACCTGGTCTTCTTCAACAACACCTCGCACGTGGCGCTCTACGCGGGCAACAACACCGTCCTGCACGCCCCGTACCCGGGCACCCTCGTCCGCTACGAGTCGATGAACACCATCGGCAGCTTCCAGTTCGGCGTGCGCGTCGGCTGACGACGCCCGAACGGGCGAATTCCCGCGCCCGCGCAGACAGCCCGCCCCGCCGGAGACCACAGGTCACCGGCGGGGCGTCGCCGTTTCTGCCGCCCTGCCGCCCGGCGCAGCCTTTGGCCGCTCCGTAATCGTCCGACTACTGTCTGCCTGCCGTGCAGCTCCCGGTCGTCGGTCCGCCCGCCCCGGGCGGCAGGGGCTGCGCGCGTCTGCGTACAGCGGAAGGGAGTGCGGCGTCCTGTGGTGTCCCATCGCCGTTCCACACAGCCCGGCCTCAACCGGGGCGCCCGGGTCACTGTTCTGTCGGCCGCGGCGGCGACCGCGGCCGCCACGCTCGGGGCGGCCACCGCGAACGCCGACCCGCAGGACACGCCCCGGACCACCAAGGCCCGGGTCGACCGGCTGTACAGCGAGGTGGAGCGGGCCACCGAGCAGTACAACAAGGCCGGTGAGAACGCCGACCGGTTGCGCGGTGAGCTGAAGCGGACCCAGGACCGGGCGGCCCGCGACCAGGAACGCCTCAACCGGATGCGTACGGCGCTCGGTTCGGTGGCGAGCGCGCAGTACCGCTCGGGCGGCCTCGATCCCTCGCTCGCTCTGCTGCTCTCCTCCGATCCCGACACCTACCTCGACCGGGCGGCCACCGTGGACCGCCTGACCGAGCATCAGGCCGCCGAGCTGCGGCAGCTCCAGCGGGCTCAGCGCTCTCTCGCACAGACCCGCGCGGAGGCCGCCCGGGCGCTGGCCGATCTGGAGCGCAACAGGGCGGCAGCCACCCGTCACAAACGGACCGTCGAGCGCAAGCTCGCCCGGGCCGAGCAGCTGCTGGACGCGCTGCCCAGCGCTGATCGGGCGGACTTCGAGTGGTCCTCGCGCTCCGGCCGCGACGACGCGTTCCCGGCCATGGCCGTTCTGCCGGCCGGCTCCGCACGGGCCGCCGCAGCCGTCCTGGCGGTCCGCCAGGCACTGGGCCGCCCGTACATCTGGGGGGCCAACGGACCCGCCGGATTCGACTGTTCCGGGCTGATGCAGTGGGCGTACGCCCAGGCCGGGGTCAGCCTGCCGCGCACCTCGCAGGCCCAGCGGTACGCGGGACACCTGGTGCCGCTCTCCGCGGCCCGCCCCGGCGACCTGGTCGCCTACCGCGCGGACGCCGGTCACATCGGCATGTACGTCGGCAACGGCCAGGTCATCCACGCCCCGTACCCGGGCGCCCCGGTGCGCTACGACCCCGTCGGCATGATGCCCGTCTCGTCGGTCACCCGCATCTGACCCGTACGCTCGACCGGGTGACCCACAGACGGCGTACCGCACGGCGGGGATGTGACGGAGGACGGCGCGCGGCCGGCGCGCTGCTCGCCGGGCTGCTGTTGGTCTCCGCCTGCGCGGCCCCGGACGACGACGCCGTCCCGGACTCCACCACCCGCGGTGTCCGGGCCACCCTGGACCGCCGCGCGGCCGCCGTGCTGGAACACGACACGGACGCCTATCTGGCCGCCATAGACCCGCGGGCCACCGGGTTGCGCACGGCCCAGCGCCGGGAACTGGACAACCTCGCGGACGTACCGCTGAGCTCATGGACGTACCGGCTGACGGACGTGACCGGACAGGGCACCGACCGGGCTACCGCGGACATACAGCTGCGCTACCGGATCAAGGGCTACGACGCCGCCCCGGTCGCCGCGGACCGGGTGCTCGATCTGAGACGGGACAGCGCGGACGACCGCTGGTACATCACCGGCGACCGGGCGGGCAAGGACGGAGGCCGGCAGCTCTGGCAGCAGGGCGATGTCCAGGTGGTGGGCGGAAAGCACAGCCTCGTCCTCGGGGTCGGCCGCACCGAGCAGGAGCTGCACCGGATCTCCCAGGCGGCGGACCGCGCGGTGCCCGCCGTCTCGGACGCCTGGCCGGAGCGCTGGGCAGGCCGCGTGCTGGTGCTCGTACCGCACACCGTGGAGGACATGGCGGATCTGCTGGGGTCACCCGCGGCGAACTACCGGGGCATCGCGGCCGTGACCACCGGGCGGACCGGCGGTCCGGACCGGGCGCCCGCGGACCGGGTGATCGTCAACCCGCAGGCGTACGGCCTGCTCAGCACCTTCGGGCAGCGCGTCGTCCTCACCCACGAGATCACTCATGTCGCCACCCGTGCCCACACCTCCGCCGCCACCCCGACCTGGCTCTCCGAGGGCTTCGCCGACTGGGCGGCCTACCGCGCCGAGGACCGGACCGCCACCCGCGCCGCGCCCGAACTGGCCGACGCCGTCGCACGCGGCGAGCTGCCCGCCGGACTCCCCACGGACGAGGACTTCGGCTTCTCGGGCGACTCGGCGCGCCTGGCGAAGGCGTACGAGGGCGGCTGGCTGGCCTGCGAGCTGATCGCCGACCACTGGGGCGAGAAGAAGCTGTTCGCCTTCTACCGGGCCGTCGGAGGGCACTCGGGGCGGGACGGGGCGGTGGAGCAGGCCATGCAGGAGGTGCTCGCCACGACCCCGCAGGAGTTCACCGCGCTCTGGCGGGAGTATCTGCGCTCCCGGCTCGGCTGACCACGCGGCGCTGCCCGCCGCGCACGGCACACGGCTGCTGAGCGCCGCGCGTGGTTCAGGAGCCGACCGGTTCCGCCTCGCGCCCGGCGTCGGAATCGGCGGCCGAGGGCGCGGTGCCGTCGCGCGGCGCACCGGACACCGTCTGCCGCCACAGCCGTCGGCAGGCGATGAGCGTCGCCGCGACCAGCAGTCCGTTGCGCAGGAACATCAGCGTCACGCCCGTCGCGTCACTGCTCACCACATGGACGAACCCGAACGGGAACTCCCACTGCGTGATGCCCGTGGCGAGCAGCACCAGACCGGCCGGGAGCACTATCCGGCTCTCGCGGAAGACCAGGCAGACCGCCGCCAGGCCGACCAGCCAGAGCATGTACTGGGGGCTGATCACCCGGCTCGTGGTCGTGAACAGCAGCACCGCCGTGAACGCCGCGTCGGCCGGGGTGCTCACCCGGAAGTCGCGGGCCCGCAGCCGCCACACCAGCAGCCAGCCGAACGCGACGACGGACAGGCCGAGGGCGAGCGTGCTCACCAGCGGCACATGCGGGCCCAGGAATTCCAGGGAGCCGTAGTGCAGCTCCACCCGGCCCTGCCAGCCGAAATTCCGCCACACGTGGAAGACCAGCGCTCCCAGCGACTCGACCTCGGTGCCCCGGTCCCGCTGGAAGCCGAGAAAGGCCAGCGCACCCGGCATCGCCACGGTGCACGCCAGCAGCAGCCCGGCCGCCGTCACCGCCGCGGCCGTCCACGCCCGGCGCGTCCACGGCCCGCGCGCGGTACCGGCCAGGATCAGCGCCGGCCACACCTTCAGCAGCGCACCGACGGCGGCCAGCGCGCCCAGCACCCGCGGATGCCGCACGCCCGCCAGCAGCGCCGCCACCGCCACCGCCGTCACCATCACGTCGTAACGGGCGTACGCGGTCGTACCGAGCAGCGGCACCCCCGCCACCCACACCCACGCACCCGCCGTCCACCGGCCGTTCCCGCGGCCCGCGTACAGCATGAGCCCCAGCACCAGCCCGTCGCACAGGAACGCGAGGACGAAGAAGGCCGAGGCGTAGTCCAGGAACGGCAGCAGGGCGGGGGAGAGGACGGCCAGCGCGGCGAGGGGCGGGTACTGCCAGGTGACGTCGGACCGCGGGTACGTACCGGTCTTCAGGACCTCGGACCAACCGTGGTAGATCACCGAGACGTCGCTGGTCACGTCCGGTCCGGACAGTGTGATCACCTTGGTGACGCAGAGCAGCGGCGCGACCCTGGTGAGGGCCCAGACCGCGAGAGCGAGCCGCGTGCCGGTCGATCCGGTCATGACCGCCTCATCCGTTTCGTCAGTGGGTACACCGGTGGGTCACCCGGTGGGTAGCCGGTGGTACGGGGAGTCATGATGCCCGCCGGCCTGTGCGGGAGCCATCCGGCCGCCCGGTACTGTCGGCCGGGATGGACAAGACCCTGATCGTGACCAATGACTTCCCGCCCCGCCCCGGCGGTATCCAGGCGTTTCTGCACAACATGGCACTGCGCCTGGACCCCGGACAGATCGTCGTATACGCCTCCACCTGGAAGCGCAGCCCCGAAGGCGTCGCGGCCACCGCCGCCTTCGACGCCGAGCAGCCCTTCACCGTCGTCCGCGACCGGACGACGATGCTGCTGCCGACCCCGCGGGTCACCCGGCGTGCCACGCAGCTGCTGCGCATACACGGCTGCACGTCCGTGTGGTTCGGCGCCGCGGCCCCGCTCGGGCTGATGGCACCGGCGCTGCGCAGGGCCGGCGCCCGGCGGCTGGTCGCCACCACGCACGGTCACGAGGCGGGCTGGGCCCAGCTGCCCGCGGCCCGGCAGCTGCTGGGCCGGATCGGCGAAACCACGGACGCGATCACCTACCTGGGGGAGTACACCCGCTCCCGGATCGCCACCGCGCTCACCCCCGAGGCGGCGGGCCGCATGGTCCAACTGCCGCCCGGCGTCGACGAGAAGACCTTCCACCCGGACTCCGGCGGGGACCTGATCAGGGCCCGGCTCGGGCTCTCGGACCGGCCCGTCGTCGTGTGCGTGTCACGGCTCGTGCCGCGCAAGGGCCAGGACACGCTGATCCTCGCGATGCCCGCGATCCTGGAGCGGGTGCCGGACGCGGTGCTGCTGATCGTGGGCGGCGGGCCGTACCGCAAGGAGCTGGAGCAGCTGGCCGTACGGGCGGGGGTCACCGACTCGGTGCACTTCACGGGGCCGGTGCCGTGGGACGAGCTGCCCGCCCACTGCGGCGCCGGCGACGTCTTCGCCATGCCGTGCCGGACCCGTCGCGGCGGCCTCGACGTGGAGGGCCTCGGCATCGTCTTCCTGGAGGCGTCCGCGACCGGACTGCCGGTGGTGGCGGGCGACTCGGGCGGCGCGCCGGACGCCGTGCTCGACGGCGAGACCGGGTGGGTGGTGCGCGGCGGTTCGGCGGAGGACACGGCCGACCGGATCGTCACGCTGCTCCGCGACCCGGAGCTGCGGCAGCGGATGGGGGAGCGGGGGCGGGCCTGGGTCGAGGAGAAGTGGCGCTGGGACCTGCTGGCCGAGAGGCTCAAGGCGCTGCTCTGAACCGGCCCGGGGTGCCGCCCGAACCGGGCCGGGTTTCGGCCGTCCCGGACTGCCCGGGTCCGTACCCGTCCCGCGCGGGGCGGTGTTCTCGGGCCGCGGCCGGACAGCGGTGCCGCTGTCCGGCCGGTGAGGTGAAGGGCCGGTGAGGTGAAGGGAAGGCGGCCGTGTCGGCGCGCCACCGGCACAAGGCCGGTTCCGGCACCTGACCGCCGGTTCCGGCTGACGGCCATCGGCCCCCGGCCGACGTCCGTCAGCCCCGGTAGATCGCCTCGATCTCGTCCGCGAAGTCCTTCGCCACCACATTCCGCTTCAGCTTCAGCGACGGCGTGATGTGGCCCGCCTCCTCGGTGAACTGGGAGGACAGGATGCGGAACTTGCGTACCGACTCGGCCTTGGACACCGCGGCGTTCCCGTCGTCCACCGCCCGCTGCACCTCGGCCACCAGCTCCGGGTCCTCGCGCAGCGACGCGGCCGTCGAGCCGGCCGGCTTGCCGTGCTCCTGTGCCCAGCGGCCTAGGAACTCCTCGTCCATGGTGATCAGCGCGCCCACGAACGGCCGCCCGTCGCCGACCACCATGCACTCGGCGACCAGGGCGTACCCGCGGATACGGTCCTCGATCACCGCGGGAGCGACGTTCTTGCCGCCCGCCGTGACGATGATCTCCTTCTTGCGACCGGTGATCGCGAGATAGCCGTCCTCGTCGAGCGTGCCGATGTCGCCCGTGTGGAACCAGCCGTGGGCCAGCGCCTCGGCCGACGCCGCCTCGTTGTTCCAGTAACCGGTGAACAGGTGCTCGCCGTGCAGCAGCACCTCGCCGTCGTCGGCGATCCGGACGACCGAGCCGGGCAGCGGCTGGCCGACCGTGCCGATCTTCTGCCGGTCCCACGGATTGAAGGCCGTGGCCGCGCACGTCTCGGTGAGGCCGTAGCCCTCCAGGACGGTGAAGCCGATGCCGCGGTAGAAGTGGCCGAGCCGCTCGCCCAGCGGTGCGCCGCCGGAGATCGCGTACTCGCCGCGGCCGCCGAGCACGGCCCGCAGCTTGCCGTAGACCAGCCGGTCGAAGACCTTGTGCCTGAACTTCAGACCCATGGACGGGCCCTGAGGGGTGCCCAGCGCGCGGCTGTACGCGATCGCCGTGTTCGCGGCCCTGTCGAAGATCCTGCCCTTGCCGTCGGCCTGTGCCTTGGCGCGCGCCGCGTTGTAGACCTTCTCGAAGACCCGCGGCACACCGAGGATCAACGTCGGCCGGAACGAGGCCAGTTCATCGGTGAGGTGCTTGATGTCCGGTACGCAGCCGAGCTTGATCGGGGCCATCACCGAGGCCACCTCGACCAGCCGTCCGAAGACATGCGCGGCGGGCAGGAAGAGCAGCACCGAGCACTCACCGGTACGGAAGAGGGGCTTCAGCCGCTCCACCACATTGCCGCACTCGGCGAAGAAGCTGCGGTGCGTGAGTACACAGCCCTTGGGGCGGCCGGTGGTGCCCGAGGTGTAGACGATGGTGGCCGGGTCGTCGGCCTTGGCGGACGCCATCCGCAGGTCGAGGGTCTCGTCCGAGACGTCCTCGCCGATCGCCGTCAGCCGGCGGATCGCCCGGTCCTCGATCTGCCAGATGCCCTTCAGCTCCGGCAGATCCGCCTGGACCGAGGCCACGGAGTCCTGATGCGCCTCGGACTCCACGATGCACAGCGTGGCGCCGGAGTCCCCGAGGATCCACTGGATCTGCTCGGGCGAGCTCGTCTCGTACACCGGGACGGTGACCGCGCCCGCGCTCCAGATCGCGAAGTCGAGCAGCACCCACTCGTAGCGGGTACGGGAGAGCAGGGCCACCCGGTCGCCCGCTTCGACGCCCGCGGCGATCAGGCCCTTGGCGACGCCTCTGACCTCGGCCAGGAACTGTGTGGCGTCGACATCGGTCCACACCCCCGCCACCTTGCGGCTCATCACCGCGACATCGGGATGCTGAGCGGCATTGCGGCGGATGAGATCCGTCAGGTTGCCGTCCGAAGGGACCTCGTACAGGGCCGGAAGGCTGAACTCGCGCAAGACTGCTGCTCCTCATCGGGCTCCGGTGCCACGGCTCTGTGTGACGCACCGGCTGCGGTCCGAGAATGGCTGATGCTCAGTGGGGTGAGCACGACTGGACTGCCCGGACGTTACCCACCAGTACTCGGTTCCCGATAGGGGGTTCCGGCCAGATGTCTTATGCGTCACACACAACCGTGATCCTTGGGCGCACAGTAGTCCACCACCGTTACCGGCCGGAGGTATTCGCAGGTCCGGCGACCTCTACCCAGGTGCACGGCGAGGTTCTAGGGTGATCGTCATGCCAGCCGGACCGAACAGGCAAGGAACCCCGACCTCGCGGCGCACCCGCGTTCATGTGGTCAGTGACGTGCACGGCAACACCGAGGCCCTGGCCCGCGCCGGGGACGGTGCCGACGCCCTGATCTGCCTCGGTGACCTGGTGCTCTTCCTCGATTACGCCGACCACTCGCGCGGCATCTTCCCCGACCTCTTCGGCGTGGAGAACGCCGACCGGATCGTCGCGCTGCGCACCGCGCGCCGCTTCGACGAGGCCCGCGAGTTCGGCCGCGGCCTGTGGGCGGGCAAGGACCGCAACGCCGCGATCGTCTCGGCGGTGCGCAAGCAGTACGCCGAGCTCTTCGCCGCCTTCCCCACCCCGACGTACGCCACCTACGGCAACGTCGACATCCCCGGCCTGTGGCCCGAGTACGCACGCCCGGGCACCACCGTCCTGGACGGCGAACGAGTCGAGATCGGCGGCCGGGTGATCGGTTTCGTCGGCGGCGGGCTGAAGACCCCGATGAGCACCCCGTACGAGATCGGCGACGAGGAGTACGCCGCCAAGATCGAGGCGATCGGCCCGGTCGACGTGCTCTGCACCCACATCCCGCCCGACGTGCCGGAGCTGACGTACGACACGGTCGCGCGCCGCTTCGAACGCGGCAGCCGGGCCCTGCTCGACGCCATCCGCAGGACCCGTCCCCGGTACGCACTGTTCGGCCATGTCCACCAGCCCCTGGTGCGTCGGATGCGGATCGGTGCCACCGAGTGCGTGAACGTCGGCCACTTCGCGTCCACCGGCAGGCCCTGGGCCCTGGAATGGTGACCGCACCGGCGCCGGACCCTGGACCGGGGCGCCGCGCACACGCGATAGCCTTCTGACGGCAGGCATCTGCCGACGCACCGGTACACCGCACTGGAGGAGCCACGGCGATGGCTGAACACACCAGCTCGAGCATCACGATCGAGGCGGCGCCGGCCGACGTCATGGGAGTGATCGCCGACTTCGCCCGCTATCCGGAGTGGACCGGCGAGGTCAAGGAGGCCGAGGTCCTCTCCACCGACGACCGGGGTCACGCCGAAAAGGTCCGTCTCGTCCTCGACGCCGGAGCGATCAAGGACGACCACACCCTCGCGTACACCTGGATCGGTGACTACGAGGTCAGCTGGACCCTCGTCAAGTCCCAGATGCTGCGCGCCATCGACGGCTCCTACGCACTGGCCCCGCTCGGCGACGGCGACCGCACCGAGGTCACCTACCGGCTGACCGTCGACGTCAAGATCCCGATGCTCGGCATGATCAAGCGCAAGGCGGAGAAGGTCATCATCGACCGCGCCCTGGCCGGCCTGAAGAAGCGCGTCGAGTCCATCCCGAAGGCCTGACCCGGTGCGTACGGTTTTCGTCACCGGCCCCGGCGGCGCGGGCCGTACCACCGTCGCGGCGGCGACCGCGCTGGCCGCGGCCCGCCGGGGCCGCCGCACCCTGCTGCTCTCCGCCGACGCGATACCCGGTTTCCCCGCGGGCACGGAACCCGCCGAGGTCACCGACAACCTGTGGTCCGCCCGCATCGACTCCGGCGAGCACTTCCGCGGCGAACTCCTCACCCTCCAGGACCGGGCCTCCGGCGTGCTCGACCTGCTCGGCGGGAACCGGCTGGACGCCGAGGAACTCACCGAACTCCCCGGCAGCGCCCAGCTCGCCCTCCTGCACGCCCTGCGCCGCGCCGCCGAGGGCGACTGGTCGGCCGACGGCTACGAACTCCTCGTCGTCGACCTGCCGCCGCTGCGCGAAGCGCTCGCCGCGCTCGCCCTGCCCGAACAGCTGCGCCGCTATCTGCGCCGGCTGCTGCCCCAGGAACGCCAGGCCGCCCGCGCCCTGCGCCCGATGCTCGCCCAGCTCGCCGGCGTACCCATGCCCGCCCAGTGGCTGTACGAGGCCGCCGCCCGCAAGGACGCCGAGCTGGCCGCCGTCCAGGCGCTGATCGAGGACCGCAACACCACGCTCCGGCTGGTCGCCGAGCCCGGCCCCGCCGCCGAGGACGCCCTGCGCACCGCCCGCACCGGACTCGCCCTGCACGGACTGCGCGTCGACACCCTGGTGGTGAACCGGGTGCTGCCCAGGCACTCCGGCGACCCCTGGTTCGCGGCCCTCGCCGCGCAGCAGGAGAAGACCATCGACCACTGGTACGAGGAATGGGTGCCCGCGGCGGCCCTGTGCGAAGTGCCGCACCTCGGCCGCGACCCGCGCGGCCCGGACGACCTCACCCTCCTCGACACCGGCGCAAGCAGCACCGTCTTCGAGGAGGCGGGCACCGGCGGCGGTCTCTTCGAGGGCGACGGACTCGCCGCGGAACTGGACGACCGCAGCCCCGGCCGCGCCGACGACCCCTGGTGGATCGAGGACCCCGACGCCCCGGACGGCCTCGACGGACTGCTGCCCGGCTCCCGGATCGTGACCGCCCCGCGGTCCGGCGACGGCGATCCGGTGCTCGTCTGGTGCCTGCCCCTGCCCGGCGCCGTCAAGACGGACCTCCAGCTGGTGCGCCGCGGCAACGAACTGCTCCTCACCGTGGGCCCGTTCCACCGGATCGTTCCCCTGGAGTCCGGGCTGCGCCGCTGCACCGTATCCGGCGCCGCCCTCACCGACGGGGTGCTCCGCGTCAGGTTCACGCCGGACCCCGGGCTGTGGCCCCGGACGAGCTGAACGGCGCGTCACGGTTCCGGTAACGTCGGTAGTACGTACCCCCGGATGCGCACCGCAGGCACACCACGTCGCAGGAGTCCGCCATGAGCGAAGCCACCGATCGTCCCGCCGACGACGACGCGTGGGCGAAGGCCTGCGCCGAGGACCTCGAAGCGGAGAAGGCCCGCCGCCGCGCCCAGCACGGCCCGCCGCCCGGCGCCGCCGCCGACGAGCTGCGCAAGCTGGTCGACGCCGTGGCCGACAAGATCTCCTCCCTCCAGACGCCGCTCCTCGGCACGGCGGCCCAGGGCACCGTGCGGCAGATCATCAAGCAGGCGAAGTCCGCCGTCGAGCCCGTCATCGAACGCAATCCGGACGTCTTCGACCACATCGCTGCGGCCGGCAGCGAACTCCTCGCCGCCTACCGCTCCGCGGTGGAAGGCCAGGAACGCCGCTGGACCCGGGGCGCCGGGGACCCCGCAGGCACCGAGAAGAAGGCCGACGACCCCACCGACCCCCGCGACGAGGGCCCCGCCGCAGGCGAGCACATCGACCTGGACTGACCGGCACGGATGGGCCGGGCCCCCGGCTCGGGTACCGTTGGCCACAGCGGGGCTCGACCGAAACTGAGGGATTCATGGGACTCACCATCGGCGTCGATATCGGCGGCACGAAGATCGCAGCTGGAGTGGTCGACGAAGAGGGCCGGATCCTCTCGACGTTCAAGGTGCCGACCCCGCCGACGGCCGACGGCATCGTGGACGCGATCGCGTCGGCGGTGTCCGGCGCGAGCGAGGGCCACCAGATCGAGGCCGTCGGCATCGGCGCTGCCGGGTACGTCGACGACAAGCGCGCCACCGTGCTGTTCGCGCCCAACATCAACTGGCGGCACGAGCCGCTGAAGGACAAGGTCGAACAGCGCGTCGGCCTTCCGGTCGTCGTCGAGAACGACGCCAACGCCGCCGCCTGGGGGGAGTACCGCTTCGGCGCCGGGCAGGGGCATGACGACGTCATCTGCATCACGCTCGGCACCGGTCTCGGCGGCGGCATCATCATCGGCAACAAGCTGCGCCGCGGCCGTTTCGGTGTGGCCGCCGAGTTCGGCCACATCCGGGTCGTCCCGGACGGGCTGCTCTGCGGCTGCGGCAGCCAGGGCTGCTGGGAGCAGTACGCCTCCGGGCGCGCACTCGTCCGGTACGCGAAGCAGCGCGCCAACGCCACCCCTTCGAGCGCCACGATCCTGCTGTCCCTCGGCGACGGCACGGTGGACGGCATCGAGGGCAAGCACATCAGCGCGGCCGCCCGGCAGGGCGACCCGGTGGCGATCGACTCGTTCCGTGAGCTGGCCCGCTGGGCCGGTGCCGGACTCGCCGACCTCGCCTCGCTGTTCGACCCGTCCGCGTTCATCGTCGGCGGTGGCGTGTCGGACGAGGGTGAGCTCGTCCTCGGCCCGATCCGCAAGTCGTTCCGGCGCTGGCTGATCGGCGGCGAGTGGCGTCCGCACGCCCAGGTGCTCGCGGCCCAACTGGGCGGCAAGGCAGGGCTGGTGGGCGCGGCGGACCTGGCCCGCCAGGGCTGAGCCGGCCGGAACCGGACAGAACCGGACGCCCGTCGCGCCCCTGTGGGGTGCGGCGGGCGTCCGTCGTATCGTGAGACGCATGGTCCTGACGCCACTGCCCGACTCCCGTACCGAGCCGGATGGTTCGGCCGTCATCAGAGTGCTCGGCTACAACATCCGCTCGATGCGCGACGACTGCGCGGCGCTGGCCCGCGTCATCAGCGCCTGCGCCCCCGACCTCGTCCTCATCCAGGAAGCCCCGCGCTTCTTCCGCTGGCGCAAGCGCGCCGCCTGGCTCGCGGCCCGCACCGACCTCGTCGTCCTCAGCGGCGGCGCCACGGCGGCCGGCCCGCTGCTGCTCTGCTCGCTGCGGGCCACGGTGGAGCGCACGCAGGACGTCCTGCTGCCGCTCACCCCCGGACTGCACCGCCGGGGTTTCGCCACGTCGGTGGTACGGATCGCGGGCACCCGGATCGGTCTGCTGAGCTTCCACCTGAGCCTGCAGCGCGACGAACGCCTGGCTCAGACCGGGATGTTGCTGGAACGGCTGGACGCGATGGGCGTCGAGCACGCCATCGCGGCGGGCGATCTCAACGACGTACCGACCGGGGCCGCTTTCCGGCGGCTGGCCGGGCGCCTCCAGGACTGCTGGGCCGTCCGGCCGTGGGGCGGCGAGCACACCTTCTCGCCGGACCGGCCGGGGCGGCGCATCGACGCGGTCTTCGCGACAAGCGGGATCGAGGTGCTCGGCTGCGGTGTCCCGGCAGGGCTGCCCGGTGTCACCGACGCGGACCTGCGAGCGGCCACGGACCACCTGCCGGTGCTGGCAGCGCTACGGGTGCCCGCGACCAGGCCCTGAGCCGCGCGGCAGCGGCCCGGGGCCTCGGCCGGACCGGTCTCAGACCACTGCTCCGCGGCCCGGGTCGTCGCCATCCTCGTCGTCGTCCTCCATCCGCGCCACCAGCGTGACGAAGCCGCCCAGGAAGCCGCCGACACAGAGCGTCGTGAGCCACCAGGTCATGTCCCACCGCAGCAGCACCGCGATCAGCATCAGCACCGGACCGCCGACGACCGCGAGCCAGGCGAACTTCGCCGTGACATCGGCCTCCGGCAGCGGCGGCGGCTCCGGGGGGACGAAATGCCCCTCGTCGCTGTCGTCGAGATCGTCGTCCTTCGGCTCCGCGACCCCGTAGTCGCGCGGGCCGACGACGCCGGGTGCGAACACGATCGAGCTGCCGAGCGGCTTCTCCGGCGGCTTCGGGGACTTCTTCCCGACCCCCTTGTCCGGGTCCAGGACGGCCGACTGATCGTCCTCCAGCAGGGCGAGATCCTCGATCGACCTGAACGGCCTGGCGCCCGGCGGGTCCGCCGGCTCCTCGCCGTACGCCGCGACGATCGCCTCCCACGCGGCTTTCTCGTCCATCGACCGGTCGGGTCCGTCGCCGTCGCCGCCCGGCGGCGCCGTCCGGGCGGCAGCAGCATCCTGCGGGGCCGTGCCCGTGTCCGTACCGTCCTCGGGAACGGCCGTTCCCTCTGCGGGAAGGGGCTCGCGCCCCTCCTCACTGCCCGCGCGCTCCGCGTCGTGCTCAGCCACCTGACGTGCTCCCCTTCTTTCCGACGCTCGGAGCGAGGCGGCCGATGAACCGGTAGCTCTCGTCGAAGATCCGCTCCGCATCGTGGTCCAACGTCGCCACGTGGTAGCTCTGTTCCAGCAGGATCTCCTCGACGTCCGTCGAGGACACCCGGCTGAGGATCCGGGCCGAGTCCGCGGGCGGCACCACATGGTCCTGCGGGCTGTGCAGCAGGACGATCGGCTGGGTGACCTGCGGCAGCTCGGCATCGACCAGGCGGAAGAACTTCCGCAGCGAATGCGCCGCGTGCAGCGGCACCCGGTCGTACCCCACCTCGGCGGAGCCCGGCAGGGCGATATCGCTCGCCAGCCCCTTCGTCGTCCGTACCAGATGGCGAGCCACCGGCAGCGCGTACGCCGACAGGCCGTGCACCTTGTTCGCCGGATTGACGAGCACCAGACCACTGATCGCGTCCCCGTGCTTCGCCGCCAGCCGCAGGGTCAGCGCGCCTCCCATGGAGAGACCGAAGACGAAGACCTGGCCGCACCGCTCCAACAAGGCGCGCAGCTCCCGGTCCACCTCCGCGTACCAGTCCTGCCAGCCCGTGAGCTGCATGTCCTCCCAGCGGGTGCCGTGCCCGGGCAGCAGCGGCAGCGACACGGTGAGCCCGCGCTCCGCCAGATGGTCGGCCCAGGGGCGCAGCGACTGCGGGGAACCGGTAAATCCGTGACAGAGAAGGACGCCGACCTCTCCGCCCTCGTGGCGGAACGGCTCGGCTCCAGGCAGGACCGGCACCGGGGTCTCCTGTTCGTGAGGCTCGAAAGGGAGCGAAAGGGGGGAGCGCGGAAGGATTACTTCACCGTACGCGACCGGACTGACACCGACCAGGGTCGTCACTGACACCGGCCGGGGTGGTCACCGACATGGGCCGGGGTGGTCACCGACACGGGGCGGGGTGGTCACTGACACCGGCCGGGGTGGTCACCGACATGGGCCGGGGTGGTCACTGACACGGGGCGGGGTGGTCACCGACACCGGCCGTGGTGGTCGACACCGGCAGCCGCCGTGGCCACGGCCGTGGCCGCCACTTCCGTTTCCACGCCGGGCGGGAGCGCGGACGACCACACGGGTTAAGGTCATTCCGACAGGACACAGGAGGCACCCGAGTTGATCTACGGCGCAATGAAGTTCTCCATCGGCGGGGGTCTGAAGCTCGCCTTCCGGCCGTGGGTGGAGGGCCTGGAGAACATCCCCGCGCAGGGACCGGCGATCCTCGCGAGCAACCATCTGTCGTTCTCCGACTCCTTCTTCCTGCCGGCCGTCCTGGACCGCAAGGTCACCTTCATCGCCAAGTCCGAGTACTTCACCGCACCCGGGGTGAAGGGCAGGCTGACCGCCGCCTTCTTCAAGGGCGTCGGCCAGCTCCCGGTGGACCGCTCGGGTGCCCGCGGCGCCGGTGAGGCGGCCATCAAGGCGGGCATCGAGGTCATCGAGAGCGGCGGACTCTTCGGCATCTACCCGGAAGGCACCCGCTCGCCCGACGGCCGTCTCTACCGCGGCAAGCCCGGCGGGCTCGCCCGGGTGGCGCTGGCCACCGGAGCGCCCGTCATCCCCGTCGCGATGATCGACACGGAGAAGATCCAGCCGCCCGGCCAGGTGATGCCCAAGCTGATGCGCCCCGGGATCAGGATCGGCAAACCGCTCGACTTCAGCCGCTACCACGGCATGGAGGGGGACCGCTTCATCCTGCGCTCGGTCACCGACGAGGTGATGTACGAGATCATGAAACTCTCCGGCCAGGAGTACGTCGACATCTACGCGACCGCCGCCAAGCGGCAGATCGCGGACGAGGCGAAGCGCCGCGCCGAGGAGGAGAAGCGCGCGGCCAGAGAGTCCGGAACGCAGGAGTGACGCAGCAGTGACGGAACGGTTCGGCGCGTAACCGCGTCGTTTCCGTCCGGGGGGGGGTGGGGACATGGCCAAGCGCGAGCGGGTCGTACGTATGTCGGTCGAGCAGCCGCTGTGGCGTGCGCTGACGGCGTACCGCATTCTGACGATGCTCTACGCGGTGCTGCTCGCCGTCTTCGGCCGGGACAGGTACGACCGGCCGTGGGTGGCCGTGGCCTTCCTGGTGGTGATGTCGGCCTGGACGCTCGCCACTCTCCCGAAGGTCGCGGGCGCCGTCGCCTGCACCAAGCGTTTCCTCGGCGCCGACCTGGCCGTCGCCCTCATCGGCATCCTCCTCACCCCGCTCGCCGACTTCGAGGCCCAGCACGTCGACGGTCCGACGCTGCCGTCGATCTGGACCGCGGGTTCCGTACTGGCCTTCGCGATCAAGGGCGGCTGGCGCTGGGCGGCCTTCGCCTCCACCTTCGTCGCCGTCGCCAACATCATCGAGCGCGGCGAGCCCAGCCGGGACACCTTCCACAACGTCCTGCTGGTCTGGGTGGCCTCCATCGCCATCGGTTACGTCGTCGAGGTGGCCAGGGCCAGTGAACGCACCCTCGCCCGCGCGCTGGAGATCGAGGCCGCCACTCGCGAGCGGGAACGGCTGGCCCGCGACATCCACGACAGCGTGCTCCAGGTCCTCGCGATGGTGCAGCGCCGCGGCACCGCGCTGGGCGGCGAGGCCGCCGAGCTGGGCCGGATGGCCGGGGAGCAGGAAGTCGCCCTGCGCACCCTGGTCTCCAGCGGGCTCGTGCCCACCACCCGGGTCTCCGAGGACGCCGCCGAGGGCGCCGTGGTCCGCAGCGTCGAGGTCGACGACGAGGACGGGTTGTCCGGGCAGGCCGGCTGCGATCTGCGCGCCCTGCTCGCCCCGCACGCCGGCTCCCGGATCAGCTTCGCGGAGCCCGGCGCTCCGGTGCTGCTCGCTCCCGCGGCCGCGAAGGAACTGGCGGCCGCTGTCAGTGCCGCCCTGGACAATGTCAGGGTCCATGCGGGGGAGAACGCCCAGGCCTGGATCCTCGTCGAGGACTGGCCGGACGAGGTGATCGTGACGGTCCGGGACGACGGCCCGGGCATCCCGGAAGGGCGGCTCGCCCAGGCGGAGGGGGAGGGGCGGATGGGGGTCGCCCTGTCGATCCGGGGGCGGCTGCGTGACCTGGGCGGCACAGCCGAGTTGATTTCGGTGCCCGGCCAGGGCACCGAGGTCGAGTTGAAGGTCCCGAAGGTCGCTTAGTCCCGTAAGTCCCGTAGGTTTCAAACTGTTTCAAACGCTTCAAACGCTTCAAACGCTTCACAGGATTCGTAGGATTCGTAGGTTTCGCGGGGGAAGGCAGGATCAGGCAGATGAGCGCGGAGAACACCCAGGGCGCCGAGGAGCGGGCCATCAGGGTGATGGTGGTCGACGACCACCCGATGTGGCGCGACGCGGTGGCCCGCGATCTTTCCGAGTCCGGTTTCGAGGTCGTGGCGACGGCGGGTGACGGGCCGCAGGCCGTGCGCCGGGCGAAGGCCGCCACCCCCGATGTCCTCGTACTCGACCTCAATCTGCCCGGCATGCCCGGCGTACAGGTCTGCAAGGAGCTCGTCGGCTCCCACCCGGGGCTGCGGGTGCTGGTGCTCTCCGCGAGCGGCGAGCACGCCGACGTACTGGAGGCGGTCAAGTCCGGTGCCACCGGCTATCTGCTCAAGTCGGCCAGTACGCAGGAGCTGACCGAGGCCGTGCGGTCCACCGCCGTCGGCGATCCCGTCTTCACCCCGGGCCTGGCCGGACTGGTCCTCGGCGAGTACCGCAGGCTCGCCTCGGACCCCACGCCCGTCGCCTCCGACGAACCCAAGGCCCCGCAGCTCACCGAGCGCGAGACCGAGGTGCTGCGGCTGGTCGCCAAGGGGCTCTCGTACAAGCAGATCGCCGAGCGTCTGGTCATCTCGCACCGCACCGTCCAGAACCACGTCCAGAACACCCTGGGCAAGCTCCAGTTGCACAACCGCGTGGAGCTCGTGCGGTACGCGATCGAGCGCGGCCTCGACGACGCCTGAATCAACGCGCCCGGATTGCACGGAATTTGACCCTCCGACCCATTCCTGAGTGACCTGGATCACCCTTAGCGTGGTCGATGGCGGGCTCACGTCGGCGAAGGGATGCGTGCATGCGGGTCGGAGTACTGACCGGGGGCGGCGACTGCCCCGGGCTCAACGCGGTCATCCGCGCCGTCGTCCGCAAGGGCGTGCAGGAGTACGGCTACGACTTCATCGGATTCCGGGACGGCTGGCGCGGCCCGCTGGAGGGCGTGACGGTGCCGCTCTCCATCCCGGCGGTGCGTGGCATCCTGCCGCGCGGCGGCACCATCCTCGGTTCCTCGCGCACCAATCCGCTCGGCGCTGAGCACGGGGTCCGCCGGATCAGGGACAGCCTCGCCGCGTACGAGGTCGATTCGCTCATCGCGATCGGCGGCGAGGACACCCTCGGCGCGGCGGCGACCCTGTCCGACGAGCACGGCATCAAGTGCGTCGGCGTGCCCAAGACCATCGACAACGACCTCTCCGCCACGGACTACTCCTTCGGCTTCGACACGGCCGTCTCCATCGCGACCGAGGCGATCGACCGCCTGCACACCACGGCCGAATCCCATATGCGGGTTCTCGTCGTCGAGGTGATGGGCCGTCACGCCGGCTGGATCGCGCTCCACTCGGGGCTGGCCGGCGGTGCGAACGTCATCCTCATCCCGGAACAGCGCTTCGACATCGAGCAGGTCTGCTCCTGGGTGACCTCCCGTTTCATGGCCAGCTACGCACCGATCGTGGTGGTCGCCGAAGGGGCCATGCCCACGCAGGGCGAGCTGATCCTCAAGGACGGCTCGCACGACTCCTTCGGCCATGTCCGGCTCTCCGGCGTCGGCGAATGGCTGGCCAAGCAGATCGAGAGCCGCACCGGCAAGGAAGCCAGAACGACCGTCCTCGGCCATGTCCAGCGCGGCGGCACCCCCAGCGCCTTCGACCGCTGGCTGGCCACCCGCTTCGGCCTGCACGCCATCGACGCCGTGCGGGACGGCGATTTCGGCATGATGGTCGCCCTGCAGGGCACCGACATCGTGCGGGTGCCGATCGCGGAGGCGACCGCCCGCCTCAAGACGGTCGACCCGGCCCTCTACGCGGAGGCCGGTGTCTTCTTCGGCTGAGCGGCGCACCGGGGGCGCGGGCCGTATATTCGCGAACATCCGGTACGTAACGCTGCTTTTCGCGCGCATCAAGAAAGCTGGAGACGTCGTGGAAATCCTGGCATTCGGTGTGCAGTCCGACGAGAAGCCGCTGATCGAGAAGGCCTTCGCCGGGCAGCACGAGGTCCGTTGCCTGGACGTCTTCCTCACCAAGGACACCGCCCCCATCGCCGCGGGATACGAGGTCATCTCCACCAGCGTCAACGCCGACCTGGGCAGCGGCGTCCTGCAGACCCTCGCGGTGGGCGGCACGCAGATGATCGCCCAGCGCTCCACCGGCTTCAACAACATCGACCTCGACGTCGCGGAACGGCTCGCCCTGCGGGTCGCCCGGGTCGCCTCCTACTCGCCGTACTCGGTCGCGGAATTCGCCTGGACCCTCGCGATGGCGGTCAACCGCCGCATCATCAGGGCCGCGAGCCGCACCCGTGACTTCGACTTCCGGCTCGACGGCCTCCTCGGCCGGGACATGCACGGCCGCACGGCCGGCGTGATCGGTACGGGCAAGATCGGCGAGGCCTTCACCCGTATCGCCCACGGCTTCGGCATGAAGCTGCTCGGCTGGGACGTCGCCGAGAATCCCGCCTGCGTCGCCCTCGGCATGGAGTACGTCGACAAGGAGCGGCTCCTCACCGAGTCCGACCTGGTCAGCCTGCACGTCCCGCTGCTGCCCGCGACCCACCACATCATCGGGGCGGACGCCCTGGCGAGGATGAAGGACGACGCGATCCTGATCAATTCCAGCCGCGGCGGACTCATCGACGCGACGGCACTGGTCGCCGAGCTCCGCGCGGGCCGCCTTCTGGGCGTCGGGCTCGATGTGTACGAGGCGGAGGCCGGACTGTTCTTCCTCGACAAGTCCCTGGAGGGCATCGACGACGACACCCTCGCCCGGCTCGTCACCTTCCCGAACGTCATCGTGACCTCGCACCAGGCGTACTACACCCAGGACGCCGTGGCCCAGATCATCGACGCCACCGTCCGGAACGTCGCCGACTACCTGGCCGACCGCCGCAGCGACAACGTCCTCGTCCCGGCCCTCCCGGAGAGCTGAGACCCCGGAGCCCCTCCGGGGTCCCCTCCGCCCCTTCAGCCGGCGACCGGCAGCCCCGCCAGCAGCTCGGCCACGATCGTCGCGCCGCGCAGGGTCAGCACCGACTCCGGGTGGAACTGCACCGAGGCGAAGCCCGGCCCGCGCAGCGCGTGCAGCTCCCCGGTCGCCGCGTCCAGGCTCGCCTCGACACCGTGCGCCGCCAGCTCGGTGACCGCACCGTCGTCGCAGCGCGCGGTGAAGCTGTTGTAGAAGCCGACCGTCTCGGGGCGCCCGAACAGCTCGATCCGGGTCTGCGCGCCCTGGTGCGGCACGGTCTTGCGGACGATCTCCAGACCCAGCTCCGCCGCGATCAGCTCATGGCCGAGACAGACCCCGAGCAGCCCGTGCCGGTGATCACGGACCAGCTCCGCGGCGAACCCACGCAGCAGCCGCATCTTCGGATCGGCCGTGTCGCCCGGATCCCCGGGCCCGGGGCCCAGCACGACCGGGCCCGCGTGCGCCCGTACGCGCTCGCGCAGCCCCGGCTCGTCGTAGCGGTGCACCGACACCTCCAGACCCGCTGAGCGCAGCAGATGCGCCAGCATCGCGGTGAAGGTGTCCTCCCCGTCGACCACCAGCGCACGGCCGGAGAGCTCGTGCGTACGCTCCTGCATCCGCAGCCAGAACGGCGCCAGACCGTCCCGCCGGGCGTCCAGCGCCCCTTGCACCCGCGGGTCGCCGGCCAGCTGCGGACGCACCGCCCCGTCGCGCGGCCGGCCGGGCCGCACCCCCAGCGCGGCCAGCACCCCGGCCGCCTTCGCATGGGTCTCGGCGACCTCGCTGTCCGGGTCGGAGTGGCGTACCAGCGTCGCCCCGACCGGCACCCGCAACCGCCCGTCGGCCGCGATGTCGGCGGTACGGATCAGGATCGGCGAGTCCAGGGACTGCGCCCCGCCCGGCTCCTGCCGCAGCAGCGCCAGCGCGCCCGCGTAGTAGCCGCGCCCGCCGGGCTCGTACCGCTTGATGACCCGGCAGGCGTTCTGCACGGGGGAACCGGTGACCGTCGCCGCGAACATGGTCTCCCTCAGCACCTCCCGCACATCCAGCGAGGAACGCCCGCGCAGCTCGTACTCCGTGTGCGCGAGATGGGCCATCTCCTTGAGCCGCGGCCCGACCACGACCCCGCCCATGTCGCCGACGGTGCACATCATCTTGAGTTCCTCGTCGACCACCATGGAGAGCTCGTCCCGCTCCTTGCGGTCGGCGAGGAAGGCCAGCAGCCCCTCGACGCCCGGGCCCCCGTCGGGGTAGCGGTACGTGCCACTGATCGGGTTCATCACGACCGTTCCGCCGGACATCCGCACATGCACCTCGGGACTCGCGCCGACGAGCGTCCGCCCACCCGTCACCCGCCGCCGCCCCGATGAGGAGGGCCCTTCGGGCCCGCTGTCACCCGTCACCCCCCGCCGCCCCGATGAGGAGGGCCCTTCGGGCCCGCTGTCACCCGTCACCCGCCGCCGCCCCGATGAGGAGGGCCCCTCGGGCCCGCCGTCACCCGTGTGGACCACGAACGTCCAGTACGCGCCCCGCTCACCGGCCAGCAACCGCCGGAAGAGGGCCAGCGCGTCCGCCCGCCCGAAGCCGGGGATCTCGCCCCGGAAGGTCCGCCGGACGACGAAGTTCGCGCCCTCGCCCCGCCCGATCTCGTCCTCGACGACCCGCCGCACGATCCCGGCGTACTCCTCGTCCGGAACGTCGAACCCGCCGCCCTCGACCCGCACGTCATGGACCGGCAAGTGGTCCAGCACCTCGGCGAGCGGCAGCTCGTACGTCTCCTCGGCGACCAGTACGGACAGCGGCGTCCCGTCGTCGCGCACATCGAAACCGCGCTCGGCGATCTGCCGGAACGGCACCAGGGCGAGCGACGGCAGCTCGCCGACCGGGAGATCGGCGAGCCGGTCCACTTCCCGTACCCGGCCGATCAGCACCTCGACGGTGTCCTGATCGCGGCCGGGAGTGCACCTGCGCAGCAGCGCGAACGGTGGGCTGTCGTCACGGAGCAGCCGCTCGATGACGAGGTCGGTGCGGTGCGGCATGGGTTGTTCCTTCCGGATGGAGGAACGGCTCCCGAAACGCAGAGAAGGCCGCCCCTCGGGCGGCCTTCGCGTGGTCTGTCGCGCGCGATCGATCAGTGGGCCGCCGGATGAGCGGTCCACCACCAGTTCTGGTTTGTCTGCGCGAACATGCCGTGGATCGTAACGCACATGGCAGCGTGACCGACGGGGCGCGAGTCCGTCGGCAAGGCGTGTTTCCCGCTGCTGCGGGGACGGGACCTTCCTGCGGCGCGGCAACTCCGCTCCCCGCCACTGCGGGGTCGTCCGGTGCGACAGGACCGATGGGTCCGTCTCACCAGGCGGTCGAGTACCGGCAGGGGAGCGCCGACCCCGTATTCTTGCTGACGTGATCGTGAACGCTGAATCCCTGAGTGTCGCCGACAAGGCGACCTGGCGAGACCTTCCCGCGGCGCAGCAGCCCGAGTACCCCGATGCCGAGGCCCTGCGCGATGTGCTCGCGGACCTCGCGTCGTATCCGCCGCTCGTCTTCGCGGGCGAGTGCGACCAGCTGCGTGCCCGCATGGGAGCCGTCGCCAAGGGCGAGGCGTTCCTGCTGCAGGGCGGCGACTGCGCCGAGGCCTTCGACGCCGTGTCGGCCGAGCACATCCGGGCCAAGCTGAAGACGCTGCTCCAGATGAGCGCCGTGCTGACCTACGCGGCCTCCGTGCCCGTCGTCAAGGTGGGCCGGATCGCCGGCCAGTACTCCAAGCCGCGCTCCAAGTCGACCGAGACCCGCGACGGCGTCACCCTGCCGACCTACCGCGGCGACTCCGTCAACGGCTTCGCCTTCACCGAGGAATCCCGCGTCCCGGACCCGGAGCGGCTGAAGCAGATGTACCACGCATCCGCTTCCACGCTGAACCTGGTCCGCGCCTTCACCACCGGCGGATACGCCGACCTGCGCCAGGTGCACGCCTGGAACCAGGACTTCGTGAAGTCGTCGCCGTCCGGCCAGCGCTACGAGGCGCTCGCCCGCGAGATCGACAACGCGCTGAACTTCATGAAGGCGTGCGGTACGGACCCGGCCGAGTTCAAGGCGGTCGAGTTCTACTCCTCGCACGAGGGCCTGCTGCTGGACTACGAGTCGGCGCTGACCCGTACCGACTCGCGCACCGGCGAGTTGTACGACACCTCCGGTCACATGGTCTGGATCGGTGAGCGCACCCGTCAGATGGACGGCGCGCACATCGAGTTCGCCTCGAAGATCCGCAACCCGATCGGCATCAAGCTCGGTCCGACGACCACCGTCGACGAGGCGCTCGGCTACATCGAACGCCTCGACCCCGAGCGTGAGCCCGGCCGGCTGACCTTCATCGTCCGCATGGGCGCCGACAAGGTCCGCGACAAGCTGCCCGACCTGGTCGAGAAGGTCACCGCCTCCGGCGCCACCGTGGCGTGGGTGACCGACCCGATGCACGGCAACACCTTCGAGGCCGCCTCCGGTCACAAGACCCGTCGCTTCGACGATGTCCTGGACGAGGTCAAGGGCTTCTTCGAGGTCCACAAGGGCCTCGGCACGCACCCGGGCGGCATCCACGTCGAGCTCACCGGTGACGATGTCACCGAGTGCGTCGGTGGCGGACACGAGATCTTCGTCGACGATCTGCACCAGCGCTACGAGACGGCCTGCGACCCGCGGCTCAACCGCAGCCAGTCCCTCGACCTGGCGTTCCTGGTCGCCGAGATGTACCGGGACCAGTAGGCATCACCGCAGGTGGTACGCGTATGACTGTGGGGCACGGATCGATGTGATCCGTGCCCCACAGGGCGTTCGGAGGCTTTCAAGGGCTCCTGGCGCCGGGTAAGGTTAGGTTAGCCTCACCGATCAACGGGGTGGCAGCAACGACCGATCCCGCCGGGAGGTGAACCGCGTGTACGTCTGCTCGTGCTTCGGCATCACGGAGAAGCAGGTCAAGGAACACGCGGACGCCGGGGCGTGCACACCCCGGCAGATAGCCTCCGCCTGCAAGGCGGGCACGGACTGCGGCGGCTGCGTCCGCGCCATCCAGGCCATGCTCGGCCGGGGCGCCTGTCCGCGCCGCGAACTGCTCGACCGGAAGCGGACGCCCGGCACCACGGGCGACGCCGGGACGGGCACCGCTCCCGAGGCCGATCCGGGTATCGCTCCCGGCACCGTCCCGGGCGTGACCCCGGGCATCCGGCTCTCCGAAGCGGCTTGATCCGGTCTGCTCCGGTCCGGTCTGCTCCGGTCTGCTCCGAACGAGAGGTCCTAGCTGTCCGGCTGCTCGATCTGCTGGGCGATGTAGAGCGCCTCGCCGAGCTTCTCGACCAGTTCCAGCTGGGTGTCGAGGTAGTCGATGTGGTGCTCCTCGTCCTCCAGGATCGACTCAAAGATGTTTGCGGACGTGATGTCGCCCTTGCCTCGCATCAGCTCGATCCCGCGCTTGAGGCGGTCGATCGCCTCCACCTCGACCTGACGGTCCGCCTGGAACATCTCGGTGACGGTCTGGCCCACCCGCACATGGAACAGCCGCTGGTAGTTCGGCAGTCCATCGAGGAAGAGGATGCGGTCCGTGAGGATCTCCGCGTGCTTCATCTCGTCGAACGACTCGGAGCGGGTGTACTTCGCGAGCTTCGTCCAGCCGAAGTTGTCCTGCATCTTTGCATGCAGGAAGTACTGGTTGATGGCAGTCAATTCGGCGGTCAGCTGCTCGTTCAGGAACTCAAGGACCTCGGGGTCGCCCTGCATCGCAGAGGCTCCTTCCAACCGGTGAACTGGTCAAGTTGGCCGCATCCTCGCACCGCACCCGGTGATCGTCCAGTAAGTACATGCTTAGTACGAGTTGCCCGAATTGCCTGCGCCCTGGTCAGAACCACCCCTGCCTGTCTGTCACCATGGAGTCATGGGTCAGCCGGAAAGCCGGGAAAACCGCGCGTCAGAGCAGTCCGAGCTTCCGCCGGGACAGCGACTCCAGCGTGGTTGGCCGGTTACCCACTACGGGCCGGTGCCCAAGTTCAAGCCCGACCGCTGGGAGTTCCGGGTCTTCGGTGCCACGGCGGACGGCGAGAAGCACTGCTGGAACCACGAGGAATTCTCGGTGCTGCCGTTCACCTCGGTGGTCGCCGACCTGCACTGCGTCACCAAATTCAGCATGCTCGGCGCCGAATGGGGCGGCGTGCTCGCCCGTACGATCCTGGAACTCGCACCGCCCGCGCCGAACGTCACCCATGTGATGGTCTGGGCCGAGTACGGGTTCAGCTCGAATCTGCGGCTCTCCGACTTCGCCTCGGACCGAACACTTTTCGCCACTCACAAGGGTGGTGAGCTGCTCACCGCCGAGCACGGCTTCCCGCTGCGGCTCATCGTGCCGCACCTCTACGCCTGGAAGGGGCCCAAATGGGTCCGCGGCGTCGAGTACATGACGGCCGACCGCCGCGGCTTCTGGGAGGAGCGCGGCTATCACAACATCGGCGATCCGTGGCGCGAGCAGCGCTACTCGTACCAGGAGGAGCCCGGGGACGGCCCCGAGCTCTGACCTGACGGCTCCCGGGCCGGCCCGGTCCGTCCTCAGTGGTGGTACCGATGCACCACCGCATGGCCCTTGCCGCGGCCGATCATCCACTTGTTGACCGGTGTGGTGACGACGAAGGCGACGGCGAGCGAGAGCATGAGTGCTCCCCAGAACAGCGTGTCGGAGAGAGTGGCGTCCATGGCGCCCGGCCACAGTGCGATCACTCCGTTGTCGATCAGCTCCATCACCGCGATGGACAGGGTGTCGGCGGCGAGGGCGACCCGCAGGGCCGTACGGAAGTCGACGCCCGCCTTCCGGATGGAGCGCAGCGTCAGCGCGTAGCCGAAGAAGAAGGCCAGGGCGATGGCGAGCACCATCGTCCCCATGTTGCCCCAGCCGAGCGCCGTGCCGATCACCATGCCGAGGATCTCGCCGATGGCGCATCCGGTGAGGCAGTGCAGGGTGGCCTGCGCGGCCATGGCCCAGCCGGCCTTGCCGGGGTGGCGGCCGGTGTGGTCGGCATGGGCCGCGTGCTCGCCGTGGTCTGCATGCGGGCTGTGCTCTGTGTGCTGCCCGCTCCGCTCATGGTGGCTGTGCTGCTCGTGCTGTGTGTCGTGATGCATGGCGATCCCCCAATGCCGAGTAGCGGTTCCTGCCGACAGGAGGAACCGTATACCCCCATGGGGTATCCCACAACGGAAAAATCTGTGCGGGGGCGAGGCGCTCAGTCCCGTTCGCGCAGCCCCTTCAGCCGCGCCACATCCGCCGCATGACCTTCCTTGCCGCCCGGCGTCTCGATGATCAGCGGTACGTCGGCGGTCGCCGGATGAGCGAACAGCTCCCGGAACGGTTCCTCGCCGATGTGCCCGGCGCCGATGTTCTCGTGGCGGTCCTTGTGGGCGCCCACCGCGTCCTTGGAGTCATTGGCATGGATCAGTTTCAGCCGGCCTTCGCCGACCGTGTCCACGAGTAGGTCCAGGGTCTGGCGCATGCCCGCCGGACCGGTCAGATCGTGGCCCGCCGCGTAGATGTGGCAGGTGTCGAGGCAGATGCCGAGCTTGGGGTGGGCGTCGAGTGCCTCGAAGTACGGGCCGAAGTCCCAGGTCCGTGAGCAGAGCGAGGAGCCCTGTCCGGCGGTCGACTCCAGCAGCAGATACGGGTCGTCGTCGTGCGTCAGCTCGTCCAGGAGCGGCCGCATGTGCGTGCGTACCTGTGCGAGGGCCTGCTCGCGCGGGCGGCCGCCGGTCGCCGATCCGGTGTGCACCACGACGCCCAGGGCGCCGATCTCGCGGGCCCGGCGCAGCGAGTGGCGCAGTGAGTCCACGGACTTCTCGACGGTGGCCCCGGTGTGCGAGCCGAAGTTGATCAGGTACGGGGCGTGGACGTACGCCGGTATGGACTCGGCGGCGCACTCGGCGCGGAACTGTTCGTCCTGGGCCGGGTTGCCGACGGGCGTCGCCCAGCCGCGCGGGTTGGCGACGAAGACCTGGACGGCCTCCGCCCCCATCTCGCGGGCGTACGGGAGGCCGACCTTGGCGAGGCCTCCGGCCACGGGAACATGGCCGCCGACCGGGTTGCGCATATGGATCTAGAGCCCCTTGGTCTTGATGGTGATGGTGCTGCCCTCGGGGGCCTGTTTGCCGCCGTCGACGGACTGGCTCGCGATGGTGTCGCTGAAGGAGAGGAACGGGCGGTCGACCTTGACCTCGAAGCCCGCGTTCTCCAGCTCGCTCCTGGCCTCGTCGACGTCCTTGCCGGTGACGTCCGGGACGTCGATCATCCGCGGTCCCTTGGAGACCGTGAGCGTGAGGGTGTCGCCCTCGGCGGCCTGGCTGCCCCGGGCCGGTGACTGATGGGCGATGTCGCCCGCGACCTCGGGGGAGTTGACCCGGTCGGGCAGCACCTCTGCCTTCAGGCCCTGCTCGTCCAGCGCGGCGGTGGCGTCCGCGACGGACAGCCCCGTGACATCGGGGACGTCGACCGGGGCGCCCTTGCTGACGATCAGGGCGACCGCGGAGTCCGGGTGGCGTCCGGTGCCGGCCGCGGGTTCCGTACGGATCACCTCGCCCCGCCCCGTCTGCTCGCTGAACTCCTTGGTGACCATGCCGGGCACCAGGCCGGCCTTCTTCAGCTCATGCCGGGCGTCGGCGAGCGTACGGCCCTGGACGTCGGGCACCTTCACGATCTCGGGGCCGCGCGAGACGACCAGCGTCACCGCGTCGTTCCCCCGGATGCGGGCCCCGGATGCGGGATCGCTGCTGATGACCTTGCCGCGGTCCACGGTGTCGCTGAAGGACCGCTTGACGCCCTTGAGTTCCAGACCGGCGTCCGAGAGCCGCTGCTGGGCGGTCTTCTCGGTCTGGCCGAGCAGCGCGGGCACCCGGCTGAACTGCCCGGAGTTGATGTACCAGACACCGGTGCCGACCCCCAGCACCAGCAGCACGGCGACGACCGCGGCCATGACGGAGCGCCGCGGACCGAGGCGCCACGGTCCGCGCGGCGCGGGCCCCGGCGGCATCGGCGCGGGCATCTCCAGCCGGCTGGTGTGATGGGCGACGCCCTGATCGGCCGGGACCAGCCGCGGGATCACGCTCGTACGGTCCTCCGCGGCGTCGTGCGCCCCGGCGAGGGCCTGCGGCGGTACGGCGTCCAGCTGGGCGTCGGTGAGGTCGGAGCGGGCCTCACGGGTCTCGGCGAGCAGCGCCACCGCGTCGAACGGGCGGACCTCGGGGTTGCGGGCGGTGGCGTTCGCCACCAGGTCGTCGAGCGCGACCGGGAGCCCCGGGACGACGGCCGACGGGGCCGGGACGTCCTCGTTGAGGTGCTGGTAGATGACCTGGGCGGGGGTGTCCCCGGCGCGCGGCTTGGAACCGGTCAGCATTTCGTACAGGACGACACCGCAGGCGTACACATCGGTACGGGTGTCCGCCGTGCCGTGCTCTATCTGCTCAGGGGCGAGATAGGAGACGGTGCCCAGGACCGACCCGGTGGTGTCGGTGACGGCGCCCACCGCCCGTACGAGACCGAAGTCGGCGACCTTGACCCGGCCGTCGTCCCCTATGAGGACGTTCTCCGGCTTCATGTCGCGGTGCACGAAGCCCGCCCGGTGCGCGGCGCCGAGGGCGGCGAGGACGGGCTCCAGGATGTCCAGCGCGGCTCTCGGCTGCAGGGCACCGCGGTCGCGCAGCACGTCTCGCAGGGTGCAGCCCGCGACGTACTCCATCGCGAGGTACACGTACTGGCCCTGGGCGCCCTGGTCGAAGACCGCGACCACATTGGGGTGCGCGAGCCGGGCCACGGACTTGGCCTCGCGGATGAAGCGCTCGACGAACGAGGCGTCGGTGGCGAGCGCCGGGTGCATCACCTTGAGGGCGAGCACCCGGTCGAGCCGGGTGTCCACGGCCCGGTAGACCGTGGCCATGCCGCCCACGGCGATGCGGGCATCGACGCGGTAGCGGCCGTCGAGCAGCTGCCCGACGAGAGGGTCCTGGAGGGTCGTATCCACGCATGCGAGTCTACGAGCCGCCACGAACACCTCCCACGGACCGGAGCGGTCCCGGGGCCGTACTGCAGCCGAGCCGTGACAGGAACATGTGGTCCACGGCGTCCCGGCGGGTCAGAAGGCCGGGCGCTCCGGGTCCAGCGCCGCACGCCCCTCCACCGGCGACGATGCCTCGGCGAAGTGGCGGCGCGGGATCCGGCCCGCGCGGTACGCCAGCCGCCCGCCCTCCACCGCGTGTCGCATCGCCGCGGCCATCAGCTCCGGCTCCTGGGCGCGGGTCACCGCGGACGCCAGCATCACCGCCGCGCACCCCAGCTCCATCGCGAGCGCCGCGTCCGAGGCCGTCCCGGCGCCCGCGTCGAGAATCACCGGCACCCGGGCCTGTTCGACGATCAGCTGGAAGTTGTGCGGATTGCGGATGCCGAGGCCGGAGCCGATGGGGGAGCCGAGCGGCATGACCGCCGCACACCCCACGTCCTGGAGCCTGCGGGCCAGCACCGGATCGTCATTGGTGTACGGCAGCACGGTGAAGCCGTCGTCCACCAGGGTCTCCGCGGCGTCCAGCAGCTCGATCGGATCGGGCAGCAGGGTCCGCTCGTCGGCCACCACCTCCAGCTTGATCCAGTCGGTGCCGAGCGCCTCGCGGGCCAGCCGGGCGGTCAGCACGGCCTCGCCCGCGGTGAAACAGCCCGCCGTGTTCGGCAGGACGCGGATGGAGAGCCGCTGGAGGACGGAGAGCACCGAGCCCTGCACGGTCGGGTCGAGGCGGCGCATCGCGACGGTGGTCAGCTCGGTGCCGGAGGCGGTCAGGGAACGCTCCAGGACGTCGAGGCCGGGTGCCCCGCCCGTTCCCATGATCAGCCGGGAGCCGAAGGCTGCGTCGCCGAGGGTGAAGAGGTCGTCGGCCATCGTCAGCCTCCCTGGACCGCGGTCAGGACCTCGACGCGGTCACCGCCGCCGAGCACGGTGGCGGACCACCGGCCGCGCGGGACGACGGCCTCGTTGACGGCGGCGGCGACGCCGGAGTGCGCGGTGGTCAGGGTGGCGACGAGGGCGTCCAGGGTGGTGCCCGCGGCGAGGAGACGGACCTCGCCGTTCACGGCCACGGGGACGGGCACGGGATCGGAGGGCGGTGCGGGCCGGGGGCGGGGCGCGGGCTCGGAGAGGGGCGCGGGCTCGGTCATGCGGGCTGCTCCTGACGTACGGGGGCGGCGGGCGGGAAGCGGTGCGGGGTGAAGGGGCGGGCCGGCTCGGGCAGCTCGCCGTCGGCCAGCAGCGCCGCCATGACGTCGCCGGTGACGGGGGTGAGCAGTACGCCGTTGCGGTGGTGGCCGGTGGCGAGGTGGAGGCCGGGCAGGGCGGTGGGGCCGAGCAGCGGGGCGTTGTCGGGGGAGGCGGGGCGCAGACCGGCGCGGGTCTCGGTGAGCGGCAGCTCGGTGATGCCGGGCACCAGCTCGTGGGCGTCCCGCAGCAGCTCGTAGACGCCGCCCGCGGTGACGGTGGTGTCCCAGCCCATCTCCTCGCTGGTGGCGCCGACGACCAGTTCGCCGTTCTCCCGCGGTACGAGATAGACATGGCTGCCCCGGACCACGGCCCGGACCGTCCGGGTGAGGAAGGGCGCGTACGCGGCGGGCACGGTCAGCCGCAGCACCTGCCCCTTCACCGGCCGGACCGGCGGCACGACCTCGTCCGGCAGCCCCGGCAGCCGGCCGCTGAGGCTGCCCGCGGCGAGCACGACCTGGTCGGCGCCGAGCTCCGTGCCCCCGGCGAGCACGGCTCCGGCGGCCCGGTCGCGAACGACCGTCAGACGCTCCACGCGGCCGCGGTGGAAGACCACCCCGGCCCGCTCGCAGGCGGTCAGCAGCGCGGCGGCCAGCCGGCGCGGATCGATCTGGTGGTCGCCGTCCACCCGCAGACCACCGCGGACGCCGGGCGCGAGCATCGGCTCCAGACGGCGGCATTCGCGGCCCGTGAGCCACTCCGACTCCAGGCCCGAACGCTGCTGCAGGGCATGCAGTTCCCGCAGATGGGCGCGGTCGTCGGAGTCCAGCGCGACGGCCAGGGTGCCGCAGGCGCGGAAGCCGGTCTCCCGCCCGCTCGCCGCTTCCAGTTCGGCCGCGAAGGCCGGATAGCGGGCGGCCGAGGCGACATTGAGGGCCAGCAGCATCTGTTCGCCGTAGTGGAGTTCGGTGACGGCGGCCAGCATGCCGGCCGCCACCTGGGCGGCCCCGCCGCCCGGTTCGGGGTCGGCGACCGCGATGCGCAGTCCGCGTTGCGCGGCCCGCCAGGCGGTCACCAGACCGATGATCCCGCCCCCGATGACCAGGACGTCGGATCCGTTTCCGTTCCGAGAAGAACGCATGGGCGTCCAGCCCCTCCCTTCGCCGGCATGACCCGGATCAGGTTCGTACGGTCGGAGGCCGCCCCAGCCTCCCTCTCAGCCCGGTGCGTCCGGGCTCCCGCGAGTGTTTTACGTTGGCCACCCTAGACCCCGCCCTCCGGACCCTGTAAGGGAGTAGCCACCGTGGCCCGTTCGCTCGACGGACTCGTCCTCTCACCGGTCGCCGACCAGGCCCCGGGCCAGGTCGGTACCCGTACCCGCTTCACGTACCACGAGGAGGGCGGCCGGATCTGGGCCGAGTACGCCGGCGGCGACGTGGTCCGCGGCCATCTCGTCGGCACCCGCGTCGACGACACCCTCGACTTCAGGTACGTCCAGCTGAAGCAGGACGGAACGACGTCCTGCGGCCACTGTGTCTCCACCGTCGTCGATCTCGCGGACGGCCGGGTCAGGCTGGACGAGCGATGGGAATGGGAGTCGCAGGAGGGCAGCGGGACGAGCACGGTGGAAGAGATCCCGCTTTCCTGACGAACCGTCAGGTGCGTAAGGTGTACGGGTGAGCGAGCAGCAGCAGTCAGAGCAGCCGGGCCGGGGCGCGGGGCGCCGCGTCGTCATCGTCGGCGCGGGCATGGCCGGTGTGCAGACGGCGGTGGCCCTGCGGGAGCAGGGCTTCACCGGCCCCGTCGCCCTGATCGGCGCCGAACCGCACCAGCCCTACGACCGGCCCCCGCTGTCCAAGGCGGTACTGCTCGGCGAGGCCGAGGACTCCGCCTTCGACGTCGACTTCGATGCGCTGGACATCGATCTGCAACTGGGCCGCGAAGTGACCGGTGTGCGCCCCGGCGCACATGAGCTGGACACCCCGTCGGGACCCGTGCCCTACGACGTGCTGGTGATCGCGACCGGCGCCGAACCGGTCGTCCTGCCCGGCGCCGAGGGCGTTCCCGGCGTCCATCTGCTGCGCACCCTCGACGACGCGGCGCGGCTGCGCCCCGTCCTCGACGAGCAGCACGGCGTCGTGGTCGTCGGCGCGGGCTGGATCGGCGCCGAGTTCGCCACCGCGGCCCGCGCCGCGGGCTGCGCCGTCACCGTCGTCGAGGCCGCCGACCGGCCCCTCGCGGGCGCGATGCCCGCCGAGGTCGCCGCCCCGATGAGCGCCTGGTACGCCGAGAGCGGCGCCGAACTCCTCACCGGAGCCCGGGTCGCCCGCGTCGAACCGGGCCGGGTGATCCTCGCGGACGGCCGTACGATCCCGGCCGGAGCGGTCGTCGTCGGAATCGGCGCACGGCCCGCCACCGGCTGGCTGGCCGGCTCCGGCATCGCGCTCGGCCCCGACGGATCGGTGACCGCCGACGGGGCGCTGCGCACCTCGCAGCCCGATGTGTACGCGGTCGGTGACTGCGCTTCGTTCCCCTCCGCCCGGTACGGCGAACGCCTTCTCGTCCACCACTGGGACAACGCCCTCCAGGGCCCGCGGACCGCCGCCGCCAACATCATCGCCGCCGCTGCCGGCGGTGGCCCCGCGCCGCTGACGTACGACCCCGTACCGTACTTCTGGTCCGAGCAGTTCGACCGGTTCGTGCAGTACGCGGGCCACCACGAGAGCGCCGACACCCTGCTGTGGCGCGGCGATCCCGCCGGCCCCGCCTGGTCGGTGTGCTGGCTGCGCGACGGCGTCCTGGTCGCGGTCCTCGCCGTCGGCCGGCCGCGCGATCTGGCGCAGGGGCGCAAGCTCATCGAAGCGGGCGCGCGGCTCGATCCGGCGCGCGCCGCCGACCCCTCCGTACCGCTCAAGTCGGCGACCCTCTGACGGCTGACCGGGGCGACCCTCCGACGGCGTACCCCGGAGCCCCGTACGGTCGGCCCGGCTACCGGCTGTCGGTCCGGGATGGCACGCTTGTCCCTGTGACCGAGATTGACGCAAAGATCGATGCTCTCGTCCCCGCCTGGCTCTACCTCCCCGACATCGCCGAAATGCTCGGTGTCGAGGTGACGCGCGTACGGCAGCTGGTCAAGGAGGGCCAGCTCATCGCCGTACGACGTGGTGAGAACCGGGCGCTCCAGGTGCCTGCCGCCTTCATCGACGGCGACAAGGTGGTCAAGGGCCTCTCCGGCACCCTGACGCTCCTGAGGGACGACGGCTACACCGACGAAGAGATGCTGGAATGGCTCTTCACCCCCGACCCGACCCTGCCGGGCACCCCTGCCCAGGCACTGAGCGAGAATCGCGGCACGGAGGTGAAGCGCCGCGCCCAGGCGCTCGCCGTCTGACCGCCGGCCGTAGGTGAGGGGCGGACCGCGCACCACCGCGCGGTCCGCGCCCCGCCCCGAAACCGGCAACCGCTCCACCAGGCACTCCGGCTCCACCACGCTCTCCAGGGGGAACTGCACCATGTCCACGCCTCGCGCGCCGCTGTCGGACGCCCGGCTCTATCTGTGCACGGACGCCCGCAAGCGCCAGGGCGACCTCCCCGCGTTCCTCGACGCCGTCCTCTCCAGTGGGGTGGACATCGTCCAACTGCGCGACAAGGGCATGGAAGCGGCCGAGGAGCTCGAACACCTGGCTGTCTTCGCCGACGCCTGCAAGCGCCACGGCAAGCTCCTCGCGGTGAACGACCGGGCCGATGTCGCCCACGCCATCGGCTCCGACGTGCTGCACCTCGGCCAGGGCGACCTGCCGGTCCCCGCCGCCCGCGCCATCATCGGCGAGGACGTGGCGATCGGCCGTTCCACCCACGCCGAGTCCGAGGTCGACGCGGCCGTCGCCGAACCAGGTGTGGACTACTTCTGCACCGGTCCGTGCTGGCCCACCCCGACCAAGCCCGGCCGGCACGCCCCGGGCCTGGACCTCGTGCGGTACGCCGCCTCGCTCGGCACCCGCCGCCCGTGGTTCGCCATCGGCGGGATCGACGCGGGCAATCTCGACGAGGTGCTGGACGCCGGAGCGCGCCGGGTGGTCGTCGTACGGGCGATCACCGAGGCGGCAGACCCGGCCGCCGCCACCGCCGGGCTGGCCGAGCGAATCCGGGTGCGCGCCGGGACGTGATCCGGCCGGATGCCCGAAGCCGGGTGTCCGAAGGGTGGACAAACAACCGGTCAATTCGGGCAATTAGCGCTGGTCCGGTCCTGTGGTCGTCGTGCTCTGGTTAACCTGCCCGTATGGCCCTTGGCACACCATCTACCAGGACAGATCACGCGCGCACGGTGCGTGAGCTCCTCGCGACCGGCAAGACTTCGTATTCGTTCGAGTTCTGGGCGCCCAAGACCGAGAAGGGCGAGCGGAACGTCTGGAGTGCGCTGCGCCGCGTCGAGGCGGTGGGGCCGAGCTTCGTCTCCGTGACGTACGGGGCGGGTGGCTCCACCCGGGCCGGTACGGTCAGGGTTGCCGAGCAGATCGCCGCCGATTCCACCCTCACCCCGGTCGCGCACCTCACGGCGGTCAACCACTCCGTCGCCGAGCTGCGCAACATGATCGGGCAGTACGCCGACGCCGGAATCCGGAACATCCTCGCCGTGCGCGGAGACCCGCCCGGCGACCCGATGGGCGAGTGGGTCAAGCACCCGCAGGGCGTGCGGTACGCCGCCGATCTCGTCCGGCTCATCAAGGAATCCGGAGATTTCTGTGTCGGCGTCGCGGCATTTCCCGAGATGCACCCGCGCTCGACCGACTGGGACACCGACATCCGGCATTTCGTGGACAAGTGCCGCGCCGGTGCCGACTATGCGATCACGCAGATGTTCTTCAATCCGGACGACTATTTGCGGATGCGTGACCGGGTGGTCGCCGTGGGTTGCGAAACCCCGATCATTCCCGAGGTCATGCCGCTGACCAGCGTCAAGCAGTTGGAGCGGTTTGCGCAGCTCAGCAACGCGTCTTTCCCTTCCGCGCTGAAAGAACGCATCCTCGCCGCCAAGGACGATCCCGCCGCTGTACGCTCCATTGGCATCGACTTCGCAACGCAGTTCTGCGCGAGGCTGCGATCCGAGGGTGTGCCCGGACTGCACTTCATCACGCTCAACAACTCGACGGCGACGCTCGAAATCTACGAGAATCTCGGACTGCACAAGCAGTCCTGACCGGCCGTACCCGCCGCGACCCGGGGCGGTGGCCGTAGGAGGGGGCGGGCATGGGCTGGACGGTCCTCTACATCGCGTTCGGCATCGTCGCGCTGTGGCTGCTCGGTGAGGTGCTCCTGCAGTACAAGGCACGCCTTCGCTGGCGTCTGCTCGCCTTCGCGGGCTTCGGCTGTGTGGTCGTCGGCGTGCTGATGCCGTCCGTGTTCGTCATCGCCATCGGCGCGATCGCGTTCGCGACCGGTCAGACGTACGTCACGCTGTCCTTCCGGCGCGGCTTCTCCACCGGCTGGGCGATAGGGGGCAGCCCCGGCGAGAGCCGTCGCCGCCGGGGCGGGGGTGACCGGGACGGCCGCGAGCCCACGCTCGAAGTGTCGGACCTGGAGCTGGAGCACGACGAGCGGGCCCCGGCGCAGGCGGACACCGCGGCGGCATCGTCCGCCGCACCGGGGACCCCGGCGCAGCGGACCGCGGTCTACGAGCCGGAGCCGCTCCCCGACGACACCGGGCAGTACGGCATCTACAGAGATCACCAGCGGTCGCAGCAGGGGCAGGGCCAGAGCCAGGGCAGCCAGGCGGAACAGCAGCCGCAGTACGCCGCGTACGACCCCTACGCAGGCCACTCCACGTACGCCGGGCCGGGCCAGGATCCGTACGCGGGCCAGGACTCCTTCGGCGGCCAGGACTCCCTCGGCGGCCAGGACTCCTTCGCCGGGCAGGGGCAGTACGACTACGGCACCGGTCAGCAGCAGTACGCCGCGTACTCCGACCCGTACATCGGGACCGGCACCACCGACGGTTCCACGCAGTACGCCGCGTACGACAGCTACGGCAACGGCTATGACGGCTACGGCGGCCAGCAGCAGTACACCGCCGACCCGTACGCCCGGCAGTACGCCCCCGAGACCCCGCCCGGCGGTGTCTGGGTGCCGCAGCAGCGCGAGGGCGAGCAGTACCCGCCCACGCCTCCGGAGCAGCCCGCCCCGTACCCGAACGGCTACGCCAACGGCAACGGCTACGACGAACAGCAGTACCGCTCCTGAGGACGGGCCCGGCAGGCGGCTTCCGGGATCATTGCGAGCCCCGGAACCCGTCCCCCTCCACGATCAGCCCGGCGACCAGCGCCCCCGACATCCCCGCATGGGCGAGCCCGCCGCCCGGGTGCGACCAGCCGCCCGCGGCGTAGAGCCCCGGCAGCCGGGTGCGATTGCCCGGATGCAGATACGCGCCCTGCGCCCCGGCCAGCGCGGGCGCGGGCACCGAACCGCCCTCGGCGCCGGTGTCGCCCGCCGTCTCGGCCGGGGTCCGCACCTCGGCGTGGAGCAGCCGCTCCCGCAGGCCGGGCACGGCCGCGCCGGCCGCCTCGATCAGCGCGTCGGCACACCGCTCACGCAACACCTGGTCCGTCCAGTCGACCGCACCGTGCGGGGCGACCGTCGCCATCAGCGTCACCGCCTCGTGCGCGTCGTCGGGGCGGGTCGACGGGTCGTCCGGGCGCAGCACCGTCACCGTGGGACGGTCGGCGAGCCGGCCGCCGAACACCGCCTCGCGCTCCGCCGCGCCGTCCGCCGGGTGGACCAGGGTCCGGTGCACGGCGTCCCCCGGCCGGGCGCCGCGCAGCGACAGCAGGACCAGGAACCGGCCCGGCACCACCCCTTGCCCCGGCCGCGGCTGAACCGCCACATCACCGTCCCGCCACAGCTCCTGACCGGGCACCAGGCCCGGATGCGGGCGGGCCCCCAGCACGACATGGGCGGCCTCGGCAACCGTCCCGTCCACGAGTTCGACGCCTGCCGCCCGGCCGTCCTTCTCGACGACCCGGGCCACCTCGCCGCCGAAGACGAACTCCACCTTCCGGGCCAGGCACCGCTCGTACACGGCCTGCGCCAGGGCCCGGATCCCGCCCAAGACGTACCAGCTGCCGAAGGTCTCCTCCATGTACGGCAGCAGGGCGGCCGCCGCCGGGGCGCGCAGCGGGTCGAGCCCGTACGACAGGGCGTACCCGTCGAGAAGGGCGGCCAGCCGGGGGTCCGGCAGCTCCCACGCGCCGATCTCCGCCACCGTGTCCGCCCGACGGGCCGGGCGCAGCAGGCGGCGCTGCCGGAGCGCCGGATACGGATCCCGGCCGAGCCCCTGCCAGTCGGAGCGCAACGGCTCCTCCAGGAGCGGACGCCGGGACCGGTCCCAGGCATCGCGCGCCCGGTCGAGGAACTCGCCCCAGGCCGCGCCCGCGCCGCCCCCGAGCGCGGTGTCCAGGGCGGCGACCACCCCGGCCCGTGACGCATTCGGCAGCGAGACCGCCGTACCGTCCGCGAAGATGTGGCGGCTCGCCGGATCGACCTGGGTCATCGTGACGCACCGCTCCAGCGGCTCCTTGCCCGTCTTCACGAACAAGTCGCGGTAGACCGCGGGCAGATGCAGCAGCGTGGGACCGGTGTCGAAGGCGAAGCCCTCATGGGCGTACCGGCCGACCGAGCCGCCGAAGGTGTCCGACCGCTCGTACACCGTCACCCGGTGGCCTGCCACGGCGAGCCGGGCGGCCGCCGCCATCGCGCCCATCCCGGCGCCGATCACCGCAATACGTGCCATGTCAGTGACCTTAACGGCCACCTCTGACACTCAGTCCAGCGGCCAGTGCGAACCGGCTCCCGCCAGGCGTTTCTCCTCGCGGCGCTGCGCCCTGCGGCGCAGGAACCGGCGGATCCGGGAGGCCAGGAGGACCAGTACCACCATGCCGAGCAACAGCAGTGTCCCGGCGATGACCGCGGCCACCAGCGGATGGAATATCGCGAAGGTGACGATTCCCGCGACGCCCAAATCCTCGGCCGTGCTCAGCGCGACATTGCTGAACGGCTCGGGGGAGGTGTTGACCGCCATCCTGGTGCCCGCCTTCACCAGATGACTCAGCAGAGCGGTGGAACCGCCGACGGCTCCGGCCGCGAGCTCCGGCAGCGAACCGCTCCCGCCGGCCAGCAGCGCCGCCACGACGGCCCCGGCGACCGGCCTGATGACGGTGTGCGCCGAGTCCCAGACCGAGTCAACGTACGGGATCTTGTCCGCCACCACCTCGCACAGGAAGAGCACACCGGCCACGACGAGGACATCGGTGCGCTGCAGCGACGCGGGCACCTCGTCGCTGAGACCGGTCGCGCCGAAGACACCGAGCAACAGGACCACCGCATAGGCGTTGATCCCGCTCGCCCAGCCGCTTGTGAACACCAGGGGGAGTACGGACACGGACGCGATAGTAACCAGATGGCGTAAGGCCCGGGGTGGGGATCGGTGCGCAGCCCTGAGTATCCGTACCTAGGCAACGAGATGAGTAGATGCGCGGATGGGTTCCGACCTGCGCGGACGGGAGAGTGGAGCCCACGGGGGAGAGGCGCGGCACCGGCACCGCCGACACGGGGCGGCGGAGCGGGTGCGGCAACTCCTTCCGGAACGGGGGAGTACGACGGAGAGCCCGAGGACCACGGGGGGAAACGGGGGTCACGGGGGTCACGGGGGAAGGCTCTCCGACAGCACAGGAGACGCCGGTCCGGCGCAGGCTCGGGGGGATCGAGCCTCACCGGGCCGGCGTCTTCGCGTGTCCGTACGCCGGGCCGGCCGACGCCGCCCGCCGGGGCAGTCCCTGCCGCCAGGTCGGCCCACGCCGCCCGGTCAGCGTCCGCTGACCCGGCCGTGCAGCAGGAGCGAGAGCGCCGAGTGCACATCGTCGATCGACCGCTCCGGCTGGAACGCCTGCCAGTCCAGGGCGGCCACGAGCACCATGCCGACCAGGGCCGCGGCCGTCAGCTGGATGTCGATCTCCTCGCTGAGCTCACCGTTCTTCACCCCCTCGCGCAACACCCCCTCGACCACGGCGACGGCCTCCTGACGCACCACCAGGAGGGTCGACTGCCAGGCCCTGTTGGTGCGCCACAGCTCCGCCACGTACAGCTGGGTGAAGGCCGGGTAGCGGTCGATGAAGACCAGACCCGCCCTGATCATCGCGTCCAGGGCCTCGACCCGGGTGCCGCCGCGCTCCTCGGTGTCCTCGGCCGCGGAGCGCAACGATGCCGTGAGCAGCCCGACGCCGTGGCGCAGCAACTCCTCGAAGAGTTCGGTCTTGCTCTTGAAGTTGTAGTAGACCGTGCCCTTGGCGACCCCGGCGCGCTCGGCGATCTCGTCCACCGTGGTCGCCGAGAAGCCCTTCTCGGCGATGAGAGTCACGGCCGCCTCGTAGAGTTTCTGCCGGGTGGCCTGGCGGCGGGTGGTGCTACTGCTTTCCATGCCCCTGATTCTCACAGGTCCGGGCGCGCTCACAGGCTCAGCTCCGGATGCAGCCGCTCCAGGGTCCACACCTGCTTGCGGCGCGCGGCGACCGCGGTCAGGGCGAGCGCCCCCGCCGTGAAGGCCAGCAGCACCGCGCTGCCCTGCCAGACCGGGCCGAGACCGCCGCCCGTGATCAGCCGGCGCAGGCCCTCGACGATGTAACTCATCGGCAGGTAGGGGTGGATCGCGTTGAAGAATCCGGGGCTGGTCTGCACGGGATACGTGCCCCCGGCCGAGGTCAGCTGGAGCATCAGCACCGCCAGCACGAGGATGCGTCCCGCGGCCCCGAACCGGGCGTTGAGCCACTGCACGATCGCTGCGAAGCAGCAGGTCGTCAGTGCGAGGAAGCCGATCGTCCCGGCGGCGCGGGTCATCTGCAGCCCGAGCCCCCAGTGCAGTACGGACATCAGGGCGGCCACCTGAAGCAGTCCGATCGCGGCGACCGGCAGCCAGCCCGCGAAGGCGATCCGCCAGGCGGAGGCCCCGGCGGCGAGTGCGCGCCGGTTGAGCGGCTGGATCAGCATGTACGCCACCATCGCGCCGACCCAGAGGGAGAGCGGGATGAAGTAAGGGGCGAAGCCGGTGCCGTAGTTGGGGGCCGCGTGCAGCGACTCGGAGGCCAGCCGCACCGGGTCGGCCATGACCTCCGTACGCGCGTCGCGGTCCTTCTTGTCGTAGTCGGGGATCTTGCCGACGCCGTCGTTGAGTCCCTCGGCGAGGGTGGCCGAGCCGTCGCCGAGCCTGATCAGCCCGCCGTCCAGGTCGGTCGCGCCCTTCTTGAGATTGCTCACGCCCGTGTCCAGGTTCGCGGAGCCCGTCCTGGCCGTGGCCAGGCCGGTGTGCAGTTCGTTCGCTCCCTTGGCGACCTTGTGGGCGCCGGTGTTCAGCGCGTTGACCTTCGCCACGGCGGACTTCAGGTCCTCGTCCAGGTGCGGCGCGCTCTCGGCCAGGTCATTGGCCTGCCGTTGCAGTGTGGTCAGCCGGCCGCGCAGCTTCTTCAGATCGCCGTTCTGGTTGGTGACCAGCACGTTCACATCGTCGGCGACCTTCGCGACATCGGCCGCCGCGGACTTTGCGCGCTTCAGCGGCGGGCAGACGGTGGGGTCGGCGGGCGGCTGCTCCGCGCAGCTGGTGCGGTAGACCTCGGTCAGTTCGCCGGAGGCCGCATGGGCAGCGGTGGCCGCGGTGGGCGCCGCCTCCACCAGCAGGTCGAGGTTGTCCCGCACGGTCTGCGAGGAGTCGGCGACCAGCCGGGCGGTGTCGCCGATGGACTTCCCGTTGTCCTTCAGGAACGGGCGGACGTCGGCCGCCACCCCGTCGACCTTGTCGGCGAGCAGCTGGGTGCCGTCGGCGACCTGCCGGGAGCCGGATTCGAGGTCGCCCGCGCCCTTGTTCAGCTTGACGATCCCACCGGCCAGACTGCTGCTGCCGTCCTTGGCGTCCTTCAGCCCGTCCGCGAGATCCTGCGACCCCTTCTTCGCCTTGCCGATGCCGCCCTTGAGGTCGTCGGCACCCTTGGCCGCCTTCGCGGTGGCGTCATGGAGGTCGGAGAAGTTGATGAAGATCCGGTCGAGGAAGCCGCGTGAGGCGTTGGTCGACGCGGCGGTGCGCACCTCGGAGAACACCGAACGGGAGATCTGCCCGACGATGTAGTTGTTGGCGTCGTTGGTCCGCACCTGGAGCGCGCCGGTCTCGGGGGAGTCGCCCGAACTGGACGCGATCCGCCTGCTGAAGTCCGACGGCATGGTGAGCGAGAGGTAGTACGTACCGTCCTCGACGCCCTTGTGCGCCTCGGTGGAACTCACCTCGTGCCACTCGAAGGTCTTGGAGTCGAGCAGCTTGCCGGTGATCTCGTCGCCGGCCGTGATGCGCTTTCCGGCGGCGGTGGCGCCCTTGTCGTTGTTGACCAGCGCGACCGGGATCTTGTCGAGGCGGCCGTACGGGTCCCAGAAGGAGCACAGGTACAGGGCGCCGTAGAGCAGCGGCAGCAGCAGGAGCGCGATCAGTGCGGCGACCGGCAGCTTCCCCCTGCCGAAACGCTTCAGCTCAAGCGCGGCCAGTCTCGGCGAACGCATCGGCCGGTCCCTCCTCGGTCGTGGTCTCGTCGGCCGCGGCATCCTGCGTGTCCGCCGGTGCGGCCGTGGTGTCGGTACGTACGGTGATGGCGTCCTCGGGCGCCTGGCTGCACACGGCGAGCACGGTCGTGCCGCTGTCGGCGACGGACCGCAGCAGCTCCCAGGCCTCGGCGCGTTCGGCGTCGGAGAGCTTGAGGTCGGTGTCGTCCACCGCGAGCAGCCGGGGCCGACCGAGCAGGGCGAGGGCGATGGCCAGCCGCAGCGCCTCCAGCCGTTCCAGGTCCCGTACGGAGGTCCGCTCGGCCTTGGGCAGGGTGGCGAGGTCGAGTCCGGCGGCATCCAGCGCCGCGTCGATCCGTCCCCGCGCGGCGGCGGCGCGCTCGGCGCGCGGGCGCAGCAGAGCGCGCAGCGAACCGTCGAAGCGGCGCTGCAGCAGGGCACGCTCGCGCAGGTGCTCCGCGACGGTGAAGGCCGGGTCGAGCTCGCTGACCCCGGTCACCGGGCCCAGTGCGCTGATGCGGCGTACGGCGGCCATCTTGCGCGGCAGGCGCAGTCCGCCGATCTCCGCCAGGCCCTCGGTGGGGCGCATCCGGCCCGTGAGCGCGAGCAGCAGGCAGGTGCGGCCGGAGCCGGAGGGGCCCTCGATCGCCACCAGTGAGCCGGGCCCGGCCTTGATGCCCACGCCCCGGAAGGCCCAGCCGCGCGGTCCTCTGAGCCCGAGATCCTCGGCGGTGACGGCTGCCCCGTGCGGGCTGTCCACAGACTCCCCCTCGTTTTGAACTGACTAGTCAGTTCAAAAATGTAGCCCGAACTCGTAATCGAAGCAAAGGCGCAGGTCAGGAAGGGGATGGGGTCGATTGTCAGTGGCGCCCGCCACGATGGATACATACGGCCACGGAGCCGTTACACGAGACAGGAGGTTTCGTCATGGCCCACTCGTCCGCAGCAGCCGCACCCCGGCGCCGCGCAGACGGCCCTGCCCCCTCACTGACCGGCCCGGCAAGCGATGCCCACCCCGTTCTGCGCCGCACCACGGCGCCGCCCGCCGCCCTCGATCTGCTCGCCCAGGCCCGCACCGGTCTCGACGAGGCCGCCGTTCTCGATGTGCCGAACGAGCGGTATGCCACCGCCCACCTTGCCGCGCTGCGCACCGCCGCCGCCGTGCTTGCCGCGCGGGCCCGCCCCGAGACCTCCAGGCGGCGCCGGGAGCGGATCCGCAGCGCCTGGGAAGTCCTCCCGGAAATAGCCCCCGAGCTGACCGAGTGGAGTGCGCTGTTCGCCTCCGGCGCCCGCCGCAGGGCCCGCGCGGAAGCCGGCATACCGGGCGCGGCCAGCCGGCGGGACGCCGACGACCTGCTGCGCGACGCGGAGATGTTCCTGCGCCTGGTCGAGCGGCTGCTGGTGCTTCAGCCGGTGCTCCCGCAGGCCCGGAAGGAGCGGCCCGACGCGGGATGACGGCGACGGTGGCGCGAGGCAATAGGGTGGACAGTACGTGTACCACCTGCACTGTTCACGCTCCGCCGTCAGTGGCGGCACCGTGCCGAGGAGTCATCTGCCGTGTCGGACCAGCTGCGCCCCCGCGCCTCCCTCCGTACCGCTGTGGTCTGGGAGGTCCTGAAGGACGCCCTCGACCACCAGGTCAAGGCGACCGGCCGGGACGCCCTGGACGTCCTGGACACCGGCGGCGGCACCGGCAACTTCGCGGTGCCGGTGGCCCGCCTCGGCCACCGGGTCACCGTTGTCGACCCCAGCCCCAACGCGCTCTTCGCCCTGGAGCGCCGCGCCGCCGAGGCCGGGGTCGCCGACCGGGTCCGCGGGGTCCAGGGCGACATCCACGGCCTGTTCGAGGTGGTCGAGCGCGGTGGTTACGACGCGGTGCTGTGCCACGGAGTCCTGGAGTACGTGGACGACCCCGCCGAGGGCGTGCGCAACGCGGTCGAGGCGCTGCGTCCGGCCGGTGCGCTCAGCCTGCTCGCCGCCGGGCTCGGCGGCGCCGTTCTGGCCCGGGCGCTCGCCGGTCACTTCACCGAGGCCCGGCAGGCGCTCGGCGACCCGGCGGGCCGCTGGGGCGAGGGGGACCCGGTGCCCCGGCGCTACACCGCGGAGCAACTCACCGAGCTGGTCTCCGCGGCGGACGTCGAGGTCGGCTCGGTCCACGGCGTACGGGTCTTCGCCGACCTCGTACCGGGCGTCCTGGTGGACACCGAGCCCGGTGCCATGGAGGCCCTGCTCAAGCTTGAGGCGGCCGCGGCCGAACTGCCTGCCTTCCACTCGGTCGCGACGCAGCTGCACGTACTGGGCACGAAGCGCACCTGAGACGTTCTGGGCACGAAGCGCGGCCGTGCGCGGCCGGGTGCCGGTGGTAGCGCGGCTGTAGTGCGGCTGATCAGGGACGCAGCCGCAGATGGAGTACGGCCCAGGACCCCCGATCGGGGGCTTCGCCCCGTATGATCGGGGGACACCATCCGGCATGACGGATCGGAGGTTGGGGAATCAACGCCTCAGCAGCTGAGCCGTCGTGGCGGCCCGGACTGGCTGATTGGCAATGAGGGCGGGTTTCACGGGGGCGAATCCCTGCCTATCCTGGAAGGGCCGCATACCGGCCGCCCCCCGCGGCCGACGACGAGGAGGACTCCGTGCCGCTCTCGGAGCACGAGCAGCGAATGCTCGAGCAAATGGAGCGAGCGCTGTACGCCGAAGATCCCAAGTTCGCGACAGCGCTCGAGGGAAGCGGGCTGCGTACGTACACCCGGCGACGGGTCTACCAGGCGGTCGCAGGCTTCCTGGTGGGTATCGCGCTCCTCATGGCCGGAATGGTCGCCCAGCAGATCTGGATCAGCGTGGTGGGGTTCCTCGTCATGCTCGGCTGTGCGGTCCTTGCGGTCACTGGTTGGCGCAAGGCGCCCAAACCGGGCGAGCGGCAGGCAGCCGGAGGCGGCGGCGACAGCCGTCGGCCCAGGCAACGCCGGACCGTGATGAACCGGATCGAGCAGCGGTGGCAGCGCCGCCGTGACGAGCAGGGCCAATAGGCCCCCGGACAGTCTTTGGGTGAGGGGCGGCCGCGTTTTTGCGGCCGCCCCTCATGCGTGCCCGGGCCGGGCCGCCCGGATCGGCCGTCGCCGCCGACTTTGTCCTCGGTCGCCGGGCAGGCTGGAGAATCGGGTTCGCCCGGCGACCGACGGCGGCCCTTCATCCGGGGGACAGGCCGAGGAGAACCAAGCCCGCGCGGCCATTCAGGCCAGGGCGCCGGGCTGCCCCGGGAACCGCCAGGCCCGGTCGTGCCGGTGCCGGTGCCGGTGCGAGGCTGGCGGGGAGAGGCTGCCGGGGAGACCGGGGGACGGCCAGGCCCGTCCGCTGCCGGGGCGAGCGGGCGAGAAGGTGCCGGGCGGGCCCGGGCCACCTACCGGCCGGCCCGTTCGGTGATCGAGGCCGGAGGACCGCATCCGGCCCACGCCCCTCCCGTCGCCCCCTGTCGACGGGACGGCAGCGCCATGCTTGCGGGCATCCCGCTCATGTCCCGCCCGCTCACCCCTGCTGGCGGGACGGCCGCCGCAGCCACCCCGTCCACCGCTCCCGGCCCCACCGCGCCGCCCACCTGCCGGTGAACGCCGCCCAGCGGTCCGACGCCGCCCAGATCACCCGAACGGCCGAGCGCGGTGCCGCGATCGCGCGGGCCCTGGCGAACCGGCCGGACGACGCCCGCAGACCCGCCCGTACCGCCTCCGCATCCTCGGCGAGCCCGGTACCCGACCGGGGCTCCGGGGCGTAGAGCACCTGCTCCACCGCCCCCGCCACCCGGTGCACCGCGGCGGCCCCGTCGGGTTCGAGCTGCCCCAGCCGCACCACCCTGGCCGCCGTCTTGCGCGGGGTCCGGGAGTCGTCCGGCTCGATGCCGTGATCCCATGCCGTGTCGGTGATCTCCCGCCAGGCCGCCAGCGTTCTCGCCGTCGCATCCGCAGGCGTACGCCCTGCGGAGAAGCTCAGCCTGTGCTTGCGTACCCGAAGCCGCCAGAGCATCGGCAGCAACGGCAGCACCAGGATCGCCAGCGCGCCCAGGACCACGCCGAGGACGGTGCCCGTGGGCGTCCCGGAATCCGTCGGGGCCACCACTCCCGGCGCCGCCGAGCTGCCGCACTCGCCCTGTTTGCGCATCTGGGCCGGACAGCTCTCCGCGACGGACGGTGCGACCGTCGGAGCGGCCGAGGCGCCCTTCTCCGGCCGGGCCGGGTCGGACGTGCCGCCCGACGGGGCGTCCGGCTGGGTGTAGGACGGGGCGGTGCCCCGCGTCGGGGTCGGCTCGAAACGGGTCCACCCGACACCCTCGAAATACAGCTCCGGCCAGGCATGCGCATCGCGCAGTCCCACCGAGACCGAACCGTTCGACTGCGCGGTGCCGGGAGTGAAGCCCACCGCGACCCGGGCCGGAATGCCCAGCGTGCGCGCCATCGCGGCCATCGTGAACGAGAAGTGGACGCAGAAGCCCCGCTTCTCCTTCAGGAACCGGCCGATCGCCGCGCTCCCGGTGCCCGAGTTGACCGAGGTGTCGTAGCTGAAGCCACCCTCCGAGGCGAAGAAGTTCTGCAGCTTCACCGCCCGCTCGTAATCGTTGCTCGCGCCCTTCGTCACCCGGTCCGCGGTCTGCCCGACCACCTTCGGCAGGGAGTCGGGAACACGGGTGTACTCGCGCCGCAGGGCGACCGGCGCGGCACCCGCCGCAGCCAGCTGATCGGCGGTCGGCTGGACCACCAGACTGGAGACCTGGTACTGCGCACCGCGGGTCGTCTCCCCGCCGTCACCGACGAGGGTCCGTCCCATCGGCTCGTACCGCCAGCGTCCGCCGACCCTGACCTCGGTCGCGGGGTAGGGGAGCGGCAGATAGGTCTGCTGGTACGAGCTCGATGCGGAGATGTTCGTGCTGATCTCCGTGACCATGACGTCCGGGCCGAGACCTTCCGGGGCCGGGAGTCGCTTCGGCACACCCTTCAGGCGGCGCGTGGAGGGCCGCCACTCGTTTCCGTTGAACTGGTCCAGGGCCAGGATCCGCAGGTAGAAGCCCTGTGGATCAGCGGAATTGGTGCGGTAGGACATCACCTCCCGGTTCTCCGGCTGGTTCAGGTTGTTCTGCAGCGAGACCAGAGGGTTCACCGCGGAGATGGTGCCGCCGCCGTTCCCCTTGCCGTTCCCGTCCCCCGTACCGGCCAGCAGGCCGCTGTCGAGCGCGGGCAGCGCCGCCGGTACGAACAGCGAGATCCCCAGCGCCAGCGCGCCGATACGGCGGCCGGTGCGGACCGGCGCCGTCGGGCGGTCGGCGGAAAACGCCGCACCGGCCGTCGCACCGCCCCGGGTTCCGGCCGCGCCGCTGAAGACCCGTCCCCATTGGGAGAGCCGGTCCCGGCCCTCGGCCAGCAGAAGCAGCAGATAGCCGCCGGCCGCGAGCAGGAACCAGAGCCAGTCCGCTCCGCCCTCGGACAGCCCCGCGGCGACCGAGTACAGCGCGAGGAGCGGCAGGCCGGCCGGGGCCGCGCTGCGGAACGTCACAGCGAGGGCGTCCACGATCAGGCCGACCAGCAGGACACCGCCGATCAGCATCAGCCGGATGCCGTCCGTCACGGGCGCCGGAGCGGCGTACCGTCCGACATCGTCGGCGCCCGACATCAGCAGATCCGCGAGCCGCTGGACGGCCTCCGGACCCGGCAGGACCCCGATCAGAGCCTGCCCCCTGGCGAAGACGACCGTCAGCAGGACGAGCGTGACCAGCGTCTGCGCCACGATGACCAGCATCCGGGGCATGGGCACCCGGCGGGCGAGCATGCCCATCCCGCTCTGGACCGCCAGCAGGAACGCGGCCTGCAGGATCCACCCGGCCGGCTCGACCAGCGGCAGCATCGAGCCCGCCGCCATGAGCGTCGCCGCAAAGGCGCACAGCGTCAGCCGACCGCGACCGCTCATGACCATCCCCCGGAGAAACCTGTCGTGCCACCTGTGGTGCCGCCGACGGCAGCCGACTGCGTCGTCACGCCCGGGTGTCCCGCCGCCTGCTGCCAATAACGGGCGAGACCGGTCCCGGGCGCCACGGCCACCGCCGTCCAGCCCGATTCGCGCAGCAGCCGAAGCCGCTGCTCGAACGCCGCGTCCGCCCCCGCGGGCGGGACGTCGTCATGTACCCAGGCAGTGCTGTCGAGTACGAACGCGACGGCGCCGCCACTGCGCTGCCGCATCCGGGCCGCCACCGCCGCCTGCTCCTCGTCCAGATCACCGAAGAACGCGATCAGCAGCCCCTCGTTGCCGCCGCGCAGCACGTCGTACGCGCGCGACAGGCCGCCCCCCTCGGAGTGGTCGGCCACCGCCAGGGTGTCCATCATCAGCCCCGCGGAATCGGCGGAATCCTGTGTCGATCCGGCGAAGCCGCCCTCGCCCTCGCCCGGCACCGCGTTCCCGTCGTCGGTCAGCAGCCGGACCGCGAAGCCGCGCTCCAGCATGTGCACCAGCGTGGACGCGGCCCCCGACACCGCCCACTCGAAGGCGGAGTCGGGCCCCGACCCCTGATAGGCGATCCGCCGGGTGTCCAGCAGCACCGTGCATCTGGCCCGCTGCGGCTGCTCCTCGCGGCGCACCATCAGCTCGCCGTACCGCGCGGTGGAACGCCAGTGGACCCGGCGCAGATCGTCGCCGTGCCGGTATCCGCGCGGAATCACGTCGTCGTCACCGGCCAGCGCCAGCGAACGCTGCCGCCCCTCGCCGTACCCCGAGGCCTCGCCCGCCAGCCGTACGGGCGGCAGCGGCTCGGTCCGCGGAATGACGACGAGGGTGTCGTACGCGCTGAACGAACGCGTCAGCTCGCACATCCCGAACGGATCGCTCAGCCGCAACTGCAGCGGCCCCAGCGGATAGCGCCCACGCAGATCCGACCGCACCCGGTAGGACACCTCGCGACGGCCGCCCGCCTCCACCCGGTCCAGCACGAACCGGGGCCGCGGCCCGAGCACATAGGGCACCCGGTCCTGCAGCATCAGCAGCCCGGTCGGCAGCCGGGACACATTCTCCATCCGCAGATGGACCCGCGCCTCCGTGCCCGCGGACACCCGGGAGGGCGAGAGCCGCCGGGTGCCCGTGACCCGATAACGGGTGCGGACGAGCACCACCACACAGACCAGCGGCAGCGCGGCGAGCAGCAGCCCGACCCGCAGCAGATCCGCCTGCCCCAGCACATAGGCGCAGACCGCGGCGGCGACACCGGCCGCGAGGAAGGACCGCCCACGCGTGGTCAGTCCGCTCAGAGCGGCCCGCAGAGCGCCCTTTCCGTCGCCGTCGTCCATCGAGGCCGGCCCCCCGGCGGTCATCACGCCCGCCGTACGCCGGGCTGCTGCCGGCCGTACACCGGACGGCCCGGCTGGTGCTGGGGCTGCACCCGTGGGACGCCCCCGCCACCGCTACCGCCGGCCGTCGGCACCGGTGTCTGCTGGAGGATCTCCAGCACGACCTGCTCGGCGTTACGGCGGTTCAGCTGGGCCTGTGCCGTCGGCAGCAGCCGGTGCGCGAGCACCGGGACCGCCAGCGCCTGCACGTCGTCCGGCAGGCAGTAGTCCCGGCCGCTCAGCGCCGCGGAGGCCTTCGCCGCGCGCAGCAGGTGCAGGGTGGCACGCGGCGAGGCGCCGAGTCTGAGATCGGGATGGCTGCGGGTAACCCCCACGAGCTCCACCGCGTACCGCCGCACGGCGTCGGCCACATGGACCGTCCGTACCGCGTCGATCAGCTTCACGATGTCGTGGGCGTGCGCCACCGGCTGGAGATCGTCGAGCGGCGAGATCCCGCCGTGCACATCGAGCATCCGCAGCTCGGCTTCCGCATTCGGATAGCCGATCGACACCCGCGCCATGAACCGGTCTCGCTGGGCCTCGGGCAGCGGATAGGTGCCCTCCATCTCCACCGGGTTCTGGGTGGCCACCACCATGAACGGGTCGGGCAGCTCGTATGTGTGCCCGTCGATGGTGACCTGGCGCTCCTCCATCGACTCCAGCAGCGCCGACTGGGTCTTCGGCGAGGCCCGGTTGATCTCGTCGCCGATCACGATCTGGGCGAAGATCGCGCCCGGCTTGAACTCGAAGTCGCGCCGCTGCTGGTCGAAGATGGACACACCGGTGATGTCCGAGGGCAGCAGGTCCGGCGTGAACTGAATGCGCCGCACCGAGCAGTCGATGGACCGCGCCAGCGCCTTGGCCAGCATCGTCTTGCCGACGCCGGGAACATCCTCGATGAGGAGATGCCCCTCCGCCAGCAGCACGGTCAGCGAAAGCCGTACGACCTCGGGCTTGCCCTCGATCACGCTCTCCACCGACCTGCGCACCCGCTCCGCAGTCGTGGTCAGATCTGTGAGGCTCGCTCGATCGTCATAGGTCGTCACCCGGCCCTCCTCGGCCCTGCCCCACGCTCACGAGGAGCAGGGGATTCCCCAGTCACGGACCGACGCGCGTGCAGCGGCCCGGCCCACCCCGAAACACGGACACCCCTCCGGAAACGAAACGTCCGGCGAGATGCCACATGCGCATTCTTGTTGCCGTTACCGCTTCGTGTCACTCGCCTGTGGATAAGTCGCGGCGATATGTCTGGTTCAGTGGGTTTATCGGCTCCCGATGGGCACCATCCGGGCGGTACCCCGATGAACATCATCCGGGCGGGACCCCGACGGGCACCGTCCGGGCCGGCGGTCAGGACGCGGAGGCGGGAAAGATCTCGCGCAGCAAGCCGCTGGTCACATCGAAGACGAAGCCGCGGACGTCATCGGTGTGCAGCAGGAACGGCGAGGTGCGCACGCGCTGCATCGACTGCCGTACGTCCTGGTCCGCGTCCTTGTACGCCTCGACGGCCCAGACCGGACGCTGGCCGACCTCGACCTCCAGCTCCTGGCGGAATTCCTCGGTGATCGATTCCAGGCCGCAATTCGTGTGATGAATGAGTATGACGCTGCGGGTGCCCAGAGCCCGCTGGCTGATGGTCAGCGAACGGATCACGTCATCGGTGACCACGCCGCCCGCGTTGCGGATGGTGTGGCAGTCGCCGAGCGACAGGCCGAGAGCGTCGTGCAGGTCGAGCCGGGCGTCCATGCAGGCGACCACGGCGACGCGCAGCACCGGCTTGGCGTCCATGCCCGGGTCCTCGAATCCGGCGGCGTACCGGATGTTCGCCTCGACGAGGCGGTCGGTGACCGTGCCTCCGGTGCGGGCCCGGTCGGCAGGGGGCGCGGACGGCCCGGCGGGGGAGTGTGCGGAAGTCGACATGGTGATGACGTTAGCTCTCGGCGGTGGTCGCGTCGCGCTGTGAGAAGGGACAAAGAACGTCAACGAGGCTTGTTGTGAGGTAACCCACAAGCCTCACAGTTGTTCAATCGGCCGGGTGAACAGGGGGCAGGGCGACGCGCTGCCCCGTTGATTGATCGGGAATCGATCGAATGGCAGGGTGGACTAAAGTGACGGGAAGTTACCGACACCCTGCACATTCCGTAGATTTTCCCCGTGTGCGGCGTACGTACGGTCCGGCCCTCTCCCGCTCGCCGGTCGGCCGACGCCTCTTCCCCGGCGCCGGCCGCCCTCCCCTTCTGAGCGGGCGGGGACCAGGCCGTACGTGCCGCCGCACGGGACCTGAGCCTGAGAGGGCGCATGAGCCAGACCCGACACGTCCCGGTGATGCTCCAGCGGTGCCTGGACCTGTTGGCCCCGGCTCTGGAGGCGCCGGGCCCCCAGCAGCCCGTGGTCGTCGACTGCACCCTCGGCCTCGGCGGACACAGCGAGGCGCTGCTTTCCGCCTTCCCCTCCGTACGGCTCATCGCGCTGGACCGCGACAAGGAGGCGCTGCGGCTCTCCGGCGAGCGGCTCGCTCCGTACGGCGAACGGGCCACCCTGGTGCACGCGGTCTACGACGAACTGCCCGAGGTGCTCGCCCGGCTCGGCATCCCGAAGGTCCAGGGCATCCTCTTCGACCTCGGCGTCTCCTCCATGCAGCTGGACGAGGCCGAGCGCGGATTTGCGTACGCCCAGGACGCCCCCCTCGACATGCGCATGGACCAGACGGCCGGTATCAGCGCGGCCGAGGTGCTCAACACCTATCCGCCGGGTGAACTGGTACGGATCCTGCGGGCGTACGGCGAGGAGAAGCAGGCCAAGCGGATCGTCTCCGCGATCGTGCGCGAGCGCGAGAAGGAGCCGTTCAGCAACAGCGCCCGGCTCGTCGAGCTGATCCGGGACTCGCTGCCGCAGGCGGCCAAGCGCACCGGCGGCAACCCCGCCAAGCGCACGTTCCAGGCGCTGCGCATCGAGGTCAACGGCGAGCTCGCTGTCCTGGAGCGGGCGATTCCGGCCGCCGTACAGAGCCTCGCGGTCGGCGGCCGCATCGCCGTCCTCTCGTACCACTCGCTGGAGGACCGGCTGGTCAAGCAGGTCTTCGCGGCGGGCGCCGCGATCACGGCGCCGGCCGGACTGCCGGTCGTGCCCGAGCGCTATCAGCCCCGGCTGAAGCTGCTGACCCGCGGCGCGGAACTGCCCACGGAGGAGGAGGTCGCCGAGAACCGGCGCGCCGCTCCCGCCCGGCTGCGCGGCGCCCAGCGGATCCGCGAGGAGGAACGATGAGCGTCCGGTGTCCGGGAACCCGGACACCGGAGACGCCCGGGGCGGCGCGGTGAGCAAAGCGGCCGGGCAGTTGAAAGGGCGGGCGGCGCGGCTTGCCCGGCTGATGCCTGCCGGACCCAGCAACGCGGCCCGTACCCCCTTCGTCCTGCTGGTGGTGCTGCTCCTCGGCGGCGGCCTGATCACGCTCCTGGTGCTCAACTCGGCCCTCAACGAAGGATCGTTCAGGCTGAGCGAGCTGAAGAAGCGGACCACCGGGCTCACCGACGAGCAGCAGGCCCTCCAGCGTGATGTCGACAGCTACTCCGAGCCGGAGGCCCTGGAGCGGCGCGCCCGCGAACTGGGCATGGTGCCCGGCGGCAGTCCCGCCTTCCTCGACCCGGACGGCAAGGTCCGCGGCGTCCCCGCGCAGTCCACCGCCGAGCCGGCCCCCGCACCGCAGCCACGGAAACCCGGTACCCCCGCGACCGCCCCGTCCACCGGCGCCCCGGCGCCGGCCACCGGCTCGCCCCCGCACTCTCCCTCGGCCACCCCTTCGGGCGCCGCCGTGAAGCCCAGCACCTCCGCGGCCCCGAATGCCGGGCCGCGTACCCCGGCATTCCAGCCCTCGACGAGCCCCGGCAGGTGACGCAGTGTCTCCCAAGGAACCACCGCGCCGCCGGGTCCCCGGCCCCGCGCGCCCCCGCAGCGCCGTCGGCGGCCAGGGGCGCCCCCGGCCCGCCGCCCGCCGCCGGTCGTCCCCGGCGCCCCGCGCCCGCGCGCCCCGCAACCGGCCCGCGCGCCCCCTCCATCTCGGCAGCCCGCGCCCCCGGCTCCGCCTGGTCAGCGTCGCCCTGACGCTCGTCATGCTGGTGTTCGTCGTCCGGCTCCTCCAGGTCCAGGCCGTCGATGCCAATGCGTACGCGGCCAAGGCCAAAGAGAACCGCTACCTCAGCTACACGATCTCCGCCGAGCGCGGCGAGATCACCGACCGCAGCGGTATCGCGCTGGCCACCAGCGTCGACGCGTACGACATCACCGCCGACCCGTCGATGTTCACGCCCGAATTCAGCAAGGCCCCCGACGCGCCCCGGCAGGCGGCGGCGCTCCTCGCCCCGATCCTCGGCGCCGACGCCGCCGAGCTCACCGCGAAACTTTCCAAGAAGGGCCGTTACACCGTCCTGGCCCGCCGCCGGACCCCGCAGGTCTGGAATCAGATCAGGGACCTCAAGTCCGTCTTCGCCGAGAAGGCGGCGAAGGACAAGGCGGCCGGCGGTCCCGGAGCCAATGTGCTCGCCGGGATCTTCCAGGAGTCGACCACGAAACGGGTCTACCCCAACGGAGGGCTCGCCGCCGGGATACTCGGCTATGTCAACGCCGAAGGCAAGGGCGCGGGCGGCCTCGAATCGCAGCTGGACAAGGAGCTCGAGGGCGAGGACGGCAAGATCAAGTACGCCCAGTCCGGCGGCCGGCGGGTGCCGACCGCGGGCACCAAGGAGGTTCCGGCCGTCGCCGGGTCCGACATCGAGCTGACCATCGACCGCGACATCCAGTGGGCCGCCCAGCAGGCCATTACCGACCAGGTGAAGAAGTCCAAGGCGGACCGCGGCTACGTGGTCGTGCAGAACACCAGGACCGGCGAGGTCCTCGCCATGGCCAACGCGCCCGGCTTCGACCCCAACGACCTCTCGCAGGCCGACGCGGCGTCGCTGGGCAACGCGGCGCTCCAGGACGTGTACGAGCCCGGCTCCACCAGCAAGGTCATGTCCATGGCCGCCGTGCTGGAGGAAGGCGTCGCCACCCCAGGCACCCACGTCACCGTCCCCAACCGGCTGCACCGCGGCGACCGGCTCTTCAAGGACGACATCGACCACCCCACCTGGTACCTGACGCTCAACGGCGTACTCGCCAAGTCCAGCAACATCGGCACCATCCTGGCCGCGGGGGAACTCGGCAGGACCCAGGCCCAGGCCAACAAGGTCCTCTACTCCTACCTGCGCAAGTTCGGGATCGGCTCGCCGACCGGCCTCGACTACCCGGGCGAGACCCCCGGCATCCTCGCCAAGCCCGAGAACTGGTCGACCTCGCAGCAGTACACGATCCCGTTCGGCCAGGGCCTCTCGCTCAACGCCATGCAGGCCGCCTCCATCTACTCGACGATCGCCAACGGCGGGGTCCGCGTCGCGCCCACGCTGGTACGCGGCACCAAGGGCCCCGACGGCCACTTCAAGGCCGCCCCCGCTCCCGAACGGACCCGGGTGGTCAGCGAAAAGACCGCCAGGTCGCTCGCCACCATGCTGGAATCGGTGGTCGGAGACGAGGAGGGCACCGGAACGAAGGCCAAGATCCCCGGCTACCGGGTGGCGGGCAAGACCGGTACCGCCAACCGGGTCGACCCCGTACGCGGCGGCTACCACGGCTACACCGCGTCCTTCGCGGGCTTCGCACCCGCCGACGACCCGCAGATCACCGTCTACTGCGCGATCCAGAACCCCACCAAGGGCAGCTACTTCGGCGGCCAGATCTGCGGACCGATCTACAAACAGGTCATGGAGTTCGCGCTGAAGACCCTCCAGACCCCACCGTCCGGCAGCGAGCCAGCCCGGCTGCCGGTGTCCTTCCAGCCCGGCGAGTGAACACGGGGAAACCGACCAGTGACAACCATCACCCCCGATCCCGGGAACCGGAACGGGAACCACCAGAACCCCGCCCCCTCACTTCGCGAGAGGCCGGGTGCGCCCGGTACGCTCACCGCCGTGCCCCACGCTGATCAGTTCCAAACCACCCAGAAGGACGCGCCTGTGAACTACCCGGGAGCGCCTCGCCCGGACCGGATCGGACCGACGCCCCTCGGCGATCTGGCAGCCCGGCTGGGAGTCGAACCGCCGGGAACCGGCGAGGTCACCGGCATCACCCACGACTCGCGGGCGGTCCGCCCCGGCGACCTGTACGCGGCCCTGCCGGGTGCCCGCTTCCACGGCGCCGACTTCGCCGCCCAGGCGGCCGGCCTCGGCGCGGCCGCCGTCCTCACCGACCCGGCGGGCGCCGAGCGCGCCGCCGCCACCGGACTGCCGGTGCTGGTCACCGAGGACCCGCGCGGCCGGATGGGCGAGCTCGCCGCCGAGATCTACGGACGGCCCGGCGGCGACCTCCTCCAGATCGGCATCACCGGAACCTCCGGGAAGACCACCACCGCGTACCTCATCGAGGGCGGCTTCCGCGGCGCCGGGCGCGCCACCGGGCTGATCGGCACCGTGGAGACACGGATCGGCGACGAGCGCATCAAGTCCGAGCGCACCACCCCTGAGGCCACCGACCTGCAGGCCCTGCTCGCCGTCATGCGCGAACGCGGGGTCGACTCGGTGACCATGGAGGTTTCCAGCCATGCCCTGGTGCTCGGCCGGGTCGACGGCTGCGTCTTCGACGTCGCGGTCTTCAACAACCTCAGCCCGGAGCACATGGAGTTCCACACCGGGATGGAGGACTACTTCCAGGCCAAGGCGCAGCTCTTCACCCCGCGGCGCAGCCGGCAGGGCGTCGTCAACTTCGACGACGAGTACGGCCGCAGGCTGATCGCCGAGGCGACCGTCCCCACCGTCACCTTCTCCGCCGAGGGCCACCCGGACGCCGACTGGCGCGCCGAGGACGTCGAAGTCGGGCCGCAGGGCTCCACCTTCACCGTCGTCGGCCCCAAGGGCGAGCGGATCGCCGCCAGGGCCCCGCTGCCCGGCCCGTTCAACGTCGCCAACACCCTCGCCGCGATCGTCACCCTCGCCGTCGCGGGCCTCGACCCGCAGACCGCCGCCGACGGCGTCGCCGCCGTTCCGGGCGTCCCCGGCCGGCTGGAACGCGTCGACGCCGGACAGCCGTACCTCGCGGTCGTCGACTACGCGCACAAGACCGACGCCGTCGAATCCGTGCTGCGCTCCCTGCGGAAGGTCACCGAGGGCCGGCTGCACATCGTCCTCGGCTGCGGCGGCGACCGTGACACCACCAAACGCGGCCCGATGGGCGCCGCCGCGGCCCGCCTCGCCGACACCGCCGTACTGACCTCCGACAACCCCCGTTCCGAGGACCCCCTCGGAATCCTCGCCGCCATGCTCGCGGGCGCCGCCGAGGTGCCCGTCCACGAGCGGGGCGACGTCCTGGTCGACGCAGACCGGGCCGCCGCCATCGCCGCCGTGGTCGCCCGCGCCGAGCCCGGTGACACCGTGCTGATCGCCGGCAAGGGCCACGAGCAGGGCCAGGACATCCACGGCGTGGTACGCCCCTTCGACGACCGCGTGGTCCTGCGCGCGGCCATCGAGCGCTCCCTGGGGCACAGCGGCACCGGCAACACCGCCCACCGCGCCCACACCCACGAGAACAGTCAGGGATGACCAAGTGATCGCCCTTTCCCTCGCCGAGATCGCCGAAATCGTCGGCGGGCAGTCGTACGACATACCCGATCCGGCAGCAACCGTCAGCGGTCCCGTCGTCATCGACTCCCGAGAGGTGAAGCAAGGCAGCCTGTTTGTCGCCTTCGCCGGGGAGCGGGTCGACGGCCACGACTACGCGCAGCGCGCCGTCGAGGCGGGCGCGGCAGCCGTGCTGGCCGCCCGCCCCGTCGGTGTTCCCGCGATCGTCGTCGATGACGTCGTGGCCGCCCTCGGCGCGCTCGCCCGCGCCGTCGTCGGCCGCCTCGGCACCACCGTCGTCGCCCTCACCGGCTCCGCGGGCAAGACCTCCACCAAGGACCTCATCGCCCAGCTCCTCGAACGCAAGGGCCCCACGGTCTACCCGGCGGGCAACCTCAACAACGAGATCGGCCTGCCGCTCACCGCCCTGCGCGCCACCGAGGACACCCAGCACCTCGTCCTCGAAATGGGCGCACGCTACGTCGGCGACATCTGTTACCTCACCGGCCTCGTCCCGCCCCGGATCGGCCTCGTCCTCAACGTCGGCACCGCCCACATCGGCGAGTTCGGCGGCCGCGAGCAAATCGCCAGGGCCAAGGGCGAGCTGGTCGAGTCGCTGCCGGAGGACGGCCTCGCCGTGCTCAACGCCGACGACCCGCTCGTGCGCGCCATGACCTCCCGTACGAAAGCCCGGGTGCTGCTCTTCGGCGAAGCCGCGGATGCGGACGTACGGGGAGAGAACGTCCGTCTCACCGACGACGGACGTCCCGCTTTCAAGCTCCACACACCCACCGGGTGCAGCGACGTGACCATGCGCCTGTACGGTGAGCACCACGTGTCGAACGCGCTCGCCGCGGCCGCCGTCGCCCATGAGTTGGGCCTGTCCGCAGACGAGATTGCCGAAGGGCTCTCCGAGGCGGGCACCCTCTCCCGCTGGCGCATGGAGGTCACCGAGCGTCCGGACGGCGTGACGTTCGTCAATGACGCCTACAACGCGAACCCCGAATCCATGAAGGCAGCGCTGCGCGCGCTGGCCGCCATGGGGAGGGGCCGGCGTACGTGGGCGGTGCTCGGCCCCATGGCCGAGCTCGGCGACGCCTCGCTCGCCGAGCACGACGCGGTCGGACGGCTAGCTGTCCGGCTCAACGTCAGCAAGCTCGTCGCGGTCGGGGGCAGAGAGGCCTCCTGGCTGCAACTGGGCGCATACAACGAGGGTTCGTGGGGTGAGGAGTCGGTGCACGTGTCCGACGCGCAGGCTGCCGTCGACCTGTTGCGCAGTGAACTGCGCCCGGGAGACGTCGTGCTGGTGAAGGCGTCCCGGTCGGTCGGCCTGGAGCAGGTCGCCATGGCACTGCTGGAGAACGCGTCCGAGGGCGAGGTCGCCGGCCGATGAGGCAGATCCTCTTCGCGGGGGCCATCGGGCTCTTCCTGACCCTGGTCGGAACTCCGCTGCTGATCAAGCTGCTGGCCCGCAAGGGATACGGGCAGTTCATCCGGGACGACGGCCCGCGCACCCACGGGTCCAAGAAGGGCACGCCCACCATGGGCGGTATTGCCTTCATCCTGGCGACGATCATCGCGTACGTCCTGGCGAAGGTGATCACCGGCGAGGAGATGCGCTTCTCCGGTGTGCTGGTGCTCTTCCTGATGACCGGCATGGGGCTCGTCGGCTTCCTCGACGACTACATCAAGATCGTCAAGCAGCGCTCGCTGGGTCTGCGGGCCAAGGCGAAGATGGCGGGCCAGCTGATCGTCGGCATCGCCTTCGCGGTGCTCTCGCTCCAGTTCGCCGACGCCCGCGGCAACACCCCGGCCTCCACCAAGCTGTCGTTCGTCGCGGACTTCGGCTGGTCGATCGGCCCGGTGCTGTTCGTCGTCTGGGCGCTGTTCATGATCCTCGCCATGTCCAACGGCGTGAACCTGACGGACGGTCTGGACGGCCTGGCCACCGGCGCGTCGGTGATGGTCTTCGGCGCGTACACCTTCATCGGGCTGTGGCAGTTCCAGGAGTCCTGCGCCAACGCGACGACCCTGACCAACCCCAACGCCTGTTTCGAGGTACGAGATCCACTCGACCTGGCGGTCGTCGCCTCCGCGCTGATGGGCGCCTGCTTCGGCTTCCTGTGGTGGAACACCTCGCCCGCCAAGATCTTCATGGGTGACACCGGCTCGCTCGCTCTCGGCGGCGCCCTCGCGGGTCTGGCCATCTGCTCCCGTACGGAGTTCCTGATGGCCGTCCTCGGCGGCCTCTTCGTGATGATCACCATGTCCGTGGTCATCCAGGTCGGCTCCTTCAAGATGACCGGTAAGCGGGTCTTCCGGATGGCGCCGCTCCAGCACCACTTCGAACTCAAGGGGTGGTCCGAAGTCCTTGTCGTGGTCCGCTTCTGGATCATCCAGGGCATGTGCGTGATCGTTGGACTCGGTCTCTTCTACGCGGGATGGGCAGCCGAGAAGTGAGCAACCAGGACTGGCAGGGCAAGCACGTCACCGTCGCGGGACTCGGAGTCTCCGGAATCCCGGCGGCCACGGTGCTGCACGGCCTCGGCGCCGTCGTCACGGTGGTCGACGACGGGGACGACGAGCGTTCCCGTACGCAGGCCGCGGAGCTGGAGGCGCAGGGCATCACCGTGCGCCTCGGCGACGGGGCGACCCTGCCCGAGTCCACCGAGCTCATCGTCACCACCCCGGGCTGGCAGCCCGACAAGCCGCTCTTCACCGCAGCCGCCGAGGCGGGCGTCCCGGTCTGGGGCGACGTCGAACTCGCCTGGCGGCTGCGCGGCCACGGCGGCAGCGAACCGGCGCCCTGGCTCGCGGTCACCGGCACCAACGGCAAGACCACGACCGTACGGATGCTCGCCTCCATCCTGGAGGCGGCCGGGCTGCGCACCGCCGCGGTCGGCAACATCGGCGTCTCCCTCCTCGACGCCGTCCTCGGTGACGAGGAGTACGACGTACTCGCCGTCGAGCTGTCCAGCTACCAGCTGCACTGGGCGCCCTCGCTGCGCGCCCACTCCGCGGTCGTCCTCAATCTGGCCCCCGACCACCTCGACTGGCACGGTTCCATGGAGGCGTACGTCGCGGACAAGGGCCGGATCTACGAGGGCAACCGCGTCGCCTGCGTCTACAACGCGGCCGAGAAGGCGACCGAGGACCTGGTCCGCGCGGCCGACGTCGAGGAGGGCTGCCGCGCCATCGGCTTCACCCTGGGCACACCGGGCCCGTCCCAGCTGGGCGTCGTCGACGGCATCCTCGTCGACCGCGCCTTCGTGACGAACCGGCAGAAGCAGGCCCAGGAGCTCGCCGAGGTCACCGACGTCAACCCGCCGGCCCCGCACAACATCGCCAATGCCCTGGCGGCCGCGGCACTGGCCCGCGCCTTCGGTGTCGAGCCCGCGGCCGTACGGGACGGACTGCGGGCCTTCCGCCCCGACCCGCACCGCATCGAGCACATCGAGGACATCGCCCGGGTCGCGTACATCGACGACTCCAAGGCCACCAACACCCACGCCGCCGAGGCCTCCCTCGCGGCCTACGATTCGATCGTCTGGATCGCCGGCGGCCTCGCCAAGGGCGCCACGTTCGACGAGCTGGTGACCGGGGCCGCGGGGCGGCTGCGGGGCGTCGTACTGATCGGCCGGGACCGGGCCCTGATCCGCGAAGCCCTCGCGCGACACGCCCCCGACGTCCCGGTGGTCGACCTCGACCGGACCGACACTGGGGCGATGTCCGAGGCGGTCCGCGAGGCGGCACGGCTCGCCCGGCCGGGAGACACCGTACTGATGGCCCCGGCCTGCGCCTCGATGGACATGTTCGTCAATTACAACAAGCGGGGCGAGGCGTTCGCGGACGCGGTCCGCGCACTCGCCGCCGAGAGCGCCTGACGGGCCCGGCCTCCGCACCGTACCGTCCCGGACGACCGGGTGCGGGCGGCCACGCCACGGGCCGCGGCCCGTGGCGGCGGCCCCGGGCACGAGCAGTGGAGGGGACAGCGACAATGCCGGCCGAAGAGAGCTCCGCCGCACCCCGTGGGAACCGCTCACGGGCCACCGCGGTGATCAGCCGGGCGCTCGCCGCGCCGCTCCTCGCCGGCGCGGCCGTCCCGGCGCCGCTCGGCCCCGCCCTGCGGGTCCGGTCGGTCACCGGCTCCCGGCGCCCCTCGGTGCCCCGGCCCAAGGGGCGTTCCACCGGCACCCCCCGCGCCCCTCGCGGCGGCGGCGCGCGGCGGATGTACGAGCAGGCACGCCGGGCCTGGGACCGCCCTCTGACCGCGTACTACGTGATCCTGGGCGCCGGTCTGCTGATCACCGTGCTCGGCCTGGTGATGGTCTACTCCGCCTCGATGATCAAAGCCCTGGAGCTGGACAAACCCGGCACCTACTTCTTCCGTAAGCAGTTCCTCGCCGCCGTCATCGGCGCCGGACTGATGGCGCTCGCCGCCCGGATGCCCGCCAAACTGCACCGGGCGTTCGCCTACCCGCTCCTCATGGGAGCCGTCTTCCTGATGGTGCTGGTCCAGGTGCCGGGGATAGGGATGTCGATCCACGGCAACCGGAACTGGCTCTACCTGGGCGGCCCCTTCCAGCTCCAGCCCAGTGAGTTCGGCAAGCTCGCCCTGGTCCTGTGGGGCGCGGACCTGCTCGCCCGCAAACAGGACAAACGGCTGCTGACGCAGTGGAAGCACATGCTCGTCCCGCTCGTCCCGGTCGCCTTCATGCTCCTCGGGCTGATCATGCTCGGCGGTGACATGGGCACTGCGATCATTCTCACGGCGATCCTGTTCGGACTGCTCTGGCTGGCCGGGGCGCCGACCCGGCTCTTCGCCGGGGTGCTCGGCTTCGCCGGAGTGATCGCCTTCGTGCTGATCAAGACCAGTCCGAACCGGATGTCCAGGCTCGCCTGCATCGGCGCCAGCGAACCCGGACCCGGGGATTCCTGCTGGCAGGCCGTGCACGGAATCTATGCTCTGGCGTCCGGTGGGTGGTTCGGTTCCGGGCTCGGTGCGAGTGTGGAAAAATGGGGTCAACTACCTGAACCGCACACCGACTTCATCTTCGCCATCACCGGGGAGGAACTGGGATTGGCGGGGACGCTGTCGGTACTCGCCCTCTTCGCGGCTCTAGGCTATGCGGGTATCCGCGTGGCCGGACGCACGGAGGACCCCTTCGTGAGGTACGCCGCGGGAGGTGTGACCACCTGGATCATGGCGCAGGCCGTGATCAACATCGGTGCGGTGCTCGGCCTGCTGCCGATCGCCGGGGTCCCGCTCCCGCTGTTCTCCTACGGAGGATCGGCCCTGCTGCCGACCATGTTCGCTGTCGGGCTGCTGATCGCGTTCGCGCGAGAGGATCCCGCCGCGAAGGCGGCCCTGGCCATGCGGAGGCCCGGGGTGAGATGGAAGACGATGAGACGGCGCGTCAAGAAGCGTCCGTCCGGAGAGCGGTGAATTTCGGTGCATGTCGTACTCGCCGGTGGGGGGACCGCCGGCCACATCGAGCCCGCGCTTGCCCTCGCGGACGCCCTGCGCAGGCAGGACCCGACCGTGGGAATCACTGCCCTCGGCACGGAGCGCGGACTCGAGACCAGGCTCGTACCCGAGCGGGGGTACGAGCTCGCCCTGATCCCGGCCGTGCCGCTGCCGCGCAAGCCCACCCCGGAACTGATCACCGTCCCGGGGCGGCTGCGCGGCACCATCAAGGCCGCCGAGCAGGTCCTGGAGCGCACCAGGGCGGACTGCGTCGTCGGCTTCGGCGGCTACGTCGCCCTGCCCGGCTACCTCGCCGCCAAGCGGGCCGGCGTGCCGATCGTCGTCCATGAGGCCAACGCCCGGCCGGGCCTGGCCAACAAGATCGGTTCCCGGTACGCCCACGGGGTCGCCGTCTCCACCCCCGACAGCAAGCTGCGCGGTGCCCGCTACATCGGCATCCCGCTGCGCCGGACCATCGCCACCCTGGACCGGGCCCGGGTCCGTCCCGAGGCGCGTGCGGCCTTCGGTCTCGACCCCAACCTGCCGACGCTGCTGGTCTCCGGTGGTTCGCAGGGCGCCCGTCACCTCAACGAGGTGGTCCAGCGGGTCGCCCCGCTGCTGCAGCGCTCCGGGATCCAGATCCTGCACGTCGTCGGCCCGAAGAACGAATTGCCGCGTATCGACAACATGCCCGGTATGCCGCCCTACATCCCGGTACCGTACGTGGACCGGATGGACCTCGCTTACGCGGCGGCCGACATGATGCTCTGCCGCGCGGGTGCGATGACCGTCGCCGAACTCTCTGCCGTCGGGCTCCCGGCCGCCTACGTACCGCTGCCCATCGGCAACGGCGAACAGCGGCTCAACGCCCAGCCGGTGGTCAATGCCGGCGGCGGTCTGCTGGTGGACGATGCGGCGCTCACCCCCGAGTGGGTGCAGGGCAACGTCCTGCCGGTGCTCGCGGATCCGCACCGGCTGTACGAGATGTCCCGCGCCGCCGCCGAGTTCGGCCGCAGGGACGCCGACGACCTGCTCGTCGGCATGGTGTACGAGGCGATTGCCGCACGCCGAGGCGCGTGAGGCGGACGGGTCCGGGGGCGGCGCCCCCGGACCCGGCATAAGGAGCGAGCGTGGCCGGACCGACGACCGCCCAGCGCGGTGCAGCGCAGCAGGAGGACTCCCCGGCCCGCCCGCCGCGGCCGCGCCCCGAAGGGCGCAGGCGGCCCAGCCGCAGACAGCTGATCGTCATCGGCGTGCTGGTGCTCCTGCTCGGCTCCGGCGCCGCGTGGGCGCTCTACGGCTCCTCCTGGCTCCGGGCCGAACAGGTCAGGATCACCGGCCTCGACGTGCTGACACCGGCCGAGGTGGAGGCCGTCGCGGCCGTACCGATCGGCGCTCCCCTGATCTCCGTGGACACCGATGTCATCGCCGACCGGTTGCGCCGGAAGCTGCCCCGTATCGACTCGGTGGATGTCGTACGGTCATGGCCGCACGGAATCGGACTCGAGGTGACCGAACGGCAGCCGGTCCTGTTGGTGAAAAAGGGCACAAAATTTACTGAAGTGGACGCGAAAGGAGTGCGTTTCGCAACGGTGGACAAATCGCCCGGGCATGTACCTCTGCTTGAATTGACTCCCGATCAGTCAGCAAGCCTGCGCCGCTTCGGCAGTGCCCGGCTGGTGCGGGAAGCGGTCCGGGTCGCGGGCGGACTTCCGGAGGGTGTCGCCAAGGACACCAAGGTCGTACGGGTCGCCTCGTACGACTCGATCTCCCTGGAACTCACCCGCGGTCGCACGGTGATCTGGGGTAGCAGCGAGGACGGACCGGTGAAGGCGAGAGTCCTCACCGCTCTCATGAAAACCGCTCCCAAAGCGGGACACTTCGACGTGAGTGCACCCACCGCCCCTGCCGTGTCGGGTAGTTGACGCACATTTGGCCTGGCCAGCACCCTGGTTGGTCAGCGCTACGGGTGATCACATAGGGTGAAAAGAAAAACGGGAGGTTCGGCGTGTTCGTTGAACGTGCGCCACTTGTCGACTTAGTGTCCTGTTCGGAAGAGTCCATGAAGCAGACACACTGGTAACCCTAAACTTCAACGTTAGGGTTTGGGTCGGCGTTTCGGACCGTCCCAATCGGCATCCGTCGTCGCGGCGGGACCCCCGCACAGCGACGACACGTAACTCGAGGCGAGAGGCCTTCGACGTGGCAGCACCGCAGAACTACCTCGCAGTCATCAAGGTCATCGGTGTCGGCGGCGGTGGTGTCAATGCCATCAACCGAATGATCGAGGTCGGTCTCAAGGGCGTCGAGTTCATCGCGATCAACACTGATGCGCAAGCCCTGTTGATGAGCGACGCCGACGTCAAGCTCGACGTCGGCCGCGAACTCACCCGCGGCCTCGGCGCCGGGGCCAACCCGGCCGTCGGACGCAAGGCGGCAGAGGACCACCGTGAGGAGATCGAGGAGGTCCTCAAGGGGGCCGACATGGTCTTCGTCACCGCCGGAGAGGGCGGCGGCACCGGCACCGGCGGCGCACCCGTCGTCGCCAACATCGCGCGCTCGCTCGGCGCCCTCACGATCGGCGTGGTCACCCGCCCGTTCACCTTCGAGGGCCGACGACGCGCGAACCAGGCGGAGGACGGCATCGCCGAGCTCCGCGAAGAGGTCGACACCCTCATCGTCATTCCCAACGACCGACTGCTGTCCATCTCGGACCGCCAGGTCAGCGTGCTCGACGCGTTCAAGTCGGCCGACCAGGTGCTGCTCTCGGGTGTCCAGGGCATCACCGACCTCATCACGACCCCGGGCCTGATCAACCTCGACTTCGCCGACGTCAAGTCGGTCATGTCCGAGGCCGGGTCGGCACTCATGGGCATCGGCTCGGCCCGCGGCGACGACCGCGCCGTGGCCGCCGCGGAGATGGCGATCTCCTCGCCGCTCCTGGAGGCGTCCATCGACGGCGCCCGCGGTGTCCTGCTCTCCATCTCCGGCGGCAGCGACCTCGGTCTCTTCGAGATCAACGAGGCCGCCCAGCTGGTGAGCGAGGCGGCACACCCCGAGGCGAACATCATCTTCGGTGCGGTCATCGACGACGCACTGGGCGACGAAGTGCGCGTCACCGTGATCGCCGCGGGCTTCGACGGCGGACAGCCGCCGGCCCGGCGCGAGAACGTTTTGGGCGCGAACTCCGCCAAGCGCGAGGAGCCGGCTCCGCCGGTCCGGACCGCCGAGCCCGTGCGCCAGACCGGCGGACTGGGCTCCGTGATCCCGCGCGACGAGCCCCCGGTCCAGGCCGAGCCCGTACCGGCGGTCGGCGAGAGCCACCTGCCGCCGGTCACTCCGCCGCACATCCCGCCGGCCCGTCCCTACCAGGACTCCCAGGCCGAAGAGCTGGATGTTCCGGACTTCTTGAAGTGATAGGTCCGCATCACGCAGTTCCCGCAGTGTCCTCAGTAACCTCGGAGGGCCGCGGCGCGCACTTCGCCTTCACCGACAGGTGGGGCGGGGTGAGCGCCGCTCCGTACGAGGAGCTCAACCTCGGCGGCGCGGTCGGAGACGACCCCGCCGCCGTTCTGGCCAATCGGGAGCGGGCCGCCCGGGCCCTCGGTCTCGACCCGGCGCAGGTCGTCTGGATGAACCAGGTGCACGGGCGGGACGTCGCGATCGTCGACGGCCCGTGGGGAGACGCTTCGGAAATCCCCGCGGTGGACGCGGTGGTGACCGTACGGCGCGGACTCCCGCTCGCCGTGCTCACCGCCGATTGCACCCCCGTACTGCTCGCCGACCCGGTCGCCGGGGTCGCGGCGGCCGCGCACGCGGGCCGTCCCGGTCTCGTCGCCGGAGTCGTTCCGGCCACGGTCGAGGCCATGGCCGGACTGGGCGCCGAACCCTCCAGGATCGTCGCCCGCACCGGACCGGCGGTCTGCGGACGGTGCTACGAGGTCCCGTCCCGGATGCGCGCCGAGGTCGCCGAGAGCGTCCCGGCCTCCTGGTCCGAGACCAGCTGGGGCACCCCGGCCGTGGATGTCACCGCGGGGGTCCACGCGCAACTCGAAGCCCTCGGGGTCGAGGACCGGCACGCATCGCCGGTCTGCACTCTCGAATCGGGCGACCACTTCTCGTACCGCCGCGACCGCATCACCGGGCGGCTCGCCGGATATGTCTGGTTGGACTGATAGGGCATGACGGACCGTAAGACTCAACTCGCCGAAAATCTGGCTCGGGTGGAAGAACGCATTGCTTCCGCCTGTATCGCCGCCGGCCGCAAGCGGGAAGAAGTGACCCTCATCGTGGTCACCAAGACCTATCCCGCGAGCGATGTGCGGATTCTGCATGAACTCGGTGTGCGTCATGTCGCAGAGAATCGTGACCAGGACGCGGCACCCAAAGCAGCCGAATGTGCGGATCTGTCGCTCACCTGGCACTTTGTCGGTCAATTGCAGACCAATAAGGTTCGTTCTGTGGCGAGTTACGCCAATGTCGTACAGTCGGTGGATCGGACCAAATTGGTCACGGCTCTCTCGGCGGCGGCCGTGCGCGAAGGGCGTGAACTCGGCTGTCTCATCCAGGTCGCACTCGACGCGGAGAGCGGTGAGCGGGGCGACCGGGGCGGCGTCGCGCCGGACGGGATCGAGGAGTTGGCCGCGGCGGTCGAAGCCGCGCCCGGACTGCGGCTCGGCGGTCTGATGACCGTCGCGCCGCTCGCCGGACCGTACGCGGGACGGCAACGCGCCGCCTTCGACCGGCTGATGGAATTCTCATCCCGCCTGCGCGGGAACCATCCGGCTGCGAACATGGTCTCCGCAGGGATGAGCGCGGACCTCGAGGACGCGGTTGCGGCCGGAGCGACACATGTGCGCGTCGGTACGGCGGTACTCGGAGTCCGACCGAGGCTCGGGTAACGTCGCCAAGCAGGTCGGACCACAGCAGAAAATATGGTCATTCCCGCCTATGGCGGGCAGGCCTCAGTGGATCGCGGGGCACTTGGTGACAGATGCCGATCCACCACAGAGCGGAGGACTCAGAGCATGGCCGGCGCGATGCGCAAGATGGCGGTCTACCTCGGCCTCGTGGAGGACGATGGGTACGACGGTCCGGGGTTCGACCCCGACGACGAATTCGAACCCGAGCCGGAGCCCGAGCGCGACCGGCGGCGGCACCAGCCCGCGCATCAGGTGGAGCGGGATCGGGAACGGGACGAACCGGTACGAGTGGTGCAGCCTCCCGCGCAGCGGGAACCGGTTCAGATCCCGGCGGAAAGGGAGCGACCCGCCCGAATCGCCCCCGTGGCATCCATCACACCTGAACGTCCGAACATGGAGAAGAACGCGCCGGTGATCATGCCCAAGGTTGTGTCCGAGCGGGAGCCCTACCGCATCACCACGCTGCACCCCAGGACCTACAACGAGGCCCGTACCATCGGGGAACACTTCCGTGAGGGCACTCCGGTGATCATGAATCTCACGGAGATGGACGATACGGACGCGAAGCGACTTGTCGACTTTGCCGCAGGACTCGTCTTCGGTCTCCATGGCAGCATTGAGCGCGTGACGCAGAAGGTGTTCCTGTTGTCGCCTGCTAACGTCGATGTCACGGCGGAGGACAAGGCCCGCATCGCTGAGGGCGGATTCTTCAACCAGAGCTGAGAACACGACACCGGGAACAACCCGGCCGTAAGGCCGGAGCTACGAGAGCCAGGGGAGAGGGAAGCGCGCAATGGGCGTCGTACTGCAAGTTGTCTATATCGCGCTGATGTGTTTCCTCATCGTGCTGATCTTCCGGCTGGTCATGGACTACGTCTTCCAGTTCGCACGTTCATGGCAGCCCGGCAAGCCGATGGTGGTCATACTTGAGGCCACCTACACTGTCACGGATCCACCGCTCAAGCTTCTGCGGCGGTTCATCCCGCCGCTGCGTCTCGGGGGCGTGGCACTCGACCTGTCCTTCTTCGTTCTGATGATCATCGTCTACATCCTGATCAGCATCGTGATCAGGCTGTGAGCGATACGGTCTTGCCGACTGCCGACGACTACGTAGAGGTGAAGAAGAGATGCCGCTGACCCCCGAGGACGTGCGGAACAAGCAGTTCACGACCGTCCGCCTCCGAGAAGGCTATGACGAGGACGAGGTCGATGCCTTCCTCGACGAGGTCGAGTCCGAACTGACCCGCCTGCTCCGTGAGAACGAGGACCTGCGCGCCAAGCTGGCCGCCGCCACGCGTGCCGCCGCGCAGAACCAGCAGCAGGGGATGCGCAAGCCGGAGCCGCAGGACCGGCCCGGGGCGCCGGTGCCCGCCGCCATATCGGGTCCGCCGGTCCAGCAGCAGCCCCCGCAGATGGGTCCGCCCCAGCTGCCCGGTGGTGCTCCGCAGCTGCCCGCCGGTCCCAGCGGTCATGGTCATGGTCCCGGTCCCCAGGGTCAGCACGGCCCCGGTCCGCAGGGCCCGCACGGCCCCGGTCCGATGCAGGGCGGTCCCATGGGTGGCCCGATGGGTGGCCCGATGGGCGGTCACGCCCCGCAGCAGCAGATGCAGCAGATGCAGCAGCCGCCGCAGATGCAGCAGCCCGCTCAGGGCCCCGGCGGCGACAGCGCCGCCCGTGTCCTCTCGCTCGCGCAGCAGACCGCCGACCAGGCGATCGCGGAGGCCCGTTCCGAGGCCAACAAGATCGTCGGCGAGGCGCGCAGCCGTGCCGAGGGCCTGGAGCGCGACGCGCGTGCCAAGGCGGACGCGCTGGAGCGGGACGCGCAGGAGAAGCACCGCGTGGCGATGGGCTCGCTGGAGTCGGCCCGCGCGACGCTGGAGCGCAAGGTCGAGGACCTGCGTGGCTTCGAGCGCGAGTACCGGACCCGGCTGAAGTCGTACCTGGAGAGCCAGCTGCGTCAGCTGGAGACCCAGGCCGACGACTCGCTGGCCCCGCCGCGGACTCCGGCGGCCGCTTCGCTGCCGCCGTCGCCCTCGCTGGCTCCGGCCGGTGCGGGTGCCATGGGTCACAACATGGGCGGCAACCACAGTGGTCACGGCGGCCCGCAGATGGGCGGCAACCCGTCCATGGGCGGTGGGCCCTCCTACGGCGGTCAGCAGCAGATGTCGCCGGCGATGACTCAGCCGATGGCACCGGTGCGGCCGCAGGCGCCGCAGCCGATGCAGCAGGCGCCGTCGCCGATGCGTGGGTTCCTGATCGACGAGGACGACAACTGAGCGGGTTGCGCGCGCTGAGCGCGTAGCCGTCGGCAGGCTGAGGGCCGGGCCCCGGGGTTTCCCCGGGGCCCGGCCCTTTTGCCGTGGGCGGGAGGTGGGTGTGGGCGTGGGGGCGCGCCTGCGGCGGGACTGTTTCCGCTGCCCGCCCCTTCCCGTAACCGGGGGGGGGGGGGGCGCCGCGCCCGGGGCGGACGCGAACCGGAAGGCGCGGGAAAGCCGCAGCGG
>NZ_JBHVSY010000025.1:0-117329 GCF_042884935.1 Streptomyces sp. NPDC058092
GCTTGCTCATGTTGCTCTTGCCACTCAACCTGGACTGCTTCCTCCGGGACCAATCCGTCCCAGTATCAGGCTGTCCACTTCAGAGGGGGAACTTCGAGTCGCGCTTTCACCCGCTACACCACTGCAGAAGCGGTCCGCCATGCGACCATCGGACGCAGCCTTGCACGTTTCGCCGAACAGGCAGGCTTCTGCGTGGAAGCTGTGCTCGCCACGACACCGGTCTTCCGTGACTTCCAAGAGGCGGACCATACTCTGGGCCTCGGCCGCAACGTGCAGAAAGCCATCAATGAGGGCCGCATCGATCAAGACCGCGGCCCACCTGGAAAAGGAGTTCGGCGCCGTGGCGGTCAATTTCCATGTAGCCGAGTTCGTCGATGCAGAGAAGGTCGACGCGGCCGTAGCGGGCGCTTGACATGGAACGTCCGCGGAAGCGCGATGTACGACTCCATGCCGCCCCCGCCGGCACGCAGGCGGCGAGCGTCGCCTTCTGCCCGCGGTCATCCACCGGCTCGACGACAAAGACGGCGCTGACCTGCGGTGCGACGCACACGAGGCTACCCTCGGCGAGAGTCTCCAACAACGGTCCCTCGTCTCCCGCCAACGCCTTGCCCCACACAGCGAAATCCCGCACGATCGCACCCCAATCCGTCCACAGATCAGGCGATGCCCCCATCGCTTCGGGGCAGCTGTCGAACATGGAAATTCCGCCGACATCGCTGTGCGCGAGCATTGTCGTATCCGGGTAAAGATCACCACGAAGTGGGAACTCCCGCTTCACAGTGCCCGCACAAGGCCAGCTCAAGCCACTTTCGTGCGTACCGCCAACGGGCAAGAACAGACCAAGTGGCTTTATCGAGCAATAGTGGATTCTGGCACAGATCTTGGGGAGCGGTCGCGGAAGGTGACACTGTCGTTCGATCGCAAGGGATGGTCGCGAACCCGAGGCCCGTCACCGCGCACTCCGACCGCCACAGGCATGAGGCTGCCCTGTCCGACCCGGCACATACGCTGTCGCCACGGAACTGAAATCCTGAAGCTGGAGGCGGCATGTCTTTGACATGGCTGGAGACGGAGGGCGGCCCGTTCATCGTGGTTCCACGCGCCGCGCTGCCGCACTGGTCGGGAACGGAAGGCGACTACGACCGAGCCTGCGAGGTGATGGATCACGTTGGAGTCCTCGCACTGCCTGGCGGAGCCGAGGCACTCGTCCTTGGGGACGAACCTCTCTCCACCGCCTACCTTCCTGAGTCCCGAGTCCTCGTCCGCTGGTGCTACGCGGAGAGCGAGGAAGGTGTCGCTGACATCATCCGGGCTGCGCTTTCCACCGCCAAGTGGGAGGAAGGACCTGTGCTGAGCACCACTGGCGAGCTCGTCATGTTCGATGCCGCCTACTTCGGCACTGAGGTCGGGACACTCGCGGACAGCACCGCTCTCGAACTCGGCGCTGGTCGCTACCGGGTGGACTCGGCAAGCGTCGAACCCGATCACCTGACGTCCTTTCGCGTCCACCGATTTGTTGAGCTGGCCTGACCCGACGTTGGTACAGGTCTTGGGAAGTCGTTGCCGAGGGTCACTGAAGCAGGATCATCTTGCGGAGTAGTTCGAATCCGGCTCGTCCGTAGAGCTGTCTCTTGATCTTCTTGATGCGGTTAACGGCGCCCTCGATGCTGCCGGAACTCCAGTCCAGGGTGAGCCCGGCTGTCACGGCGCCGAGGTCCCGGCGCAGGTGGAGGGCGAAGCCAGTGAGACCGGGGAGCTGGCTGACGTCGACTGCGTCGATCCAGGCAGGGAGCGTGGCGCCGAGGCGGTCGGTGAGTATCTCGCCGAGGTCGCGGATGTGCCCGGCGGCCGTGTCCAGTTCGGGGCAACGGGCCAGGACCTCCTTCAGGCCGGCGCGGTCTTCCTCGGTCAGGGTCGCGGGGTGACGGGTGAGCCAGCCGGTCACCTGCCGCACCGTCGGTGGCCGGGGCGGTGCGGCGGACGGAGCCCCGCGCAAGGTGGCGATGTGGGCGCGGACCATGGCGTAGGTGACGGGAGCGTGCTCGGCAACCAGCTCGCTGTGCAGTCGGGTGACACTTGTGCATCCCTCGGCGAATCGCCGCTCCAGGTAAGGCTTGCAGGGGTCCAGCCTGCTGGGCCGGGGTCGGTTCTCGCGGAAGGTGTCCTGCCAGCGGGCGGCGGCCGCGTACCGGAGCACGGTGTTGAGGCCCCAGCCCAGGTGCCGGGCGATCGCCCGGCGTGAGTGGCCTTGGGCAAGCATCTCGTGGACCAGTGCATGTGCGGCCTTCTTCCGCTCGGCCCGTCGGCCGACGGGCTCCAAGTTGTCCTGCGGCCGACCGGAAGCCAGTCGGGTGGCCTCCGGCAGCATGCCGCTGGGCGACGGGTTGCGCAGGCAGTCGCGGTGGGCGGCGACGCAGGTCTCCACGGCTCGGCCGAGGCCCTGCCACAGATGGAACCGGTCTGCGACCTGCAGAGCGTCGGGGGCACCGCGCCGGGCCCCCTCGGCGTAGGCGCCCGCCCGGTCCCGGCAGATGATTTCCACGCCGGGGTGGCGGATCAGCCAGGCGGCCAGCGGCCCGGCTTCACGTGTCGGGAGTACATCGACCACGCGGTGGTCTTCGACGCTGGTCAAGACGGTGGAGTAGGTCTGGCCGCGGCGGATCGCGAAGTCGTCCACGGTTCAGCACGCGCGGCGTGCTGAACCGTGGATCGGGCAATGCCATGACCCTGCGTAGCAAGGTCATCCTTCCCGCGCCGAAGCCCAGCTGGGCAGCCAGCCGGGCGCCGGCCCGCCCGGCCAGGGCGAGCCCTACTCGCTCCAGGGCGTGGTTGAGCCGAGTGGTGAATCGTGCGTGCGGGGCGGCCAGCCGGGAGAACGGCTCGGCGAACGTCCGGCGCCGGCAGTCCGCCGACCCGCAGATGAAGCGCCGGACCGTCAGCCGGATCACAAAGCCCTGATCAACGAGCGGAAGGTCCTTCAGCCTGCGCTGGTAACGGTCGTGGACTCGGTCTGAGAAGCGGCCGCAGTCCGGACATGCAGCCCCGGCCACGCGGCCTCTCGCCACCACCTCGACCGTGCCGAACGCGGCCGTGACCGCCTCGACATCCACCTCGTCGATCCCGTCGAACACCAGCGAGTCCCAGAACGATGTATCGGCCTGCATGAACAGCACCATCACCGTCCACAGCCGACCACGGCATCGACCGACAAGCATCTGAGGGAGCGTCAATTCCGGCTGTAAGGCGGCAAGGCGTACGCCGTCTCACACGAGCCAGTCCCTCGCAATCGAACATCAAGGTAACGCTCCGCGACGGCTCCCCAAGATCTGTGCCAGAACCCAATAGTGAAGTCGCCTGTCGATGGGTTGGGGAGGCGCCCAAATCCACAGAGGGGTGCTGTTGATGAGTTCGGGAGGCACTGGATCTCTTGCCAGCTCGGCATCGGGATGCCGTTGAGGAAGGCTGCTGATCGACCGAGGCGACCCAGTCGATGTCGCCGGCTGCGTCCGCCTTCGCCTGCGCGGCTTGCAGCATCCGCTCGAAGGTGCCGTCCTTGGCCCACCGGCGGAAGCGGGTGTGCAGGGTGGCCCAGGACCCGTACCGCTCGGGTACGTCCCGCCAGGCAACCCCGGTGCGGAACTTCCACCCGATGCCGTTCAGGACCATACGGTCGTCCAACCGGTGACGGCCTGTCGCAGCCGTGGGCAGCAAAGGCCGCAGCAGGTCCCACCCGGCATCGGACAACTCCTGGCGACGTATCACCCAGACGTGATCCACTGCCCAAGATCACGGGTCGATGCCGTGACGGACTGAGCGCCAAGGTCTACCTGGCCTGCGTCGGACCGCGCGGGCTCAGACTGCGAAGCCACCGTCCACCGCCAGCTCCGCGCCTGTGACGTATCGGGCGCTCTCGCCGGCCAGGTATGAGACGGCGTCCGCGACCTCCGCCGCCGTGCCGTAGCGGCCGAGCGCAGTGAAGCCGCGCTGGAAGTCGGCGGAATCGCCGTCGCCCGGGTTCATGTCGGTGTCGATCGGGCCCGGGTGGACCAGATTGACGGTGATCCCGTGCGGGCCGAGCTCCCGGGCCATGCCCTTGGTGAAGCCGATCAGAGCGGCCTTGCTGGTCGCGTAGAGCGCGCTTCCGGGGAAGGCCACGCGCTGGGCGATGCAGCTGCCGATGCTCACGATCCGTCCACCCTCGACCAGGTACTGCAGCGCCGCCTGGGCGTAGAGGTAGGGCGCGCGAACGTTCACCGCCAGCACCCGGTCGATCTGGTCGCATGTCACCGCCTCGATTGGTCCGACGGCGCCGACACCCGCATTGTTCACCAGGATGTCCAGCCGCGTGAACCGCTCAGCGACCGCCGCCACCGCGCCGCACACCGCCTCCGGGTCTGCGCTGTCCGCGCGGACGGCCCAGCCGCTCCGCCCCATCGCGGTGATCTTGGCGACCACCTCCTCGGCCAACTCGGCCGAGCCCTGGTAGGTCAGCGCCACGTCTGCGCCGTCCTCGGCCAGCCGCAGCGCGACCGCCGCCCCGATCCCCCGGCTGCCGCCGGTCACCAGCGCCACCTTGCCGTCGAGCGCCGTCGCACCGTTCATCGTCATCTCCGTAAAACTCCTTGTTCCGGTCTTGGACACGCTCAATCCAAGACCGGAACGCCCTGCGGGTCCGGCGGTATTCAGACGTCACGTTCAATCTTCAACGACGACTCCGTACACCCCGGAAGTACGGCGTTCGTCTACGCCTTCGGAGGAGGGGATCTGTACGGGCATCTCGGTGTCAACACGCCGTGGCCGCTGCACGATCCGCCCGCCGGATCGGCAGCCACGTGGACCAAGGGGCAGCTCGGCCGGCCGACCGCCGCCGTCCAGCACCGCGCGCGCCGAGCTAGTCAACGCCGGTCAGCTCGGCCTCCGCGGGCAGGTCTCGGCCGGACGGCGCGAGTTTGCAGACCGCCATGCGCTACGTCACCGCCGCCCACCCCCAGCGCACCACCAAGCTGCCCCGGTAGCCCCGGGACACGGCCCCTGCCGCCAGCCAGAGCGGCGGCACATCGGTTCCAAGCCCTCGTCATGCGGGGTTGACCATGCGAAGCGCCAACCCGGCGGCAAGGGCGGCCGCTGGGGACTTACGTGCTGGAGCAAGGTCTGTCAGCCGTTGATGATGTCGGTGAATCGCAGGGTGTTGATGTTTCCTCCGGAGGCGATGACACCGATCCGCCGGGGGCGGTTGTCGATGTGTCCGGCGAGGAGGGCGGCCAGGGCGGTTGCGCCGCTGGGTTCGAGGACGATCTTGAGTCGTTCGAAGGCGAAGCGCATGGCGCCTCGGATCTCATCGTCGCTGACGAGGGCGATGCCGTCCACGAGCTGCTGGTTGATGGCGAAGGTGATCTCGCCGGGGGTGGGCAGAGCCTGTCCGTCGGCGAGGGTGCGGGGCACGGGGATGCTGATGCGCTCGCCGGCTTCCAGGGAGCGCTTGGTGTCGTCGCCGGTGTCGGGTTCGACACCGACGACGTGGATTCCGGGGTACAGCGTCTTGGCGGTGATGGCGCTGCCGGCCATGAGGCCCCCACCCCCGACGGGTGCGATGAGAGCGTCCAGTTCCCCGGTTTCCTCCAGGAGCTCGAGGGCTGCGGTGCCCTGGCCCGCGATGACGTGCGGGTGGTCGTAAGGAGGGATGAGCGCCAGGCCGCGTTCGGCAGCGAGCGCCTCGCCGAGCGCGGTGCGGTCCTGGATGTAGCGGTCGTAGGCGACGACTTCCGCGCCGTAGCCGACGGTTGCCTCCCGCTTGGAGCGGGGGGCGTCCTCGGGCATCAGGATGACGGCGCTGGTGCCCAGTTCCCGGGCGGCCAGCGCGGTGGCCTGGGCATGGTTACCGGAGGAGTAGGCGACGATGCCTTTGGCCAGCTGCTCGGGGGGCAGCTGCGCGGCGGCGTTGTAGGCGCCGCGGAACTTGAACGCGCCGATGCGCTGGAAGTTCTCGCACTTGATGAACACCTCCGCGCCGACCAGGGAGTTGAGAGTTCGGGAGGTCAGCACGGGGGTGCGGTGGGCGATGCCGTTGAGGCGGGCAGCGGCGTCGCGGACGTCGTCGAAGGTCACGGGCAAGGCAGTGGCCATGGGGTGTCCTTGAGCGGGTCGGGGAGGGAGGGCGAGTCGAGCGGCAGGGTGAGGGCGGTCCTGTTGCTGGTCACCAGCCGGTGATGCGTTCCCAGTTGGCCTGGATGGCGGGCGCGGGGTCTGTGGGCTGGGTGCTGTCGATGACGTGATAGCCGCGGTGCTGGGCGGCGGTGGCGCACGCGTGGTTGGGCAGGATGCGCAGCCGGGTGCCGACGGGCAGGTCGGGCAGGTCGGCGCCGTCGCGGGCGGTGAGGGTGCCGTGCTCCTGGCTCGCCGCGCTCATGACCAGGCTCGGGATCGGGTTTCCGGCCAGGTCGAGGACGAGGCCGTAGCCCTGGTCCTGGGCCTGGACGGCGGTGCCGCGGTCCCGGGACATGGCCCTCCATCCGCCGTCGGTGACGATCCAGCCGTGCTCGGGGCGGTGGCCGATGACGGTCACGACCACCGACAGGGCGAGGTCCTCCACGCGGCAGACGCCCAGGCCGGCCATGACGAGGTCGAAGAAGACGTAGTTGCCGGCGCGCAGTTCGGTGACGCCGGTGAGGTCCTCGGCCGCGTGTGCGGTCGGTGTGGAGCCGGCGCTGACCGTGCTGACGGGCAGACCGGCGGCGCGCAGCCGCTCCGCTGCAGCGACCGCGGTGTCGCGTTCGTTCTTGGCTGCCAGCCGCTGGTCTTCCGGGGTGTAGGCGAAGTAGGACTCGCCCGCGTGAGTCAGAACGCCGTCGAGGCATCCGGCCTCGTGCAGGATGCGGCCGATGTCGACGAGTCCGGGGGCATCGGCCTTGAGGCCGCCGCGGTGGCCGTCGCAGTCGATCTCGATCTGCGCCGGGACGGCGAGGCCGGCTTTACGGGCGGCGTCGGCGACGAAGGCGGCCTGTTCGCGGCTGTCGAGCAGGACGCGCAGGGTGACGCCGCGGCGCAGGAGGGCGATGACGCGGGGCAGTTTGTGCGGGTCGATGCCGACGGCGTACGTGATGTCGGTGTAGCCGCCGTCGGCGAACGCCTCGGCCTCGGCGAGGGTGGAGACGGTGACCGGACACGGGGCGCCGCCGTGCATCAGGGCGGCGATGTCGAGGCTCTTGGCCGTCTTCACGTGCGGCCGCAGGGTGACCCCAAGCCGGTCGGCCCGCCTCGCCAGTCGTTCGATGTTGCGCAGGGCCTTATGCACGTCGACGACGGCGAACGGGGTGTCGGGGTCGGCCAGAGTCGTCACGGGGGCCGGGGAAAGGGCGGTGTTCACAGGGTTATGTCCATCTTCTTGAGGAGGGCCAGGCCCAGGTAGAGGTCCTGCAGACCGATCCCGGAGCTGTCGAAGAGCGTGATGTCGTCGTTGCCGCCCCGTCCCGGGGCGCGCCCGGTGAGGGCGGCGCCGAGCGCTGTGAGCACAGTGCCCTGCGGGGCGTGCTGGCTCTCGCCCATGCGCCGGGCTTGCTCAGAAAGATCGCAGAAGACGCGGGCGCGGGCGAACAGTTCGGGCGGGAGTTCCCGCTTGCCGGGGGCGTCGGCGCCCATGCAGGAGAGGTGGGTGCCGGGGCGGACCCAGTCGGCCTCGAACAGGGGCGCGTGTCCGCCTGAGCGGTGGTGGCGGTGACGATGACGTCGGCCCGTGCGCAGGCTTCCTCGGCGCTGCTGGTCTGCGCGTCGTGGCCTTCCGCGGCCAACTGTGCGGCCAGCTGGCCGGCGCGGTCCTTGTCCCGTCCCACGACCAGCACCGTGCTGATGGGCCGTACCCGGCTGACGGCCCTGACCTCGTAGGCGGCCTGGTGCCCGGTGCCGAAAACGGCCAGGGTTGCGGCGTCGGTGCGGGTGAGAAGGTCCACGGCCAGGGCGTCGGCGGCGGCGGTCCGGTAGGCGTTGGCAGTGCCGACCTCCAGGACGGCCGCGATCCTGCCGATGGTCTGGTCGAACAGCAGCAGGGTGGAGTGGTGCCGCGGCAGCCCCTGCGCGGGGATATCCGGCCAGAAGGTACCGATCTTCACCCCGGCATGGGTCGCGGAGGCGGACGGCTTGAGGCTGAACTGATTGCGCGGGTCGGATCCATGCACGACAAGGCTGGGCAGGACGGCAGCGTCCACGGTGGCGGCGAACGCGGCGCGGGCCGCGTCGAACGCGAGGACCTCATCCACCAGCGCGGCGGTCTGCTGCTCAGTGATGTACAGCAGGCCGGACGGTCCGGCAGCCGGTCCGCGCTCGGCACAGGGTGGCGATCAGTCGAGGGCTGCAACTGCGTGCACCTCCACCGCGGACCCGTAGTGCAGCTCCCTGGCGCCGGCGACGGCCCGCGCGGGCCTGCTCGCACCGAGCCACTCCTTGTACACCTGGTCGAAGGCCGGCCAGTCACCGATGTCGGTCACGTAGACGGTGACCGAGATCAGCCTCTCGCGGCTGGTGCCGGCCGTGGCCAGGCACACATCGAGGTTGCTGAGCACTTGGCGCGCCTGGGCCTCGAACGGCTCGCCGGCCAGGGGGGAGCCGTCGGGTGTCACGGGGAGCTGGCCGGAGATGTAGGCCACGCCGCGGTGGGTGGCGATGTGCGAGTAGTGGCCTGCCGGCGATGCCAGCTGCGGGCTGTCGGACGTGTTGATCGAGGGGGTGCCGCCCGTGTGGGGGCGGTCGTTCCCCGTGGTGATCTCGCTGGTGGTCATCGTCTCACTTCGTGTAGGAGTAAACGCTGGCTCGGGAGATGCCGAGGAGGTCGGCGATGGTCTGGGCGGCGTTGCGGGTGTCGAAGTAGCCGTCCTCGTACAGGCGGCGCACCAGGTCCTTCTTCGCTTCCCGGGGCAGGGCCCGTGGGGTTGTGGAGCGCTCGGCGGCCGCTGTCTCGATGACTTCGCGCAGTTCCCGGCGGCTCCGGTCGCTCAGCCTCTCGAGCTGGACGTCCCGGTTCTCGGGATCGGTCGCGACCAGGTTCGACAGCGTCAGCGTGATGGGCGAGAGCGTCGAGATGTCCAGGTTCAGACAGAGGGCGGCGATGTACTGCCCGGCGGCGTTCTTGATCCCGATCGAGGTGCTCTTCGCGGGGCGTCCGTCGGGAAACTGGTTGGCGTAGTTCTGGATGACGCTGGGGTAGTACGGGTCCCGGATGCGAGCGAGACCCAGTTCGGTGGCAGACTCTCCCACCTTGCGTCCCGACAGGTTGTTCTCGATGAACCGGATGGCGTGGTCCGGATCGCGCAGGTCGTGCAGCACAACCTCGCAGATGCCGGGGAACATGCGGCCCAACGCTTGGGCGATCTTCTCCGCCTCGGCCAAGAGGTGCTCGTCCTCCGGCGCCCCTGACATCGCCGGCCCGGGGAGCCGCCCGTCCCGTAGCTGCGTGCCGTCCTGGCCGCTCACGTGGCGGTTGCCTTCCGAGGTCATAGCCCGGCCCTCCGTAGTGGTGTCACTGCCGCTCATCTCCTGATCCTGCTTCCGCCCGGTGCTCTGTGCAGTCACTCACGCGCCGCAGGAGTTCGCTCTCGCCAGGCCTGCGGCCGTGCGCAGGGACCGGCATTCAATGTTCTCGGATTTTTCGTCTAACTCTATACAGACAATCTATCCATCTCTAGAGTCCCCGTCCAGTGCAAGGGCTGACCGGTGCCGGCCGACCAGGACGGAGGCAGACCGATGCCGCTTCGCCCGTAGAAACGTCCGTGCTGCCGCCCCGGTCTGCAGTCGGAAGCAAGCCCGGCCCCTTCACCGGCAGTCCCCACCGCGCGGCAACCGATCCCACCGGCGACCGGCTTCCCGCTCCTGTGCCTCGGTGCAGACAGGCGAGAGCGTCATGGCACCGTCGGCTGTGGCTCCGGATGTCGTCAGTCGGGGCTCGGTCACCGTACGGACCGGGTCCTGGAGAAGTAGGACACGGTCGGCGCCGGGATAGGTAGTCGAGGTGGGCGCACAGCTGCCGCATGACCTCGGGCGGCAGGTCGCGGCCGGCCTCCGAGTCCTCGGGGTCGTCGGGGACGGGCGCCCGCTCTCGGAGCTGGATCCGTCTGCTGCGACGGGACTCGGTCCATACCGGCAGTGTGCGCACCGCCCGACTCAGGCAACCACGCTGCCCGGACCGAGCGATGGGCGGCACGGGCCCGTAGGTCGCTGAGGAAGGTCCAGAGAACGTTGACGCGGTGGCGGGTGAGGCGTCCTCCATTCGGCCCGTAGTAATTGCCGTAGGGCGGAGTTGGGGGTGGGCTGTCAGTGCGCCTGGCGATAGTCGCGGGCGCCAAGAGGGCGGGGCGCCCGCTGCCGAAACGAGCAGGGCCAGCCACCGCCGACCCACACGAGACTTGGAGATCCCCATGCCCTACCGCAAGGGACAGCACGTGGAGTACCGGGACCAGCAGGACGAGCTTCAGCGGGGCGAGATCCGCAGTGCCGAGGGCAGCGGGGCACAGACTCGCTACGCCGTCCAGAACGAGACGACCATGCGCGAAGACAAGGTCAGCGAGAACCAGATCGAGCGGGAGCTGTAGTAACGCCCCTACCGACGCAGCCCGTCGTTATACCGAACCAAGGATCAACGGCGGGCTGCTGGATGTCCTGCGACAGTGGATGCAGCGCGGTAGCCGGTACGCCGGTCAGGCATAGTCGGTGTCGAGGTATTCGATGGCGGTGATTTCCACGAGCAGGTCATTCGCACGTCGGCCCGCCGTCCTTGAAATACACCTCCTGCAATCCCTCGGCAACTGGCTCTGTACGCGACGACGAGCAGCGTTTCGTCAGCAGTTTGGGAGGCACTACGGCGGCCGGCGCGTCTCGGATGTTCACGACGACGAACAGCAGCACCCGGTCTCTGAAGGGGCCAGCCGCCATCCTCTGAACATTCAGCGAGACGGGTGGGAGATGGTCGACAAGTCCGGGCGCCATGAGGATGCGTACGAGGCGGTGTTCAGTGCGCTGGCACACCCGGCGCGCCGACGGGTGCTGCTCACCATCTACTTCAACGGCGGATCGATGGCCGCCGGCGAGATCGCCGCGGTGTTCTCATGCCTGGCAGACGACCACCCGCCACCTGCAGATCCTCGATGCCGCTGGCCTGCTCAGATCCGCACGCGACGGCCGCATGCGGATCTACCACCTCGAACGCAAGCGCCTGGACCTCCTACGCGACTGGCTCGCGCACTTCTCCATCACGCCCGACCCCACGAAGGAGACCCCCTGACATGGCAGCTGCCACCGCACCGGTTACCCGGCCCGACACTCCTCAGCTCTTCCGCCTCAGCGTCGAGGTCGGCGACCTCGACCGGGCCATCGCCTTCTACAGCGAGTTGTTCGGCATCGAAGGCCACCGGCAGGCCGGAGCCCGCTCCTACTTCGACTGCGGGCCCGTCACCCTGTCAGTCATGGACGTCTCGGCCAATGGAACGCCGCACACCGCGGCGAAGGCCCTGTACTTCACCGTCGAGGACCTCGAAGCCGTCTTCGCCCGCGCCAAGGTCCTCGGCTGCCTGTCCACGGAACTCGTCCACGACCAGAGCGCCGGGGCCATCGTCGTCCGCCCGTGGGGCGAGCGGTCGTTCTACGCCGATGATCCCTGGGGCAACCCTCTGTGCTTCGTCGAGCGCGGCACCGTATACGCGGGCTGACTTCCGCGGCCATCTCACGTCCCGCTTTCTCGCCCCGCCTCGTACTCCATGACGGCGGCCTTCGACTGCGGCCTGCCACGGCTGGGCCAACTCCTTTGCCAAACAGTTCAGATGACGCCGGGAGATCCCGGTGAAGAGCCGATGCGCGAGGACCGCCCGAATGACCTTGATCGTCACAGATGGATCACGTCATCCATCAGCACGGACGCTTCACCCGCTATCACGCACCAACTCGTAAAGGACGCCCGCTGGCTGCACCGTCTGCCGCCTCCCGCAGAGCAGATGGGGCAGAGAACTGCCGCCGCGCAACTGCTCGATGCAACCGTCCTCACCCAGGAGCCCGCCCGGCACAACCGTCACCGGGCTGCAGACTGGGCTCTGCGTGTGGTCTCCCGGCCACGTCAGCGTGCCTTGCCGGCCTCAGACCGTCTGACCGCACTGGTGCTCGCCGCGCACCACTCCCCCGGCGCCGGGCGGACCAACATGGAGCGGATCACCTGACCCGTACCTGCGGACTCGATCGGAACACACTGACCGCGACACTCGACCGCCTCGTGGCCGTGAACGCCGTCGGAGCATGGACCTTCGAATCGATCACGGAAGACGTGTCCTGGGACCCGCCTCGTACATGAGAACTCTGCTCCGATCGCGTCGATGCCACCAACAGCAGCCGCGGAGGTGGCGAAAGCACATCGGACACGCTTGCCACAGAAGTGCTGCAGATGATCGCCGCAACGCCATCCCGCCCGACATCGAAGGTCACGGACTTAATCGTCGTTCTGTTGACCCGACTTGGTCCGTGCACCCTGGAGGTTCTCGGCCCCAGTTCCTGGGCCCCAGGCCCTGTCTCCCCGAACCGGGTGACCGCACGGCGGTTCAGCAGTGTGACAGCGCCCCGGTCAGTCTCATCGTGGCGCGCCCCGCATCTGCTGGCTCCTCACCCTGAAGGGAAGAGTAAGACATCACTCGACTGGCACATCAGGGCTCTACTCGTGCGTAATATCTCTAGACACTGCTGCACATTGCGGCAGTTGTGCCCTGTGGGTGTCCCAGTCAGCGCAGACGGGGCACCCTCCCCCACCCGCTCGCGGATCGGGTTCGTGGTTTTCACAGCCGTGTCCGCGAGCTGCAGAAAGGCCCATGACATGTCTGAAATTCAGGCCCACACCACAGGACTGACGTCGCAGTACATCGCCCAGGTAACGGGTGACCTTGAACGCAACGTCAAGGAGCAGAAACGTATCGGTGGGGAAATCGATGCCTTGCAGGAGCAGTTGGGTGCCCTGCAGCACGACCACTCCGTGCTGGTGAGCATGCAGGAGGCGCTTGGCGGCGCGAGCCCCACCGGCGAGGCAGACACCACGGCCGCGCCGGCCGTGCCGCGCCAGGCCACGGCCGAACCGCAGCAGAGCAAGCCAAAGAAGGCGTCCGCCACGAGTGCAAAGGCGACGGCATCCAAGAAGAGCGCCGCCAAGGCCGCGTCCGCGAAGGCGCCCAAGACAGACACCAAGCCGACCCTCGTCAACCTGATCCGCGGCCACCTGGAGCAGCAGCGCGAGCCGCGTTCCGCCACCGAAATCTCCGCCGCGCTCACGAAGGCCCACCCTGACCGCGGCGTCAAGACCACCGTCGTGCGTACCACCCTCGAAGGGCTGGTTGCCAAGAGCCAGGCTCAGCGCACCAAGCAGGGATCGTCCGTCTTCTACACCGCGACGGCCGCCTCGAAGCCTACTGCGGCCGAACCTCAGCAGGAGGCAGTGGCCGGCTGAGCACTCTCAGGAGCGCCCATCTCACCGCGACCAGGGGGCGGTCCAGTGGCGGTCCGGCCGGAACCTCAACGTGCAGGGCCCAGCCGGCACACGACGGTCCGAAAGTGGGCCTCCCCACGCCGCCACCTGTCCCCTGCCAACCGGCCCCCGGGTCAAAGGGGGACGGACCGGCAGAGCATCAAGACGAAACACGGTGGCAGAGCCTGTACGCCCGCCTGATGGAAGTAGTGCAGGAGGTGAGGGTCTGGGCCGCTCGCGCGGCAGGTTCACCAGCAAGCTGCACCTGAACGCACACGGCGTTACCGCCCTCTGTCTCTAGGTTCTATCCATGCGATCGTGACTGTTCGAAGGTCGGGGCGCTCTGGGGGCTGCTTATGATCTGTCCGTGATCGCTGACCTGCAATGCGTGGTGCTGGACTGCTCGGATCCGGCGGAACTCGCCGCGTTCTACCAGTCGCTGCTCGGTGGGACCGTCAACCAGGAGGACAGACGGTGGGAACTTGGCGATGGCTGGGCGACACTGCACACGTCGTCCGGTCTCGTCCTCGCCTTCCAGCGGGCAGCGGAGTACCGGCCGCCGCTGTGGCCGGACCCGGCCCGGCCCCAGCAGTTCCATCTGGATCTCGTTGTTGCGGACCTGGACCGAGCCCAGGAGCAGGTGCTGGCCCAGGGAGCGACGATATTGGATGGCGGTTCCGACGGGCGGAGTTGGCGTATCTATGCCGATCCGGCAGGGCATCCATTCTGCCTGGTTCGTCATTGAACGCAGACCGCCAGATTCAGCTGCACCCCCGCGGGATCACGACCGGAGCCAGATAAGCAGGGCGGCGGCGGTGACGGTGCCGAGGTAGACATATCCGCGCTTGTCGTAACGCGGAGTCCTGATCGAGCGTGAGCATGAGGCTGCGGCATGAGTCAGAGCAAGGAACGCCCGCTGCCGTTCCTAGACGTCGACGGAGCTCTCCTGCCGTTCGGCGACGGCCCGCAGCGCGAGCCGTCAAGCACTGCGACCGATTCGCACCTGACGCGGCTTGACCCGAGCCTCGGGCCTCGCCTCGCGGCATTGCCGTGCGAGCTGGTCTGGGCCACCACCTGGGAGGAGGAGGCGAACACCGACATAGCACCCCGACCGCCTGCCGCCCCTGCCGGTCGTGCACTGGACGGAACACTCCGACGCGCATGAACGCGAGGACCAGTGGTACGGACTCCACCGGGGCGAAGTCGTGCCGCTGCTGCAGATCGCCCCGTCCAAGACCGACACCGAACGACTCCTGCTGGTCAGCCCGGAACTCGCCGACGTCCTCAGCACCATCATCAGCCGTCTGCGCAGCCCCAGCGGGGCGATCCCGCTGGTGGCCTCCTACGACGTCCGGGAGAAGGTCTGGAACCCGCCGATGCCGCTGCTGTTCCAGCGCGACATCGGCTCCGAGCACCGCGCGTTCACGCCGACCGCGATCCGAAAACTGTTGATCAATGCCCTGGCCGTCACCGGCCTGACCAAAGCCGACGGCGAGACTCTCACCTTCTCGCCTCATGACTTCCGAAGGATCTTCGTCACCGACGCCATCATGAACGGCCTGCCGCCGCATATCGCCCAAGTGATCTGTGGACACAGGCACATTGACACGACAATGGGGTACAAAGCGGTCTATCCCGCCGAGACGATCGAGGCCCACGCGCGTTCATCACCCGCCGACGAGCCTCTCGCCCCAGCGAAGAGTACCGAACCCCGACAGAAGAGGAATGGGACGCTTTCCTCGCCCACTTCGAGAAGCGAAAGGTGTCCATCGGCACCTGCGTACGCGCCTTCGGAACCCCGTGTGTCCATGAGCACGCTTGTGTCAGATGCTCACTCCTGCGACCAGATCCGGCTCAACGGGCACGGCTCGACGACATTCACGACAACCTCAATGCGCGCATCGCCGAGGCTGAGCGCGAAGGTTGGCTCGGCGAGATCGAAGGTCTGCGAATCAGCCTCGCCGGAGCGGAGGACAAGCTTGCGCAGATCGACCAGCGGGGCTCGCAGGTTATCGACCTGGGCATGCCGGAGCCACCGCGATGCTGAGGATGCGACGCGGTTCAGGCTATGAGCAGGCGGAGGCCGAGATCTGCCGCGTCGAGGTCGGCGAGGTCGCTGTTGCGCTCGGCCCACCGGCCGGAGTCGAGGTCGTCGCTGAGGCTTCGTACCGCCCGCTGCTCGGCCTCCGGCCCGACCCTCGTCCACACCGACATTGCACGGCGCACGTGTTCCTCCAGATACGCCCCCGGTCGGCGCCAGTACGCCTCGAACAGGCCGTCAGTGCAGTCCCACGGGATGGGCACCGGCTCAGCGCGGGCGCCGATCGCGTCGGCCATCCCAGCAAGCGAGGGAAATTCTGCGAGGACGGCGGCGAACTCGGGCAGGTAGTCGCGGGTAAGCCAGAACCGGTCCTGCCATCCGGGCTCGTCGGTGTCGAACGTGAGCACCACCACGCGGCGGGCCACGCGCCGCATCTCGCGCAGCCCCGCTATCGGGTCCCCCCAGTGGTGAACGGTGGAGACGGCCATCGCGACGTCGAAGGAGTGGTCCTCGAACGGCAGGCTCTCCGCGGCGGCGGCGACGCACGGCGCCGAGCCGGCAGGCCGCTGCCCCCGCATGACCGCCGATGGCTCCACCGCGGTCACGTCGCGATCAGCAGGCTCGTAGGAGCCGGTGCCGGCCCCGACGTTCAGCACCGCCTGGGCGTCCCCGAGCGCGTCCCAGATCTGCGCGGCGATCCGCGGGTCGGTGCGGCGTGTCGCGGTGTAAGCGTCGCCGATCGCGTCGTACAGCCGTGCGCCGAGCATCTCCACAGTTGCTCCTCCGGCGTCACCTTGACTCCCTTCGCCCGTGCCTCGAGTTCTCTGTCGATGGCCGCCACCATGGCGTCAGCGTGATCGCGCCGTTCCAGCAGCAGGCCACGCAGTCGGCGCAGGTGCGCGACCGCGTCGGTGGACGGTTCGCCGACCAGGTCCGCGACCTCACGCAGTCCGAAGCCCAGGCGCCGGTAGGCAAGTACCTCGCGCAGTCCTTCCACGTCGCTGCCCGAGTAGGCCCGGTACCCGGCTGCAGTTCGCGCCGACGGCCGTACGAGCCCGATCTCGTCATAGTGATGCAGCGTGCGGACGCTCACGCCCGCCAACTCGGCCACGCGTCCCACGGTCAGGTGCTCCTCCACGGCACCGACTATGCAGCCTGACGCCACGTGAGGGTCAAGCGCCTCGCTTCTGGCAGCGAGAGCCGAACGCGGAACAGCGAGTCCGAGGCGACTGCTGCAAGCCACGGCAAGCCAGATCGCCCCTCAGTTCAGCACCGCGGCGAACCCGCCCAGTTAGTTCAGAGAAGCCTGCGTCCGCTGCCCGATGCTCCGCCTCGACCTCGCCCAGGTCCCCCAGCTGCTGGAGATCGAGACCAATACCCGCGAACGGCTTGAAGAGGCCCACCGGATGCAGTGGCTGGGCGAGGTCGCGGCCCTGAAGGAGAGCCTGCGGCACATCACGGACAAGAAGAAGCAGGCCGACCGCCTGCGACGACAGGCCGAGTACGGCGAGAGCGGGACCGGCGCCCTGGATGACCCCGCCGCCGCTGGTCACTGCCCATGTTCGTGCAGTGACGACCGCCTTCGCTAGGCGCGTGCGGTCAGCTCAGCCGGGCATCGGCGTACACGGTCATCGCATTGCGCTGGTAGACGGCCAGACCGTCGGCGATCTTGTCGAAGTTGGCCCGCATCTGCGGGTCGTCAACATAGGTCTGGCCCACTCCCTTGTACGCGGCCGCGGTCGGGGTCCAGAACCGGCAGATGCCCTCGTAGTTGGCGTCCACCTCGGCCTGTACCGCGGGGTCGGAGACCGGCGTGCCGGCCACCATGAACTCCGCCATACGGATCATCTGCGCCGTCACCTCACGCTGCCAGCGCTCCGTGTCCTCGGCGGTCATCGCCTCGACGGCCTGCCGGGACTGCTCCCACGCCTGCGGCCACCGCTCCCGTACCTCGACCTCGGCCTCGGAGGGGGGCTGGAACCCCTCGAACAGGTTCTCCGGCCTGTTGATCTTCGTCATGTGTCCCTTGTCCTTACCTTCTTCCAGTTCGGCGATGGTGCGGCCGACCGTACGGGCCAGCGTCTCCAGCCGGTCCCGTTCCGCGAGCAGCCGCTGGCGGTGCTCGCGGAGCACGGCCACCTGGTCGAGCTGGCTGTCCAGGACCGCCTGGATCTCGCGCAGCCCCAGGTCCAGCTCCCGCATCAACAGGATCTGCTGAAACCGCAGCAGATCGGCCTCCTCGTAGTAGCGGTGCCCGTTGCTCGCGATCCATGCGGGCGGCAGCAAGCCGATCTCGTCGTAATGCCGCAGCGTCCGCGATGTCACCTTGGACATCCGCGCCACCTCCGCGATCGACCAGGCCATTGCCGGTGCCTCCCTCGCCGGGCCGGTCTCTCCGGCCACACACATGACCGTAGAAGTTGCCGCAACGGAAAGCACAAGCCCGAGGCCCCGTCGGACAGGCCCACCGAGCCGCTGTCTGGTGGCGACTTGCTGCCTTGCGGACCGGATCAGAGGCAGAAGCCGTGAGAGCAAGGCCAGTCGCTTTCAAGTGCAGAGAAGGATCTTCGCCTCGGCGGGGCAAGAGGCGTTCTTCGAGGGCCACGTCCACGCTCTCAACGTGCTGGGCGGGGTGCCGACCGGGAAGGTCCGCTACGACAACCTTAGGGCCGCCGTCGCTCAGGTGCTGGGCCTCTCACGCCGCTGGGTGGAAGCCGAACGGTGGACCGCCTTCCGCTCGCACTATGGCCTGGATGCGCTCTACTGCCAGCCGGGCATCCGAGGCGCTCATGAGAAGGGCGGCGTCGAAGGCCAGATCGGCTGGTTCCGCCGCAACCGTCTCGTTCCCGTCCCCGAGGTGGACACGCTCGCCGAGCTCAACGAGATGATCGACCAGTGGGACGAGCAGGACGACGCCCGCCGCATCCGCTCCCGCCCCCCCGCACCATCGGCAAGTACTTCGCGACCGAGCAGCCGCTCCTGGCGCCCCTGCCGGAAGACGCATTCGAGACGAGCCGGCTCTCCACTCCGCGGGTCGACCGCTACAGCCAGATCTGTGTCCGGATGAACCGCTTCTCGGTCCCGGTCCGGCTGATCGGACACACCGTCCGCGTCATGCTCCACGCATCCGAGCTCGTGGTCTACGACGGCCGCGAGGAAGTCGCCCGGCACGAACGGCTCATCGCCCGCAACGGGACCCGCCTGGAACTCGACCACTACCTGGAAGCCCTGATCCGCAAACCCGGGTCCCTACCCGGCGCCACCGCGCTCGACCAGGCCCGGGCCGCCGGCCGGTTCACCCCGATCCACGACGCCTGGTGGGAAGCCGCGGTCAAAGCACACGGCGAACGCGACGGCACCCGGGCCCTGATCGAAGTCCTCCTCCTCAGCCGCCATCTGCCCCACGAACACCTCGTCGCTGGGCTCGCGGCGGCCTTGAAGAGCGGTGCCCTGACCGCGGACGCCGTCGCCCTGGAAGCGCGCAAGGCGGGCAGACGCCGACACCGAGTTCGAGCAGGCTCCGCCGTTGCCCGCACCCGGCAGCCAGGCCGGCACGGCCCAGCTGCCGGCGGCCGTCCGGGCCCAATCTGCCGCCGGACAACCGGCCTCTGCCGTCTGTCGCCCACTACGACCAGCTCCTGCGACTCCGCCCGCCCGACCGCCCCACCCCGTCATAAAGGAGATCACCGTGTCCCTTCCCCGCCAGCGAGGGCTCACCGAGCACGCCGCCACCACCGGCGTTGACCAGGCATGCCGCATGCTCCGCCTGCCCACCATCCGGTCCCAGTTCTCCTAGGGTGCGTTTCAGAAGTGGATCTCGATGTGTCGAGATCCACTTCATGGGGAGGCATGATCTGACGAATGCGCAGTGGGCGAAGCTGGAGCCGCTGCTCCCGGTCGGAAGCAAGCCTGGACGGCCGCCGGTGCGCACCAAGCGACAGTTGATAGACGGCATACGCTGGCGCACTCGCGCCGGTGCTCCCTGGCGGGACGTGCCTGAGCGCTATGGCCCGTGGGAAACGGTGTACGGACTGTTCCGGCGTTGGCAGCGGGACGGCACCTGGCATCGCATCTTCGAGCAACTGCAGGCCCGGGCCGACGTCCGCGGGCGCCCATCGCCCTCCAGGGTGAGCGACCACAGGTCGGTGGCAGGAATATCGGTGAGCCGGGTGGGATCCGCCTGCCACGCCTCCACGGGCGTACGGCCGTTCAGTGCGGTCGGGCGGTGCTCGGTGTTCCACCAGTTCACCCACGCGAGTACCTCCGCCGTGAAGTCGCGGAAGGACAACACGGGCGCTCCGGACCGGCTCGCCCGCCGGGAAGGAGCAGGGGTGAGGAACAACACCCCCGGCTGTCCAAGTGCCTCGGCCAGCGCCCGGTCCGCAGCGCCGGCCCGGAGCGTCAAAGCCCCAGCTGGCGCTGTCACGTTGTTGGGTGTGTACGTGCCTGACGGGGCGTCGGGGCATGGTGGGCCCCCGGTCCGGGCCTGTGTTCAGGCCGTGGTGGGCCAGCCGACAGCGCCGGTGATCTCGTCCCAGATGGCGAAGCGGTGGCGGATTTCGGCTCGGTAGTCGTGTGCGGTCATCAGGTGGCGGCGGGGTCGGAAGTGGGGCGAGATCCCGCTGAACGCGGACAGGAACCGTTGGGCCCCACCTACGGAGCGGAAGCCCTTCATCGCCCGTTCACGCTGCCTGGTTGGCTGGTGGCTGTTCTCCGCCCGGTTGTTCAGACCCTTGTGCGAGCGGTGCTCCACCGAGGGCATGACCTCACGGTGAGCCGCGCCGTAGGAGCGCAGCTTGTCGGTGACGACCACCCGGGGCACTGTGAGGGTCGTCTTCAGCAGTCTACGGAAGAACCGCCGGGCCGCGGCAGTGTCCCGGCGGTTCTGCACGAGGATGTCCAGGACATTGCCATCCTGATCCACGGCCCGCCACAGGTACTTCCGCTCACCGTTGACCTTGATGAAGACCTCGTCCAGATGCCACTTGTCGCCGGGCCGGGGCTGCCGGCGGCGCAGCGCGCTGGCGTAGCACTGCCCGAACTTGGCACACCAGCGGCGGACCGTCTCATGCGAGACGACGACACCGCCCTCGATCATCAGCTCCTCCACCTCACGGAAGGACAGCGGAAACCGGAAGTACAGCCACACACAGTGGGAGATCACCTCGACCGGGTACCGATGGCCCTTGTACGACGGCGACACGTCCCCCACGGACAACCCTCTCCAGCATGATCAACCCGAAGATCATCCCACTCAGCCAGCCAACGTGACAGCGCCCGTCGGCCTTCTTGCCGGGCAACGTCAGCACGGGGAGGCGGACGTCCGGGAGGCCGCCGCGGCGAGGGGGCAGGGGCCTTGCTGGCTGCGCCCACGGCCTCGGCGGAACGGAGGAAGCTACCGCTTGGCGGCCACGAATCCCCACTGGTCGACCGGTTCGCCGACGACAGGCTCTTCGGGGCGCCACAGGCTGATCGAGCCGAAGCCCGGCTCCACCAGCTCGAGTCCGTCCGCGAAGGTCCCCATGACCTCCCTGGGACGCGAGATGTACGGCATGGCGCCGCCACTGGCGTACTCGTCGGACCCGGCCTGCGTCTCCGGAGTCTCGATGGTGTCGCACAGCATCAAGTAGCTGCCCGCGGGCAGCGCGTCCAAGTAGCTGCGGAGCAGCGCCGCGGCCTCGCCCGAGTCGGCGACGTGTCCCAGCGTCGAGAGCACCATTACGGCCACCGGCCGGTCGAGGTCCAGCGTCCGGGCGGCCTCGCGCAACACTGTCTTCGCGTCCGTCAGGTCCGCGTGCACATAGTCCGTCGCCCCTTCAGGCCGGCTGGTCAGCAGGGCACGCGCGTGAGCCAGGACGATCGGGTCGTTGTCCACATACACGATGCGTGCTGTCGGCTCGACGTCCTGGGCGACCTCGTGCGTCGCGTTCGCGGTCGGCAGACCTGTGCCGAGATCCAGGAACTGGCGCACCCCGGCCTCACCGGCCAGAAAGCGCACCGCTCGCGCCAGGAATGCCCGCGAGGCGCGCGCTATCTCGATGATCTGCGGGTACAGCTCCTCCATCGTTGCCCCGAGCCGACGGTCCACCTCGTAGTTGTCCTTGCCACCCAGCCAGTAATTCCACACCCGCGCCGAATGCGGCGTGCCCGTGTCGATTCCGTCCATCGGCGTCCGGATGCCTTGCTCGTCAGTCATCGGCCCTCTTCGTGTCACACATCGGTTGCGCGGACGGCACTCGTACCGCGCACGCCCATGCTTCCTCACCAGCATCGTCCGCACCAGCCCGACCAGGGAGTAACTCCCTTGTCGGGCACGGACGCAGAACGGGGCGCAGCCAGTCCGGGAAGAGCGCGCGGTGCACTCGTGCCGACCGTGCATCAGGCTGTCGAGGATCACCGGGGTGAGACCGGCGCCCGGAAGAGCTCGGCAGTTTGTTCGGGCGTCACCAGGCACTCGGACCGGCCTTGGCTTGAGCCGCCCGCCGAGTGATAGGCCCTTGTGCTGGCCATTCCCTGTCAAGTTCAGCGTGTTGAAGCTTGAGTTCGTGCCTGAGCTTGGCGTTTAATCTCGCTGCGCTTTGTGTTCCTTGATCGACTCAGCTCGTTTGAGGGTTTTGCCGACGTCGTGGTGCTTGGCGCGGTGTTTGTTCTTCGAGCCGGGCGGTCGTCCGGGGCCTGGGCGGGATGGTTTTGGCGCGGCTGCCGGGCGGGCTGCTGTGGTCGCGCGGACGTTGCGAAACCCCCTCCGCACCCGGGCGGGGGTGAGGCGTCGGGGTGGCGTGGGCCGTTCCCAGGGGCGGCGGAGGTCCTCGGCGAGGGGGCGGGCGAGGCGGAGCTGGGTGTGGGCGGCGATGATCAGCCAGGTCCACACATCAGCGGTGTCGGCGTGGCGGACCTTCGGGCGGGTCCAGCCGAGTGTCTGCTTCATCAGCCGGAAGGTGTGCTCCAGGTCGAAGCGGCGGAGGAACGCCTGCCACCAGCGGTCGACGTCCGTGCCGGTGGCGCCGATGGCCGAGCACCACAGCCACAGGGGTTTCGGGTCGCGGTCGCCCGGCAGGTGCTCGACTTTCAGGCGGAGCAACGTGCCGTGCAGGACAGGCAGTTCTTCCTTCGTGTGTTCCAGCCAGGGGCCGCGGTGGGTGAGCCGGGGGTGCATGCGGTCCCAGGCCGTTGCCTCGGCGGTGCCGTAGTGGGTGGTGTCCGTGGACGTGGTCACCTCGGGGGTGTGCCAGGTCTCGGGCCGGGCCAGGGCGAGAACGCCGCCGTGCCGGCGCGGACGCCCGCCCCTGGGCCCGGAACGGGTCGGACCCGGGTCACGGAGCATGACACGGTCCGAACGCAGACGCCCGAGCAGCACGAGCGGCAGGTCCGCCAGCGCGTGGGAGAGGTAGGCGACGTCGTAGCCGGAGTCCATGACGATCAGCATCTTCGGATCTCCCGGCTTCCGCTGCCCTGCGAGGATCAACCGCTCTGCAACGTTGCGGAGTTGGGCTGCCGTGACGGCGGTCGCGTCGTCGGCGGGCCCCAGACGCACAGCGTCCAGCAGCGCGACCCAGGAGGTGCGGCCCGTTTCCAGGGCGGCGACGAAGGAGTACGGCCAGCCCGGCACGAACTGGTCCTTGCTGCGCACCGCGTCCGTATACGCGGCAGAACAGCCGGTCGTCGCTGGTCGGAGCATCAGGGCGGAGCCAGTTGCTCACGTCCGCAGCCAGTACGATCCGCCCGTCGGCCGCCTTCGGCAACGGCAGGCCGGCCAGCGTGCGCCGCAACCGCGCCGGCTCTGCCCAGCCCCGGTCCAACGCTGCGTACAGAGCACCATGCCCACGCCGGTGCTCGAGGGCCAGCGACAGCTCCACCAGCGTCTTCACCGGCCCGTCCGCGCACAGCACCGCGTCCGTGAGCTCGAAGAGCGCATCCGCCCGGGCGTAAAGGCACCCGTAGAACTCGACCCGAAAGCGGGACAAGACATCCAACGCCTCGCCTACGGGCCCTGGGACAGGGAGACTCATACACAGCGGCCGTTCTCTCGTGCTTCGTGACTCGACATCTCGAAGCGTGGAGAACGGCCGCCTCCGCTGTCCCGGGAAGAACCGCAGATCAGCAGGTCGGGTGACAGGCGAGGATAAACGTCAAGCTCAGACGTGAATGGCGCGCGCTCAACATGTCAGGGGCACGGGACAGGGGTCAGAACAGCGGGATGATGCGCTCAAGCCGTGCAGCGATGGCCCCTTCGTTGCGGCCCGGCTCCTGGGACATGTCGCTCACTGGGGAGCAAAAGGCCTGGAGTTCACTCAGCCACGCATCTTCCTCGGGCGTCCAGCGCCCGTTGGCAGCATCCTCAAGGAAGTCCAACAGCTCTCCCCCGCACCGGGACAGCGCATCCGCGGTCACGATGTCGGTGAAATCGGGCTGGGCCGCCAGTGCGATTCCCTTCCCCACCGCCCGCTCGCTCGCGGGGAACCTGCCCGCTCATCGCCGTCCGCAGCCGGTGGTCGATGGCCGTCCCCAGAGTGGACCACCTTGGCGACTGCCCCTTGGGCAACAGGGGCGTCACCAGGTCACCACCCGTCAACCGCGCCCGGAAAGCGGACCGCAATTGGCGAACGTCGGGCAACTCCCCCTCCAGGTAACGACGTAACGGTGATGCAGGCTCTTTGATCAACGAGGTCAAACTCATAGCCGTACACCGTAACCAACACCACTGACAGCCCACGCCGCCCAGGAAGGGTCTCGTGGGCGGCGCGCGCCGTCATCCGGTGCCGGATCCTGGTGGTGCGGGCCCAGGAGCGTACAGATGACGGTGTACGAGGTGCCTGCGGGCGACAGAGTTGCCAGCAGCGCCTTGCTGACACACCACCCCTGCAACAACAGCGTCACCACAGATCCCTCGCCCACACCGACGCCAGGTAGTCGATCCAGAAGCTTGAGGACGCCAGGGCCAACCTGTTGGCCGACGGAACCCAGCCAGGTGTCCCAGCCCCGGCGGCCTGCCGAGCTCCTGGACGACATCGAACACCGCGAACGGGAAGCCACCGCTCTCCTGGATCTCCCGCCTGCCCAAGGGACTCGGCAGCTGCTCCGACGAACGCTTCCTGTCCTTCGAAGTGCGCCACCGGCCACGCGGAGAGGAACTCGAGCGCAGACCGGCCGCGGAAATCGACCGCCTGATCACCACCCTGCCGGCCGGCGCCACCGGCAAAGCAATCCCTTGGGTCGGCTGCGGTGGGCCTCGCCCGCACTGCCCGGCGCCACCCACGACCTGACCACCGCCCGCACCCACGGCATCATCGACACGCTCACAGAGGCAGACTCAAATGCTGGGCCGACAAGGCATATCAGGGCGTCGGCAGCTCCATTCGTAGACATCGCAGGCGCCGACCCGGACCGCGGGAACCGCGAGTTCGGCGGCGCGACCGGCGGTGGAACCGACGTCATCGAAGTGGAACTTGAGCAGCCACCGCTCTTCGTACGCGGTGGCCAGGCGGACGATCAGCGCGTCGAGCGGGTCGTCGCCGGTCGGGGCTTCGACGATGTCCCAGTAGGTCACCGCGTCCCGGGTCGGTTCCGTTTCGGCGGGAGTGACGAGGGTGATCAGAACGTCCTGAGCGTCGGTGATCAAGTGACATACCAGGTCCCGCACGAGCCAGCCGGTGCAGCCGGACGGCCGCGCGAAGTCCTCGTCCGGGAGTTCGGCGACCGCGGTGCGCAATGCTGTCCAAGAGCGTGAGAAGAGATCCACAGCCGCAAGCCAGCAGCGCCCGGCCCCACTGCGACCGATTTCGCCCGTCCACGAACGTGGAACTCGACCCCGTGAACCCGGAACTCGGGCTCGCGAACGTGGGACTCGCGGGCCGTCGGCGAGTCCCACGTTCAGGAAGCTTTGGCCTCCGGCTCCCGCCGCCCACGTCCGAGGACCCCGCACGCGAGACCGCCCGTGGCCGCGACGGACGCTGCACCGATACCGCCGGTCCGAAGGGCCTGGAGCGGGGTGTCCGGGGTCCAGCGCGCCAGGATGCAGGTGGCGGAGGACTGCTCGCGGATCTCCGGGCCCAGGGCGGCGACGGACTCGGCGTCCAGAAGGGCGTGGACGCGGGCCTCGCGGGCCATTGGGCCGTCCTTCTGCCGGGCCTTCTCCCATAGCGGGCCAGTTGCCGCAGTGTGATGTCGGCTCCGTCGAACAGGACCGCCGGTAGCTGCCGACCGTCGGGTCCCAGTGGTGCCGTGGGGCCGGTGAGGGCGTCGAGCAGCCGGTCCGCAGGCAGGGCCGGCCGTGTGCGGCCGGCGAAGCCGGTGGTCGTCGTCGCTGCGAGCAGGGAGTCGAGCACACCCTCTTCCTTCGACTGCGTCGAGTACAGCTTCGAACAACAGCCCCAGATCGGCGTCCGTCACGGGAGCTCCGGCGCCCGGTCCCGTATCCAAGGCGATGGCGTAGTCGCCACTGCCGTGGCTGTAGACCGCACCCGTACGGGCGAGGCGAAATCGGCACGCCGGGCCACGCGGGTGAGCTGTCTGGTGTCGAGAGGGGCGTCTGTGGCCACCACCCACGCAGGAGCCGGTCTCCGGGGCCGGAGCCGGATCGCCGGACAGGCCCAAGGGCTGCGGGGTGACGGCGCGACCCCGAGCACCGTAGCGTTCCGCCGAAGTTCGCTTGCACGAGGGCCCCGCCGTGAACCGCTGTCTGTCCAGGTTCGGCGTGCGTGCGGCGGCACCTGTGCCCGCCTTGAATCCCCATGCTCCTGTGCCGGTTCCGGTACCGACGTAGCCCTCGGGCAGCGCGCCGCCGGACGCTCCGTCCAGCGCGGCCCTGACGTGCTCCCCGTGAACCGGCCGCGCGCGGATGCCGGACAGGAAACCGTCGTTGCACTCCCCCACGACCGGGTTGAGGCTCTGCTCCTTCTCGCACCCGGGCCGTTCGAGCATCCAGCCGACCAGGGCGTCGGCGCCCCGGAACGCCGACGGGCGGTCACTCCGCCGTGCACGTCGGGGTGCCGGTCGGCGGTGGTGTGACCGACGCGGACGCCTGGCATGTCGTTGATCGCGTTGCGGGGTCCGGTAGCGGCACGGCCGGTGATGATGCCGAGGTCCCGGGCAGCGCCGGGAGCGGGCTGTGTGTGAGCCCGCGGTTCCGTACGGCCGGCCGCTACGCGCCCCGGCCTGCCCGGTGGAGCGGTATCCGTGCCCTCCGCGGTGCACCGCGGAGGGCACCTGCGCCCGGGTTCATGTGCGAGAGCCGTCGTGCGGCCGGCCGCACGCATGCTGTGGCCGCCGCCTCCGACCGGAAGGGGACGGCGGCCCTGCCCGCTGTGCCTCTACTCGCTGTGGACCACCTCTCCGGCCACCAGGGTGAGCATGGCCCGGGTGCCGGCCACGGGCGTGCCGGGGGCGAAGAGGTCCCGGTCGAGGACCGCGAGGTCCGCGGCCATGCCCTCGCGCAGGCAGCCGGTCTCGTCGTCGTTGCCGTTCACCCACGCCGAGCCCGCGGTGTAGGCGCGCAGGATGTCGGCGAGCCGCAGGCGCTGCTCGGGGCCGTACGGGCGGTCGGCGCCCGGCCAGTGGGCGTGCGCCGAGCCGGGTGGTTCGGTGCGGTGCACCGCGACGTGCATGGCCTGCCAGGGGTCGGCCGTGGTCACCGGCCAGTCGCTGCCGCCGGCGAGCCGGGCGCCGCTGTCGAGCAGCCGGCGGAAGGGGTACTGGCGCCGGGCGCGTTCCTCGCCCAGCAGCGGATCGACCAGCTCGTCCGTCTGCGGATGGTGAGTCGCCCAGAGGGACTGGATGTTGGCCGTCACCCCCAGCTCGGCGAACCGGCCGATGTCCGCGTCGTCGACCAGTTGCACATGCGCGATGTGGTGCCTTCGGTCGCGCACTCCATTGGCCCGCGAGGCAGCCGCGACCGCGTCCAGGCACTCGCGGACCGCGCGGTCGCCGATCGCGTGGAAGTGGACCTGGAAGCCGGCCGCGTCCAGCCGGGTCACCGCCTCCGTGAGCAGTTCGGCGGGCACGTTGGAGTGGCCCAGGTTGCCGGTGGCGCACCCGCACTGGTCGAGGTAGGGCTCCAGCAGGGCACCGGTGCCGGTCTCCAGTACGCCGTCCTGCATGACCTTCACCGTGCCCGCACGGAACCGGCGGCCGTGCTCGCCGCGCCGGGTCATGAGATCGTCCAGCTGTTCCAGGCCGCGGTCGCGGTCCCACCACAGGGCTCCGGTGACCCGGGCCTTCAGCAGCCCTTCCGCGTCCGCCCGGCGGTAGGCGGCGAGCGTGTCGCCGGCTCCGCCGTAGGCGCCGACGATGGCGTCCTGCCAGCCGGTGATGCCGTACCGGAAGAGGTGCTCCTGGGCGTGGCGGAGCGCTGCGCGCTGGTCCTCCGGGGTGTTCTGCGGCAGCACCCGGGCGACCAGGTCCATCGCGGCCTCGTGCAGTACCCCGGTGGGGCGGCCGGCCGCATCACGCTCGATCCGCCCGGCCGCGGGGTCCGGTGTGGACGCGTCGATCCCGGCGCGTTCCAGTGCCGCCGAGTTGACCCACGCCGAGTGGTGGTCGGCGTTGGGCAGGAAGACCGGCCGGTCCGCGACGACCGCGTCCAGCAGTTCCTTGGTGGGCCAGCCGCCGGGGAAGCAGTCCATGCCCCAGCCGCCGCCCAGGATCCACGGGCGGCCGGGTTCGGCCGCCGCGTACTCCCGGACGAGGGCAGCGCACTGGGCGGCGTCGACGGCGCGGGTCAGGTCGCAGCGCAGCGCCTCCATGGCGCCCCAGACGGGGTGGATGTGCGCGTCCTGGAGACCGGGCACCACGGTCCGGCCGGCCAGGTCGACGGTTTCGGACGCCTGTCCGGCGGTCGCCCGTACTTCGGTGTCGGAGCCGACGGCGGTGATCCGGCCGTCGGCCACGGCGACGGCGGTCGCGTGCGGCCGCGAGGGGTCGCCCGTCCACACGTGGCCGCCGTGCAGGACGAGGGTCATGCTTCGGCCTGGTGGGTTCGCACCACGTACACCTTGCGGATCGTTTCGTGGACCTGCCAGGTGCCGCGCCAGCCGGCCGGCATGGCCAGGGTGGCACCGGGGCGCAGTTCGACGCTTTCGCCGCCTTCGGTTTCGACGGTGGCGGTGCCGGACAGTACCTGGCAGATCTCGTCGTAGCCCTCGCGGGTGGCGGTGAAGTGGCCGGGGTCGCACTCCCAGACGCCGACCTCGACGAGGCTGTCGGGGGACGTCCACAGGGTGTGACTGGTCTCCTGCTGACCGGTGGTGCTGGTGGGCTTGGGACAGGCGGCGGGCAGGTCGGTGGTCGCCGCGTCGGCGAGGAAGGCGACGGGGAAGACGGTGGTGTCCACAGGGATGTTCACGAGGATCGGCTCCTTTCAGCGGCCGCTGATGACGTCGGCGATGCGTGCGATGGCGGAAGTGCGCTCCAGGCCGGAGTTCTCGTGCCGGTCGGCGGCGCGGTACGCGACGTAGAGGCTGCGCACGCCGAGCCAGCGCAGCGGCTCCGGTTCCCAGCCTCGCACCTGGCGGCCGACCCAGGGCAGCCGGGTGAGGTCCGTCTCCTGACGCAGGATCAGGTCGCGCAGGGTGCGTCCGGCGAGGTTGGTGGTGGTCACGCCGTGCCCGACATAGCCGCCGGCCCAGCCCAGCCCGGTCCGCTCGTCCACGTGGACGGTGGCGCACCAGTCACGCGGCACGCCCAGCACCCCGGACCAGGTGTGGTCGATCGCCACGTCCCGGGTGGCCGGGAAGTGCTGCCGCAGGATGGCCTGCAGTTGCATCTGGGTGGCGGTACGGGTCTCGCCGTGCTGGTCGACGTGGGAGCCGAACATGTACGGGATGCCGCGTCCGCCGATGGCGATCCGCCCGTCGGTGGTGCGCTGGATGTAGCAGTAGGAGTTCGCCTCGTCGCCGATCAGTTCGGCTCCGCGCCAGCCGATCTCCTCCCACACTGCGGCGGGCAGCGGCTCGGTGACGATCATGCTGCTGTTCATGGGCAGCCACGACCGGCGGTGTCCGCGCAGCCCGGAGGTGAAGCCCTCCAGGGCCCGGATCACGAACGATGCCCGGACGGTGCCGTGCGGCGTGACCGCCTCGTGCGGGCGGATCTCGGTGACTTCGGTGCTCTCGTAGATGGTGACGCCCATCCGCTCGACCACGTCGGCCAGGCCTCGGACCAGCTTGGCCGGCTGGATGCGGGCGCAGTGCGGGCTCCACTGGGCGCTGCGGGCGCCGGCGACGCGGACGCGTTCGGCGAGCTCGTCGCGGTCCAGCTCGACCAGGTCGTCCTCGCCCCAGCCTTCGGCGCGTAGTGACGGCAGCCGGTCGCGGAGCCGCCGTTCCTGCGCGGCGTTGGTGGCGACGTGGAGCAGACCGTCCTTCTGGATGTCGGCCTCGATGCCTTCCTCGGCGGCGACGCGGACGACCTCGTCGACCGAGGAGAACATCTCGCGCTGCATGGCAACGGCCGGCTCCTGGCCGTGTGCCTTGGCGTAGCGGCGCATCTGGCCGGGCGGCTCGGCGCTGAGCCAGCCGCCGTTGCGGCCGGAGGCCCCGAAGCCGGCGAACTCCTTCTCCAGTACGGCGATCCGCAGGTCGGGCTGGGCCTGCTTGAGGTAGTACGCGGTCCACAGTGCGGTGTAGCCGCCGCCGACGAGTGCGACGTCCACGTCCAGGTCGCCGGGGAGTGCCGGGCGACGGGTGGGAATGCCGCCCTCCCGGAACCAGAAGGAGACGTCGCCGTTGACGAAGGTGGGGCTGGTGGCGGGTGTTGCGGTGCTCATCGGCCGCTCTCCTGTGCGACGCCGGCGGGGGTCCGGCCGGCGGGGGTGGGTGTGTGGGTGGTGCCGGGTGTGTCACCGAGCAGGACGCCCCGCTCGATGTCCCAGACCACGGTGACCTCGTCGCCGTGGCGGACGTCGGACAGCCGGTCGGCCTGCTCGCGGGCAAGCAGCACGGTGCCGTCGGGCAGGGCGAGTTCGAGCTTGCGGCCGGAGCCCAGGTAGATCTCCTGGGTCACCCGGGCCGGCAGGGCGTTGGCCCCGGGGGCGACCGGTGCTCCGGCGGGCTGCACCCGCAGGTGCTCGGGACGGACGACGACGGCGGCGGCGGCGGCGGTGCCATCGGCGGGCCGGCCGGGTGCGCGTACGGTGCGGTCGCCGACCTGTAGGCACGAGTCGTCGCCGTCCGGCTCGATCCTCCCCCGCACGGTGGACGACTCGCCCAGGAACTCGGCGACGAACAGGCTGCGGGGCTTCTCGTACAGTTCGCTCGCGGTGCCGACCTGCTGGATGCCCCCATCATTGAAGACGGCGATACGGTCCGAGAGGACGAGCGCTTCTTCCTGGTCGTGGGTGACGAAGACGAAGGTGGAGCCGATCTCTCGGTGCACCCGCTTGATCTCCAGCTGGAGCGATTCGCGCAGCTTCTTGTCGAGCGCGCCGAGCGGCTCGTCCATCAGCAGCACGCTGGGCTCGTACACCACCGCCCGGGCCAGGGCGACCCTTTGCTGCTGTCCGCCGGACAGTTCGCTCGGCCTGCGGTGGCCGTAGCCACCGAGCCGTACGGTCTCCAGGGCCGCCTCGACCAGCTGGGTGCGGCGGGCCTTGGGGACCTTGCGCTGCTTCAGTGGGAAGGCGACGTTCTGGGCGACCGTCATGTGCGGGAAGAGCGCGTAGTGCTGGAAGACCATGCCGATGTCACGCCGGTGCGGCGGCAGGTCCTGCATCTGGACACCGCCGACGGTCAGCGTGCCCGAGGTGGCGGCGGTGAACCCGGCGATGATGTTGAGGGTGGTGGTCTTGCCTGAGCCGCTGGGGCCCAGCAGGGTCATGAACTCGCCCGGTTCGATGACCAGGGAGACGTCGTCGACGGCGACGGAGTCCGCGTACTCCTTGCGCACCTGCGCCAGTTCGATGCGGGCTCCGCGCGCCTTGATGAGGCTGGTCTCAGCGGACACGGTTCCTCCTGGAGGTGGCGAAAGTGGCGGCCAGTACGAGCACCGTGGTGAAGGCGATGATCAGGGTGGCGGCCGCGGCGATGGTGGGATCGGTGTCCCGGGTCACGCTGGCGAACATCATCACCGGCAGGGTCTGCAGGTAGGGGCTCTGGATGAACAGTGAGACCACCACCTCGTCGAAGCTGGTGACGAAGGCGAACAGGGCGCCGGAGACGACTCCGGGAGCGATCTGGGGCAACGTCACCTGACGGATCGCGCCCCAGCGGCTCGCGCCGCAGATCAGTGCGGCGTCCTCGAGCCGCCGGTCGAAGCCGCGCAGACTCGCCGTCACCGGAATGATCACGAACGGCAGGGCGAGCACGGTGTGGGCGGTGACGAAGCCGAGCAACGTGCCCAGCAGGCCGTACTGGAGGAACAGCGCGTACACGCCGATGGCCACGACCACGGTGGGCACGATCATCGGGGCCAGCAGCAGCCCGTAGGACGGTTTCGCCCAGCGCGAGCCGGACCGGGTGAGCGCGATCGCGGCGGCGGTGCCCAGCACGGTGGCCACCACCGCGACCAGGACGCCCACCTGCAGCGAGGAGAGCAGCGCCTCGGTCCATCGGGGGTCGGTGAAGAAGTTGGTGTACCAGCGGCCGGACCAGCCGGTCGGCGGGAACACCAGGGACGCCTTGTCGGTGAAGCTGAGCGGGATCACCACGAGCGTCGGTGCGATGAGCCAGAAGCCCACCAGCACGCTGAACGCCCAGAGCGCGATCCGCGCGGGACCGGTCCTCATCGGACACCTCCACGGGTACGGGTGAGCCGCAGGACGACGCCGACCAGCCCCAGCAGGACAAGCGTGACCGCCAGCAGCACCACGCCCATCGCTCCGCCCCGGCCCCACGCGAGCAGCCCGTTGACCTGGGTGAAAATCTGCTGCGAGATCAGCGCCTGGTCGGGCGAGCCCAGCAGGGCCGGCGTCACGTAGAAGCCGAGCGAGGTGATGAACACGGTCAGCGCGCCGGCGCCGACCCCGGGCAGCGACAGGGGCACGAACACCCGCAGGAACGCGGTGGCGGGGCGCGCCCCCATGCCCTGCGCGGCGTCCAGCAACCGCCGGTCGATCCCGCTCATCACCGCGTACAGCGGCAGCACCATGAACGGCATCAGCACCTGCGCCATGCCGATCACCACTCCGGTGGGGGTACGGATCAGCTGCAGCGGCCCCATCCCCACGGTGCCGAGCAACTGGTTGACAACACCGCTGTCCTGCAGCAGCACGACCCACGCGAAAGTGCGCACCATCAGGCTCGTCCAGAACGGCAGCAGTACGAGCAGAGTGAGCCAGACCCGCGCACGGGCGCTGACCACGGTCATCAGGTAGGCGTACGGATAGGAGAGCACCAGGGTCACCAGGGTGACGACGGCGCCGACGGCCAGCGTACGGACCAGGGTGGCGAGGGCGACGTCGCTGGTGAAGAACCAGGAGTAGTTGCCCGCACCGGGGGCCGGCTCGGTGACACTGCGCCAGGCCATCAGGCCCAGCGGCACGAGGAACAGCACAGCCAGCAGCACCAGCGCCGGCAGCAGCAGCCATCCCCACCGGTCACCGGCACCCTTGGGGCGCCGGCCGGCGGCCGGGGCGGCGATCTCGATCAGGGCAGTCATGGGTCAGCGCGCCAGCCAGTCGGACCACTTCTGGATGATCTGCTCCTGGTTCTGCGCCCACCAGGCGTTGTCCAGCTTGAGAGCCTTTGCCTGCCGCCCCGGCGTGGAGGTCATGTATGCGGAGGCGGCCGCATCAATCTTCGGCTGGGCCTCGGAGTTGATCGGCGAGTAGGAGGTCAGCTCGGTGAGCCTGGCCTGCTGGCCGGCGCCCAGGTAGTAGTTGATCAGGGCCATGGATGCCTTGGGGTTCTTGGCGTTCTTGGGTACGGCGAGGGAGTCGGAGACCGGCATGAACTGGTTCCACTGCGGGGCGAACTTCGCACCGTTCTTCACGGCCGAGTACGCACGACCGGTCCACACCATCGCCATCGACACCTCGCCCGACTCCAGCAGTTGCTGGGATCGCGCACCGGTGTCCCAGAAGACCAGGGAGGAGCGGACGCCGGTGAGCTTCTTCAGACCGCGGTCGACGTCGAGCGGGAAGAGCTTGTCGGGAGCGACGCCGTCCGCGATCAGCGCCGCCTCCAGCGGGCCGGGGGCCGCGTCCGACGCCACACCAGGTATGGCGCGCTTGCCGGGGTACTTGGCGGTGTCGAAGAAGTCCGCCCAGTCCTTGGGCGGGTTGCCGCCGAACTTGGACTTGTCGTACATCAGCACCATGCCGTAGGTCATGGCCGGCACCGAGCACTTGCCCACCATGTCCTTGGGCAGCTTCGAAGTGTCGACGATGGTGGTGTCGAGCGGCATGAGGAGCTTCCCGCACTGCCGTTCGGCCCAGATGGCGTCGGTGTCCACCACGTCCCATGTGACGTTGCCCGAGTCGACCTGCGCCTTGAGCTTGGTGTAGTCGGTAGGGCCGTCCGAGAGCATCTTCGCGCCGGATTCGGTGGCGAACGGCTTGACCGCGGCGGTCTCCTGACCGTCCTGGTAGATGCCGCCGTAGGAGGCGAACGTGAGGGTGACGCCGTCGAGGGCGCCCTTCTTCACGGTGCCCGCGGCGGCCGGGCCGGGGCCGAGATCGATGTCACGGGCGGCGGGGGCACCGCCGGAGCAGGCAGTGAGGGCCAGCAGCAGCGCGCCGCAGGCTGCGAATTTTCCGACGGTTCGTCCGGTCTTTTCGGGCATGGTCGTGCTCCAGAGCGAGGGATGAAGACGGGGAGGTGAAGAGAAGGGGGGAAGGGAAAGGAGCAAGCGGGGGTCAGTCCGGTGTCGGCGGACTGATGATCCAGAGGATCTCGGCGGGCGTCTCACCATCGTTGACGACCCGGTGCGGGGTGGAGGACAGGTACTCGATGCTGTCGCCGGGATCCAGAACGTGGGGGTGCCCGTCCAGTTCGATCCGGACGGTGCCGCTGACCACCAGGAGGATCTCCTGCGAGTCCCCGTGGGTGTAGGCGTCGTCGCCGGTGGAGGCTCCTGGTTCGAACTCGCCCGCGTACACCTCCAGATGACCGAGCGGTCGCTGGGAAATCAGGAACTTCCGGCTCCCCGGGGCGGTCTGCAGCATCGGCCGGTCGGCGCGCCGTACGACTCGCGGGCCTGTGGGACCGCTCTGGTCGAACAGGTCGGCCACGGTGAGGCCGAGCGCCGCTGCGATGCGCCGCAGCATTCCGATGGAAGCGTTCGCCTGCCCGCGCTCCAACTGACTGAGGAAGCCCGGGCTCGCCTGGGCAGCCGCCCCCAGAGCACGCAGCGACATGCGCCGCTTCATGCGGTACTCCCGGATGCGGGCGCCCAGCGCCTCTTCGGCGAGCGCGTCGGAGCCGCCCTCGGAGGGGTTGGGAAGTGGTGACTCCGCCATGAGTAAACACCTGATGTGATGTCAGCAAACACTTTGTTCGCTGGTGTGGCACGAAACGTATGCCGAGGTGATCTGGCGCACAAGGGCTGCGGACGGCCTTGATCAGAACGTAACCGGAGCGAGCACGTCCGCCGGAGCGCCATGAAGGAGTCACGAGTGGTTTCGACGACAGCGCCGGCCAAGTCCGGCGCGAAACGCTTCCCGCGCTCCCGGAGGACTGGCAGCGCTGTCTGGCGGTCGCGGCACGCCCCGACGACATCGAGTACGGCACCGCCCGCGCCGTCGCCCGCTGGACCGGCCAGGGCAGGACCGTCACCTACTTCCTCGCCACCCGGGGCGAGGCCGGCATCGACGGCATGCATCCCGGGGCGGGCACGCGCGCTCGGCGTCGACGTGGTCGAGTTCCTCGGTCGCGCCGACAGGTCGTCGAGGCGGGCCTGCTGCTGCGCCGGGTCATGTCACCGGATGACATCCGGCGCCTGAAGGATCACGGCTTCCGCCGCGGGCCTGGAACAGGTCGCGGGCGCGCAGCGGCTGCTCCTGGTCGGCTACGACGGTACGGGTCTGCCCGTCGGCCGAGGCGTCCGGCACGGACGGGTGTGGCACGGCCGGGTCGCGCCGACAGTCCCGGCGGTTGCCTGCACCGCCGGGACCGCGGGCTCCCTCGTCCGTCATCGTCTTCGTCACCACCTGTTGCCGCGGCGGACCCGCCGCCGGCACATCCGGAGTCCGGGGACGAAGCACTCGGTCATGAAACCTTCGGCCCGCCGTGACGCGTGACCGAGCAGGCGCGGCTGAAGCTAAGCCGTCGGCCCCTGCGAGATTCGCACCATGTTGCCCGAGGGATCGCGGAACGCGCAGTCACGCGGGCCCCAAGGCTGGTCCATGGGCTCCTGCAGCACCTCGGCGCCGGATGCCCGCACCTTCTCGAAGGCCGCGTCGAGATCGTCGGTGCGGAAGACGATGTTCGGCAGGACGCCCTTGGTGAGCAGTTCCTGCAGCACGTCTCCATCGGCCTGGGATCGGCCGGCGTGCGGTTCCGAGAGCACGATCTCGAGGTCCGGCTGGGCCGCGCTGCCGAGGGTGACCCAGCGAAACCCGCCCGAGGCGACGTCGTTGCGCACCTCGAGGCCGAGCGCGTCACGGTAGAAGGCGAGCGACTCATCCGGGTCGTTGACGGTGATGTGGCAGTACTGGAGTGCGATGTTCATGCGCCCAACGCTAGGCGGCGGTATCGCGGGCCGCTTCTCGAATCCTGCTCGATGCGTCTCTGGTCGGCCGGGTGCGTACCTTCGCCACACACGCGGGCATCGCCGTCACGGCGCAGTGTTCCCCGATGCGGTATGCGCTCGGCGGCTCCCCCAGGAGCTCGGTGAATCGCGAGCTGAACGAGCCGAGCGAGGTACAGCCGACCGCCATGCACGCGTCGGTCGCGCTCATTCCCGCGCGCAGCAGCGCCATCGTCCGGACCTCGGCCCGTCCGCCCGGGATCCGTCCGCCTCGGACTCATCCGCCGCCGGCCCTCCCGCTCCCAACGCCCCCGCCCGCAGCCCGTCCATGACGAGGTCCAGCAGCCGTGTCGCACGCGGCTGCCAGTCGCTGTGCGGGTCGATCTGCCAGAGCCCGGCAATGGCGAGCACGAAATCGTCGGGGGTCAGCCCCGGGCGGATGGTACCGGCCTCCTCGTTGGCGTTCAGCAGGAGCGTGACCGCCTGGGTCACCGGGCCGTGGCCCAGCTGGGCCAGGCTGCCGTACGAGCTGGTGGCCTTGCGCAGTGCGTCGGCCAGGCCTGCCTTGGCCATGGCGTACTGGGCCAGGCGGTCCATCCACTCCCTCAGAGCCTGGTCGGGTGTGCGGGTCTGAAGCAGCTGGGCAGCGGTGTCGGCGACCTGCTGCATCTCGTAGCGGTAGACCTCCAGAACCAGCGCCTCGCGGTTGGGGAAGTTTCGGTAGAACGTTCCCTGCCCGACGCCGGCCTTCTTCGCGATCACACTCAACGGGGCGTCCGCTGCCCGCGTCAGCTCGGCCAGCGCGACCTCCAGGATGCGCTCGCGATTCCGTTGCGCGTCTGGGCGCAGAGCCGTGCTCTTGTCTTCCCGCACTCGTCCTCCTTCCGGAATCGCAGCCAAGTCCGGCCTTGCTGAGCGGACAGCTGTCCGCTAGGTTCAACGGTTAGTGGACAGCTGTCCGCTTACGTTCACCATAGCGGCAATTCCGGCCAGTATGACCGACCGGCGCCCCTCGTCACTGGTTCATTCACCATCGCCCTCTCCCTCCCGGACCCTCTGCCGGGATCGTCTCGTTCGACGCGCATCCGCAATGCGAAAGAAGGCTGATCATGGCCCCATCGTCGTCCAGTGCCATCACTCTGCACATCAATGGCGAGAAGTACACGCTGTCCGTCGACCATCGCACCACCCTGCTCGACGCCCTGCGCGAGCATCTCGATCTGACCGGTACCAAGAAGGGCTGTGACCAGGGCCAGTGCGGCGCCTGTACGGTGCTGCTCGATGGGCGCCGGGCCGTTTCGTGTCTTCAGCTCGCGGTCGCGGCCCAGGGGCGCGCGATCACCACCATCGAAGGCGTGGCCGATGGTGAGCGGCTGCATCCGGTGCAGCAGGCCTTTCTCGACCTCGACGGCTATCAGTGCGGATACTGCACACCGGGGCAGATCTGTTCGGCGCTCGCGGTGATCGAGGAACACGCGGCGGGCTGGCCGAGCGCCGTGACCGGCGATGTCCGGCCCGAAGCGGGCGTGCCCGCGCTCACCGCCGAGGAGATCCGCGAGCGGATGAGCGGCAACCTGTGCCGCTGCGGCGCCTATGTGTCGATCGTGCAAGCGGTCGCGCGGGCGGCGGAGGCAGCCGGCGCCGAGGGCAAGGAGGCGGCGGCATGAGGGAATTCGGTTACGAACGCGTCTTCGACGTCTCCACAGCTGTCGCCCTGCTCGGCGACCGCCCCGGCGCCCGCTTCCTCGGCGGCGGCACCAACCTGGTCGACCTGATGAAGGCCGGCGTGGAAAGGCCCGAGCTGCTCATCGATGTACGCGAACTCCCTCTCGGCGGAATCGTGTTCACTCACGAGGGCGGGCTTCGCATCGGCGCGGCCGTCACCAACAGCGACCTCGCGGCCCACCCCGAAGTGCGGCGTCACTACCCGGCGCTGGCGCAGGCCGTCCTGGCCGGCGCCTCGGGGCAGCTGCGCAACATGGCCACGGTCGGCGGGAATCTGCTCCAACGGACCCGTTGCGGCTACTTCACCGACATCAGCAAGCCGTGCAACAAGCGTGCCCCCGGCAGCGGTTGCCCCGCCCTCACGGGCGAGCACCGCAACCACGCGATCCTCGGCGCCTCCGGGCACTGCATCGCCACCCATCCGTCGGACATGGCAGTCGCGCTCGCCGCCTTCGACGCCGTCATCTCCTACGAAGCGGCGCAGGGGCCGGGCGAGTTGCCGATCTCCGCGTTCTATCCGCCCGTGGGCGACACCCCGCACATCGAGACCGCACTCCCGCCGGGTGCGCTGATCACCGGCATCACGCTGCCGCCGGCCCCGGTTGCCACCCGCTCGCGGTACCGGAAGGTACGCGAGCGCGCCTCGTACGCGTTCGCGATCGGCTCGATCGCCGCCGCACTCGACGTCCAGGACGATGTCGTACGCGAAGTGCGCCTCGCGTTCGGGGCGGTCGCGTCCCGCCCGTGGCGGGCCCGTGCGGCCGAACGGATACTGACCGGCGGCCCGGTGAGCGCGGAGGCGTTCGCCGCCGCGGCGGATGCCGAACTGGCGGCCGCCGAGGCGCTTGCCGGGAACGGATACAAGGTGACGCTGATGCGCAATCTCGTCGTGGCCGTGCTGACCGAACTCACCGAGGAGGTCACCCGATGACCGCGACGGCCAAAATCGCAGCGGTGACGGGATCCGTCGGATCCGCCCATACCCGCGTGGAGGGCCGCGACAAGGTCACCGGGGCGGCCCGCTACGCCGGAGAGATCCCCTTCGCCGAACTCGCCCATGGCTGGCTGGTGTTGTCGACCGTTGCCCGTGGCCGTATCCGTTCCCTGGAGGACGCCCCCGTCCTGGCCATGCCCGGCGTTCTCACCGTGCTGCACCACGGGAACGCGCCGCGCGTCGACACCGACTACGTGGGCATGCTGGGGCGGCCGAACCCGGTCCTCGGGATCTTCCAGCACGACCGCGTGCCCTTCGCGGGCTGGCCGGTGGCGCTGGTCGTGGCCGAGACGTCCGAGCAGGCCCGGGAGGCCGCCGAGGCACTGGTGGTCCGGTACGACGAGGAGCCGCACGACGTCGCGTTCTCCGCCGGGCATTCCGGTGCGTACACGCCGGAGAACAACCCGATGGTCCAGGCCGAGACGGAGAAGGGGAACCTTGAGGCCCAACTCGATGCCTCCGCCGCCGTCGTGGACGAGGAGTACACCACACCGGAGGAGCACCACAACCCTATGGAGCCGCATGCGGCGACGGCTCGCTGGGACGGTGGCCGGCTCGACGTCCTCGACTCCAACCAGGGCAGCACCTGGGTGGCGAGCGAGCTCGCGCAGCTCTTCTCTCTCGATCCCGCCTCCGTACGGGTGCGGTCCGAACACGTCGGCGGCGCCTTCGGATCCAAGGGACTGAGCCCGCACCAGGTGGCCGCCGTGATGGCCACGACCGTCCTGCACCGCCCGGTCCGCGTCGTACTGACTCGTCGTCAGATGTTTTTCCTCGTCGGATTCCGCAGCCCCACGGCTCAGCGCATCAGGCTCGGCGCCGACGCCGCCGGCCGGCTGCACGCCTTCGACCACCAGGCGCACAGTCTTACCTCGACCGTGCATGAATTTATCGAGTCGAGCGCCGTGCTGGGCCGCGTGATGTACGACGCCGACGCGCATCACACCCTTCACCGGCTGGTACGGCTCGACGTGCCGACTCCGGCGTGGATGCGCGCGCCGGGCGAGGCACCGGGATCCTTCGCCCTCGAATCCGCCCTCGACGAACTGGCCGAGAAGTGCGCCATGGACCCGATCGCGCTGCGCGCACGCAACGAACCCGGGACGGGTCCCGTGTCCGGGCTGCCGTTCAGCAGCCGAAACGTGCTCGCCTGTTTCGAGGAGGGCGCCCGCAGGTTCGGCTGGGCACACCGGGACCCTCGTCCCGGCCTGCGCCGTGAGGGGCGCTGGCTGCTCGGGACCGGAACGGCGGCGGCCACCTACCCCTCGGGAGTCGCCCCGTCCACGGCGGCCGTGACCGCGGAGCCGGACCAGACCTTCACCGTACGGATCAACGCAGCGGACATCGGGACCGGGGCACGGACGGCCATGGCCCTGATCGCCGCGGACGCGCTGGAGGTGGATCCAGGCCGTATCCGTGTACGGATCGCGGACAGCGACCTCGGCCCGGCGATGTTCGCCGGCGGCTCGATGGGCACCCGCTCCTGGGCGTGGGCGGTGACAGCCGCGGCGGACGAGCTGCGGGATCGATTGGCAGCCCGGGGAGGCGTCATTCCGCCGGAGGGGATCACCGCCCGGTCCGACACCACCGAGGCCGTCGGCGCCCTCGCGAAGAAGGAACGGCACTCCTTCGGAGCACAGTTCGCCGAGGTCGCGGTGGATACCGCCACCGGCGAGGTACGCGTACGCCGGCTGCTCGGCATCTACGCCGCGGGCACCATCGTCAACCCGCTCACCGCCCGCAGCCAGCTCATCGGCGGAATGACCTGGGGGCTGTCCATGGCCCTCCACGAGGAGGCGATCAGGGACCGGGCCAGCGGCGGCCACATCGGCGCCGACCTCGCCGGATACCACCTCGCCACACACGCCGACGTGCCGCTCATCGAGGCGGACTGGGTCGATGACCCCGACCCGGACGACCCGGTCGGGATCAAGGGCATCGGCGAGATCGGCATCGTGGGTGTCGCCGCCGCCATCGCCAACGCGGTGTGGCACGCCACCGGGACACGCCACCGGGACCTGCCCATCCGCCCGGACCGGGTCCTGTGCGCGGCGGACGAAACCCGGCGCCGGACGGCGCAGGAAACCCGGAGTGCTTGACATCGCCAGGAATCCGAACCGCCGGCTCGAAGAGGGCCGGACCGTCGCCGTCGCGACAGCTGCGACACCACCGTAGGTTCCGTCTCCGGTGGTTGCGTGGAAGGGGGTGTGTGCGAGCTGCGGGTGTCCAGGCACTCCGGGACGGCGGGCAGCCCGAACGCGCCACGTAGTCCGAGAACTCCGGTCGGCCCCGCCCAGCTCATGCCCGCGGCGGTTCAACGGATGGGCCGGCCGGGTGTAGGGCTTTGCGTGCGAACCCCGTCTGTTCCACGGGCGTGGCCGGATCAGCAGCACCGGGCGGGATCCCGCCGTCTCGGTCAGTGCCGCATTTACGGCGTACCGTCGGCCTGCTGCCAGCACATCGTCGTGCCGGTTCGGTCCGCCCCGTACGCGCACCTGAACTCCGGGGCGTCAGCGAGCCCGCCACCCTGGCCACCCACCACAGTTGCGGGCACAACGCAACCCGGAGTTTTCGGGACAGGCAGCCGTCACACGCCTGGTACGCCACGCCTGGCGACGGACTGGGCGTCACCCACCATGCTCCCCACGTGGGCGCGCCCGGCTCAGGCCGGATGCCCCGCTGCGCGGTACAGGTACGCGGCAGGAGGGCGCGCGGTGTCCCACCGGTGGTGGGGGAAGCGACAGAGGTCGCTGTGCACACCGCAACTCCTCATCGCCCCTTGCAACTGGCGGCAGGCGTGCCGGCACGCTCGCCTGTCCGCAGTAACCCGGCGCGCGCGGCGAACCTCCCGCCGCAAAGCTGTGGGCATACGCGCTCCGGCCGTCCTGCCGGCGAAAGACGAAGAAGGTTTTCCCTGTGCGTTTGTTCCGAACATCGCTGTGGGTCACGGCCCCCGTGGCGGTGTCTCTCCTCGCGGCACCGCCCGGGTTGACGAAGGCCGGCACTGTCGGCGAGACGACGTCGCGAAGGCCGCCATTTGCGTGGCCGGCCGGATCAGTTCCCGAGCCGACTGCCGATTCCGCACGTCCGTTCCCGGCCCTGGGAGCCACCTCGGTGGCGTTTCCCCGTGGAGCACCGCCGCCCGCCATCGTGCCGCGTGCGCAGTGGCGGGCCGACGAAACCAGGCGTGACGCCCATGCCCACTACGCGGAAAAGGTGACGGCGGTCTTCATTCATCACACCGACACTCCCAACGGCTACGACTGTGCCAGCGTCCCGCGTACCTTGCGCAACCTGTATACGGGCCAGACTCGTGACCGCAGTTGGGGAGACCTCGGCTACAACTTCCTCGTCGACACCTGCGGCAACATCTACGAGGGCCGAGCCGGCGGTGCCGGCCGCCCCGTCATCGGTTCCCACACCCTCGGCTTCAACCACGGCACCACAGGGATCGCCGCGATCGGCACCTTCGGACGGGGCACCCCCGTACCGCCGGCCATGGAACACGCGATCGCGGCCCTCGCCGCCTGGAAGCTCGGCCTGAGCGGAATCGACCCGACCAGCAAGGTGCGGCTCACATCAACGAACGACAAGAGCCGCTACACCAAAGGCACTTCGGCCCAATTCGATGCCATTTCCGGTCACCGCGACGGATATGCCACAAGCTGCCCCGGGGAAGCACTCCTCGCACGGCTCCCCGCGATCCGGAACCTCGCTGCCGGCCTCCAGAACCGATCCCCACAAACACCCATCGGTACGCTCGTTCCCACCAGTCTCCAAAACCTCCGCGACGCCGGGGGACTTCCCGGCAGTCATTCCGTCCGCCGGCCGTCACTCGACTCCGGGCTTCCCAGAGGCTGAGCCAGAACCCCCTTCCGTGATCAATATCAGTGAGTTCTGCCGTCACCCCGGCGCAAGGCAGGTCCGGAGGCCGAGCTCCAGGAGCAGTGTGGTCCGGGCAGGGTCGGAAGAGTGATCATCTGGCTGAATGGCAGCTTCGGTGCGGGCAAGACCACTACCGCGAAAGAACTGACCTCCCGCATCCCGGGCTCCAGGCTTTTCGACGCCGAGAAGGTCGGGGAGATGCTGTGGCACGTGCTGGGAGTGCCCGAGGAGAACTTCCAGGACTTCCCGCCGTGGCGGGGGCTGGTGGTGGAAACCGCGCGACAGGTGCTCGATTTCGCGGGTGGCACTCTGGTGGTCACCCAGACGGTTCCGATCAGACCTTCGGCGCGTCATGGAAGAGCCGGACCACCCTCCCGGGGAAACTTTCATCATGACCAACACAACGAAGGCAATCCTTGAGGGCGGCCCCGACGATCTCCCCGAGCGGATCGTTTCCGTCGACACGCCTGGAGTCGACCTCAAGATCCCCTTCCGGGGCGGATACGAGCACTTCAAGAGCACCACGCGCCGCCAGGAAACGCCGGAAGGCCCATTGCCTGTCTACGAATGGTGGGAGCGCACGGAAATCCCGGGTTGAGCACCGGTCGGAGTATGAATCCGGACGCGTGGTCCCGGGCAAGGAAATGCCCCGTCTGCCGCCCGATCAGGTGTGATGTGACGAGAAGGCCCCGGATCGGCCGTCGTGTTCCAGGGGCTTCGAACCGGGGGCGACACCCTACGGACGGAGCGCAGGCGCCCGGGTCGTCGACAGCAGAACACCGCGGGTGCTCTGCACCGGCACGACCACCGGGCCATGCCGATCCCCGGCGCCAGAACCAGTTCTGACCTGCTGCCCTGCGAGATGGGCAGGTCTCCTCCGCGGTCCGCGGCAAGACACCGCAGAATTCAGCGGGTAGCCGTGACCGGCAGTTCGGGCAGCTCGCGCATGTCGTGGAACGGAGTGGTGTGGGAACCTTCCGGCCGCGAGCGCGGTGTGAGACCGCCGAGTAGCCGAAGTCCCGCATTCCGGCGGCACGGACCGCCTCAACTCCGTACGTGTTGTCTTCAACCAATGGCTGCCCCGGGGCCACACCCATGGAGCGGGCAGCATGAAAGGACACGGAACCCCGGCCCGATTCCGGCGGGCCGGGGTTCCGTGTCAGGCAGGTGGTTGGGTCACCGGCCTCCGCCGAAGCGGTGATCGATCACGCGGAAGCTGCCCACGACTCCGTCGCGGACCCACACGCCGCCCCGGACGTGGCCGGGGAAGACGCCGTCGCTGGAGCTGTGGGGTCCGACGGTGGCGATGGGGGCGCCGTTGTCGCAGGTGGCGCCGCGGAAGACCTCGACGGTCCGGCGGCTGTCGTTGCGGATGTTGAGGCTCTTGGAGCCGAGGCCGCTGACGACGGTGATGCAGCCGCCGCGCTCGTCGGAGTAGGTCCGCTCGTTGATGTGGATGCGGCCCTCTTCGTGGTGGCGGCGGCCCTCCTCGCGGCCACGACCCTCCTCCTGGCCACGACCCTCCTCGTAGCCCCCGCCTTCATTGCCCTTGCCCTCGTTGCCCTTGCCCTCGTTGCCCTTGCCGGCGTCGCCGCCGTCGAGGGCCGTGACGGGGGCGGGGGCCTGCTGGACAGCGGGGGCGGCCTGCTGGACGACGGGGGCGGCCTGGGCCGGCTCGGAGGTGGCGGCGGACGCGTAGGTGATGCCGGTAGCGGCCAGGGCCGCAGCGGCCGCGACAGCGGCCGTAACAACGGTGGAACGGGTAGCCATGTCACTTCTCCTGTCTCAGAGGGGGCGACTGAACAGCCGACCTGTGATTGAACGTACTGACGGCCCCCATACCTGTCATATCGGATCTATTGGCTGCCGATGCCGAAACGCCGATCGGGGTACACAACGTACGCCATATGCTATTTTCATATAATCTTAGGCAAAGTGAACTAGTCCCTGAATTCAAGGGACTTGAAATGCCGTTAGCCTGTACGGGCGACTTGCTGAAACCCGATCACCCCGTTGACGGCGTGTCATTCATTGACACGACCCACACAGCAGTCCCACGCCACCACCCCGAACACCCCTCGGCCACACCCCCGCCCCCGTTCTGGCTGCTCGGACGGGCTGTGCCCCGTCACCGCAGAACCCAAGCGGTCAGGTCGATCGGGGCATGGCTGCGCAGAATGGCAGGCAGACCAGAAAGATCGTCACATTCACCAGGCGTTGCAGTACTGGATATGCATACGGTCCGGGACGTGCCGACGGATCCGTGCCCGTGACCACGGGCCGGGGCTGAGCTCGACGCAGAAGTGCCCGGCGTCCGGATAGCGGTGCAGGTACGGCGGGGCTCGGGTGACGAGGCCGCGCAGTGGCGCCGTGCTCGCGGAGCGCGATGGAACTACCCACGACGAAATGAGTGTGCGCAGCGATGTCAAACCCCAGGTGGTCGCGGTACGACCGGTGTTGTCGCCACCGATGGTCGATGGCGCTCTCGTCGGGGAAGTCATGGTCCGGAGTGGCTGCGGTGCCGGGTTCGCCGGCACCGAGCCGTGACCGGACCTGCTTCCACGACGCGGTCGGAAACTGCAGGCTGCGGTGGAGCAGCACCAGGTCCAGCGACACCGGTTCGCCGTCGCTGACGACGTCGTCGGGGACGGGGCTTGGCCCGACCGCGTCGCTGCCGCCGCGCGCTCGGCGCCGTCTTCGGTGATACGCACCCGCTCCTCCAGGAGCACCACGGCGGCCTGCAGGACTCCCACCCGAACCGGAACGTTCTGCATCGCCGTCAGTAGGGCCGCCGCCTGTTCAGCCGGGGTCGCGGTGGCGGCCTGCGGAATGAGCGTGGCGATTCCGCGCCCGAGCGCACGGTCGCGAGGCGGCTGAACCGCACCTGTGGTCACCCGCGAAGTCTGCTGCACCGGACACCGGGAACCGCTCAGCGACCTGACTGCGGCTCGTCGGGCTCTTCCTGGACGTGCGCGTGGACACGCCTCAACAGCACTGCCAGCTGCGTCTGTTCGGAGCGGGACAGGGGAGCGAGCAGCTTCTTCTGCACGGCCCGGGCCTCGCCCTGCAGCTCCGACAGCATCGCGCGGCCGGCCGGGGTGGGCGTGACGGTCACCCGACGGCGGTCCGTGGTGTCACGGGCGCGGTCCACGAGGCCGGCCACCGCGAGATCGTCCACGATCTTGACCATGTCGCTCCGGTCGATCCCGAGCCGTGACGCCAGCTCCCGCTGCACGTGGGGGCCGAAATCAACCAGCGCCGACAGTACGGCCATGTGCCAGAGCTTCAGATTGCGCTCAGCCAATCGTGCCGCCAGCCGGCTCCGGGCAGCCGATCCCGTCCTGGACAGCAGATAGGTCGTGAGTCCCAGGAGGCTCGGCGGGGTCTCGCTCATCCACAACATCTTAGGCCTCAACCAATGGTGGGCCTTCACCTACTAATGCCGATCGGGGCACGCCCCGGATGCCCTGCACTCGCGCCCGCTGGTCAGCAGGACACGGACCTCGTGCCACCAAACCGCGGACAGGCGCCGCAGCCCCCACGGGACGCGTGCGGTTCAGCGCATGTCGAAGACCAGACGGCCCGGTACCTTGCCCTTCAACACCTTGTCGATGGACGCGTTGATGTCCTCGAGCCCCCGGCTCTCACGGATGACGCGTGTGCGGCCGAGGCGGTGCAGTTGGAACACCTCGGCAAGATCCTCACGGGTACCGACGATGGAGCCGACGATCTTCGTTCCGTTCAGCACCGTGTCGAAGACAGGCAGTTCCAGCTTGCCTTCGGCCGGAAGCGCCACCAGAATGAGCGTGCCGCCCCGGCGCAGCGCCCCATAGGCGGCGCTGAATGATTCATTGCTCACGGCCAGCGAGATGGCCGCGTCCGCTCCACCGAGCCGGTGCGTCTCCTCGGCAACGTCCTGGACCCGGGCGTCGATGACGTGATCGGCCCCCAGCTCGCGGGCGAGCGCCAGCTTCTCGTCGGTGACGTCGACGGCGATCGTCTCGGCGCCGAAGATCCGCGCGTACTGCAGAGCGAGGTGGCCCAGGCCGCCGATGCCGGAGACGAGGGTGCGCGTACCCGGGCGCGCCCCGGACAGTTTCACGGCCTTGTACGTGGTGACGCCCGCGCAGGTCAGCGGTGCCGCATCCAGCGGGTCGATGCCGTCGGGGACCGGCACCACGTACGTTCCGTGCGCCAGCGCGTACTCGGCATGGCTGCCGTCCACCGAGTAGCCGCTGTTCTGCTGTTTCAGGCAGAGCGTCTCCCAGCCGGAGACGCAGTAGTCGCAGTGTCCGCACGCCTCTCCGAGCCACGGGATGGCCACCCGGTCCCCCGCCGCGAGATGAGCGACCTGTGCACCGGCCGCTTCGACGATGCCGATGCCCTCGTGCCCCGGCACGAAGGGCGGGACGGGCTTGACCGGCCAGTCACCCCGCGCGGCGTGAATGTCGGTGTGGCACAGTCCGGAAGTCTCCATCCGCACCAGGACCTGGTGTCCGGCCGGCGTCGGAACCGGCCTCTCCTCGACCACCAACGGCTCGGTGAAGCTGCGCACAACAGCGGCCTTCATGGGTACTCCTCCGCTTCGATCGGGCACGTCCGGCCGGCCGGCCACCGTGCGACAGCACACGGGCGACAGAAGCCTCGGAACAGACTATTTCGCGTGACCGGATTTCGCTTCTTCGTGTGCCGGGAGCGCCGTGCCCCGTGTCCCGTTTCCGATCGCCGGCCTCATGGCCTGCGCGTGCGACTATCCGCGGGCCCAGTCGCGCATGGCGGTCCGCGAGGAGAATGCGGCGACGTCTTTGTCGAGCGGCTGGTCGGTGTACTGATGAATGCGCCAGGACGCCTTGATCTGAGGCTTCCCCGCGGTCACGTAGTCGGCTATCCACAGGCCGTCCCCCGCATACGACGTGGTGTCGTGATGCAGCCAGAAGTAGCGGTTGCAGTACAGCAGAACCTTGTGATGGGGCCTCAGGCGCTTGAGCTCACGGATGAAGCCGTCCTTTTCGGCGTTGCTCGCCCGCGTGCCTTCGCCGTTCTCCTCCCAGTCCACGGCGAGCAGATCGCCCGCCTCCTCCGGAGCCTTGCTCACGAAGTACTCCGCCTGGGCCGTGATGTCGCCCGGCCAGAGAAAGTGGTAGAAGCCGACCACACATGCCGCGTCCCTGGCACGTTTGACCTGCGAGGTCAGATGCGGGTTGACGTATGAACGGCCTTCGGTGGCCTTGATGAGGACGAAGTCCAGTCCGTCCGCATCGAAGGACGACTGATACGCGCTGACGTCGACGCCATGCAGCATGAGCACCGCCTCCAAGTGAGCCGGCTGATTCCGGTTCTCTCACTGTTCGTGCCCGCAGTCGCACCTTCCTATCCGTCCGGTGACGGAGCGAATCCTTTTGCCACTTCCCGGAATAGGGGACCGCAGCGGGTAGTTGGTGAAGCGGCGAGTCCACATCACATACCGCAGGCACCATCGGAAGGTCGGATCCATGAAGATCGGCATCGTCGGAGCGGGCAACATCGGCGGTAACCTCACCCGGCGTCTCACCGCACTGGGGCATGACGTCTCCGTCGCCAACTCGCGCGGTCCCCAGACGCTCACCGAGCTCGCAGAGGAGACCGGAGCCACCCCGGTCACAGTGGCCGAGGCCGCTCGGGGAGCCCAGGTCGTGGTCGTCACCGTCCCCCTCAAGGCCGTCCCCCGTCTGACCTCGGGATTCCTCGACGAGGCCGCGGAGGGGGTCGTGGTCATCGACACGGGCAACTACTACCCGCAGCAGCGCGACGGCCGCATCGCCGCGATCGAGGACGGTCTGCCGGAGAGCCGGTGGACCGAGCAACAGATCGGCCACCCCGTGATCAAGGCGTTCAACGGGACGTACGCGCAGGACATCCTCGACAACGGCCGCCTCCAGGGCAGCCCCGGCCGTCAGGCGCTGCCGGTGGCCGGTGACGACACGGCGGCCAAGCAGGTCGTGCGCGACCTCATCGACGAGCTGGGCTTCGACACCGTGGACGCGGGTGGCCTCGACGAGTCCTGGCGGCAACAGCCCGGCACGCCCGTCTACGGTCACCAGGGAGACGCCGAGGCCGTTGCCAAGGCACTCTCCGATGCATCCCCGGAGCGTACGGCGGAGTGGTGCGCCTGACGGGCCGGGCGACGGCGATCGACGGGTTCACCCTCGTCGCGGTGGGCTTCGCACGTACGACCGGGCCTTCAAGGACGGCGGTCCGAGCGGGTCCCTGTCCGTTCCGCGTGAGCGACGAGCCGGTGCAGGCAACTGATCGCCCGGTCCCGCCGCCCAGGTACCTCATGCGTCGAAATCGGCGCTGCGACGGACCGGTTCCCACGCGAGTGTCCCGGTCGATCCGTCCGTCCCGGAGCGCGGTGTCGGCGACGACCGAGGCGCTGCGTACCGTGTCCGTGACGTGCAGCTGGGCGGCGGCGGTCGTCGGCCGAAGCCGGAACACGCGCCCGTGATCAGCCGGACGCAACCACCCCAGGTTGGTGCCGGCCAACGACAACGTCGAAGAGATGCTGGAGCAGGTGGCGGAGGAATCCGCCACCTGCTTCGCACCGGACATCACGGCCCGGTACTACGCCCGGCCCGGCCTCTCGTTCGTCCGGTCCTACGCGAATCGGCTGCCGCCCGCCCTGGCTGTGTCCGAAGACCGGTCCGGTGTCACTGCTCGTCGTCCGGACGGGCCGGGAGGCTGTCCATGAACGAGCTGACGGAGAAGACGGCGCGACCGGGTCCGGGCGGGCCGTAGCCGGGGGGTGAGCTGAGCCCGTACTCCTCCATCGTCGCGCGGTAGGCGTCCAGCAGGCGGATGTGGTACTCCAGCGGCGCTCCGTCCGGGTTGGTCTTCCCGAGCGGGGTGGTGGGCTCCGGGCACCAGGTGGTGAAGCGCGGCGTGATGCCGTGCGACATGAAGAACCGCAGGCCCTCGGTGGTCGATTCGATGGCCTCGTTCACCGTGGTGAAGCCGAAGGGCTCGGCCATCTCCACGCCCGCCACGAAGTTGGGGATGACATTGCGGGGGCCGAAGACCTCGGCGGAGTCCAGAATGCGGCGGTGCCACTCGTCACGGCCCACGTAACGCTCCTTGCCGGGGCAGTAGAGCTCGAACAGCCGGCGGTCCCACACCTCGTAGTTGGGGTGGTAGATCTGGACGCCGTAGTCGTGGAAGCGCTGCACATCGGCCTTGGGCAGGGCCTGGGCGACGACCTTGCCGATCCAGCGACCGGGGAAGCGCTCTTCGATGGCCTTCGCGTACTGGCCGTAAAAATCCGCCTCGTCACGGCCGCCGATGTGGGAGGTGATGGCGCCCCCGGTGAGGGTGTACGCGGTCGACGTCTTCGCGGTGTCGTACTTGTCGATGATGGCCAGTGCCTCCAGGACCTCCTCGACCGGTTTCACACCGGTGTACGGGCGTCCCGCCGCCTTGTGCTGGCGCCAGTTGTGGTTGATGTCGCAGTACTGGCACTCCTCCTTCGCCCCGAAGTACTGGCAGACCCGGAAGACCGTCAGATAGACGAGGTAGCCCCACTGGATGGTGGGCGCGACCTCCATCACGGACTTGCCGTTCTCAAGGGTGTGCCGGTAGTAGTCCGGCATCGGCGGCAGGCCGACGTCGGAGATCCGCCGGCCGTCGAGGTACAGCCCGAGCACGCCGTCGCTGTCGGCAGCGACGCGGTACGGGGACGCCGGGTTGACCCGTACCGACACCACGGTCCGGCGCAGCTCGTACGGGCCACCGGTGAGGACGATCTCCTCCGGCGGGCGGCGGAGCGCGGCCGCGCCGAGCTCGGGGAGTGTTCCGTGGTCGAACGAGAAGATGAAGTACGACTTCGGCTTGACGTCGCCGCCCTCGTTGTCGCTGAGTGCGGACTCGTCGAACGCCACACCGCCTCGCAGGAGATCTTCCTTGATGACGGCTTCCCGGGGCACGTGCGGGAACTGCTCCATGAGCCGCTCGATCAGGCGGGTGCGGCTCCCGTCCGCACCACTCTCTTCGGCGCGGCTCTGATCGGTGCGGCTGTGGTCGGTACTGCTGGGCATGTGCGCGACTCCTCGGTCCGGTCGTCGGAGGCGTTCCGGGTACGCCTCACTGTGCAACGAACCACGGGCGTCTGCGGTGCCCGGCCGCACCGGCCGATTCGTCCGGGTGCGGTGCGGATGCCGTCCGGTCCGTCAGTGACACGGCCCGGGCCGGGAATTCACCGCTCCCAGTGAGTGGGCCGGCTGAGCGAGGGCGGGAGTTTCGTCGCCGCGTCGCCCCGGGCCGCGTTGAGCTGCGCCTGAGTGAGGAAGAGACTTCCGGTGAGGTCGGCACCGGACAGGTCGGCGTCCCGGACGTCGGCGCCGATCAGATCGGCCAGGCGCAGATCGGCACCCGTGAGGTCCGCCGCGATGAGGTAGGCGCCTCGCAGGTCGGCGCCCCGCAGATCGGCGCCCTTGAGTCTGGCTCCGATGAGGTCGGCGCCGCGGTGGTCGCGCTTCTTCCTGCGGGGCACCGTGGCGCGTACCAGTTCGCTGGTACGGAGCAGGAGGCCCGCGACGTCGTCACGGTGCGCGGCCACGTCCAGGTCCGTGAACGCGTCCGCAGGGAGATGGGTGAGGCGGTCCGTCTCGTCGAGGACGCGCCGGATCTCGCCGTGGAGGGAGCGTGCCGCTTCCAGGGACAGTGCTTCCGTGAGGTACCAGAGGAGTTCGTGGAGCTGCCGCATGACCGGGAACACCTGGAACATCTGCTGGGCGGTCTGCGGGGCCCGTCGCCAGTCCTGCCCGTCGAAGGTTCCGCGGGAGACCTTCTGGCCGGCCCCGAAGCAGTCGTACACGGTGCAGCCGGGGAAGCCCTGTGTCCGCAGTTCGGTGTGGATACCGCAGCGGAAGTCCTCCTGGAGATTACGGCAGGGCTTACCGGCATCCTTGTTGATCGCGAAGTCCGCGGACCGGGTCAGGGTCAGTGCGACGCAGCACAGCCCGAAACAGTTCGCACAGTCGGCGCGCAGCGCGGCACGCTCGGTGCGGTCGGTGCCGGGGCGTGGGGCGTTGTCGGGCACAGTGCGTGGGTCCTCCGGGATACGAAACTGTCGGACGGTCGACCCTATCCGGATCCGTCACCCGTACACACCGATTTCCTGATCATCACCAGTAGGCACCGACCACCGCGGCGTCCCTTTCGGCTTCTTCGCAGGTACCGGATCAGGGGGCTCCGCTCCGGGCGGCAATCGTGCGCGCAATGATGGTGGCTATTGCATCTTTACAGGAGGTGACCACGGGCATGGCGAACGCACCGGCCGACAGCATCCCTGCTCAGCGGGCCCTCACGGATCCGGCAGGCCTTGCCCGGTATCAGCACGACGAGGCCGAGTGAGCCCCCTACGGAACGCCCCTGGCCGTGGTGCGCCCGCAGAGCACCGACGAGGTGCGGGACGTGGTCCGGCACTGCCTGGCGCACCGCATCCCGCTGGTGCCGCGTGGCGCCGGCACCGGCCTCTCCGGTGGAGCGAACGCCGTCGACGGGGCGATCGTCCTGTCCTTCGAGGACATGAACCGGATCATTCACATCGACATCGCGGAGCGGCTCGCGATCGTTCAGCCGGGGGTCGTCAACGACGATCTGCGGGCGGCCTGCGCGGAGCACGGGCTCTTGTACCCGCCGGATCCGGCGAGCTCGCCCTGGTCGACGATCGGCGGGAACGTCGCGACCAACGCGGGTGGGATGTGCTGCGTCAAGTACGGCGTGACCCGCGACTATGTGCTCGGTCTGGAGATGGTCAATGGGCTCGGTGAGGTCGTCCCGCTCGGCCGGCGCACCGCGAAGGGCGTCGCGGGATACGACCTGGCGGGGCTGATGGTCGGATCCGAGGGCACCCTGGGTGTGATCACGGAGATCACGGTGCGGCTGCGTCCGGCGCGGCCTCAGGAACGGACCGTGGCCGGGTACTTCTCGTCGGTGGTCGCGGCGGGAGAGGCGGTGAGTGCCGTGACCGCGTCAGGTGTGATTCCTTCGGCTCTCGAACTGGTCGACCGTCACTGTCTCGCCGCCGTCGACGCGTGGAAGAAGATGGGGCTCTCCGCCGACGCGGACGTGGTGTTGCTCGGCCGGGTCGACACCCCCGGCGCCGAGGGCGATGCCGAGGCGGAACTCGTGCGGGACTGCTTCGACAGGGCGGGCGCGACCTGGGCCGTGGTCTCCACGGACCAGCAGGAGGCCGATGCGCTGTTCCAGGCGCGGTGGCTGGCCTACCCGGCGCTGGAACGGCTCGGTCCGGTTCTGACCGAGGATGTCTGTGTACCACGGACCGCGGTGCCCGAGATGCTGGCCCGGATCGAGAGGACAGCGGCTCGGCACGACATCCTGGTGGCCGACATCGCCCATGCCGGGGATGGCAACCTGCACCCGCTGATCATCACCCCGCCGGGTGACGAAGCCGCACGTGCCCGCGCCCAGTCGGCGTTCGAGGACATCCTCGACGACGCGATCGCGCTCGGTGGCACCGTGACGGGCGAGCACGGGGTCGGGCTGCTGAAGATGCGCGGCATGAACAAGGAGCTGGGACCCGCTGTCCTGAGCATGCATCACGCCGTGAAGGCGGCGTTGGGCCCGCACGGCATTCTCAATCCCGGCAAGGTGCTCGACGGGGCCGGTCCGTCGCCGTCCGATGAAAGGGGCACCCCGGGGGCGTAGCAGGGACGTCGGCTGTGGGGCGGCGTCTTCGGCGTCCGGGACGGCCCGCGCCCGCGCCGTTGTCAGTGCGGCGCCGCACACTGACAGCAGTACGGCACGGGCGAAGGGGACACTGATGGGCACCGAGCACGAGACCGGCTTCGAACCGGCCACCGGGGACGGCCCGCCGGCTTCGGCACCGGACGGAAGCCGGGCCGCTGCGGTACGGACGGCGTTCGAGGGCCTGCTGCAGATCCGGCGGCTGACGAACACCGGACACGCGAGTCCGGAGGGCGTGCCCGCACAGTGGGAGATTCACCGGCCGATACGGGCCGTCGCCCTGGCGCTGGAGGCATCGGGCCTGGCTGCCTCGGCCGTTGACGGCTCGGGCGCGCGTACGGCGACCGGGTACCGCTTGGTGCCCGGCGATGCGCCGGGCAGCGTGAGGGTCGAGTGGCTCGGCCAGCCCGGCAGCGGAGCCGCGCATGCGGAGGAGGTCGAGCTGCCCCGGTGCGCCGCCGTGCTGCGGGAGTTGGGCTGGACGGTATTGCTGTACCGGGGGCCGCGGCGCAGAAGATTCCTGGAGGTCGAACCACCGGCCGGTGTCCGACGGCCGAACGGCGGCTAGGAGCGTGGGTCAGTAAACAACTCCTGGAATGCCGCGCCTCGTGGTGGAGTGGGGCTGTCGGGCGCTGCTGTTGAAAAGGCGTGGCTGCCCGTCAGCCGTGATGCGACAATCAGTCCGCATCTTGATCCAAATCCGCGTCCCGGAGGTCCGCATGGACATCGCCTCGCTGCTGCCGATGACCACGCCCCGGTTGTCGCTGCGTCTGTTCACTCCCGGCGACGCCGACGACCTGTACGCCTACCAGAGCCTGCCGAGCGTGGCGCGCTACTTGTACCGGCCGGCGCACACGCGGGAGCGCAGCGAGCAGGTTGCGGCCGAGCGCGCGGCGCACTCGGTTTGGTGCGCCGACGGGGACAAGCTGGCGCTTGCTGTGTGCCGACGCGATGAGCCCGGCGTCCTTGGCGAGGTGACGCTCACCCTGGCCAATGCCCGCGCCGCCCAGGCCGAGATCGGCTGGACTCTCGACCCACGTCACCAGGGGCACGGCTATGCGACCGAGGCGGCCGTGGCGCTGGCCGGGTTTGCCTTCGACAGGCTGGGCGTGCACCGGCTCTACGCACGGCTGGATGTGGAGAACACCGGGTCTGTGCGGGTCTGTGAGCGCCTCGGGATGCGTCGGGAGGCGCACCTGGTCGAGAACGACCTCGACGGGGATCGCTGGGGCAGCGAGTACATCTACGCGGCGCTGGCCGCGGACATTGGCGGTCAATCAGGCAGTTGAGCCCGACGCCGCCTCCTGTTCGTGATCTTCCATATGGAAGAATCCTGGTATGTCTGGTGGGGATGGCCTGTTCGAGGTGGATACGGGGGCGGTGGTGGAGCCGCAGACCGCGCCGACGGTGCCGGCGAAGAAGACGTTCCGGGTGTTCGTCCCCGATCAGATGATGTTGCTGCCGCCGTCGCTGGATGAGTGGTTGCCGCAGGACCATCTGGCGCGGTTCGTCGCCGAGTTGGTCGACGAGGTCCTGGACCTGGCCCCGATCCTGGCGGCCTACACCGAGAAGCGCGGGTTCCCGCCGTATGACCCGCGTCTGATGGTCCGGCTGCTGATCTACGGCTACACAACCGGGATGCGCTCGTCGCGGGCGATCGAGCGCAGGTGCGTGGACGATGTGGCGTTCCGCTACCTGGCCGCCGGGGCCGACCCGGATTACCGGTCGATATCCACGTTCCGGGCCCGGCACCTGGACGCCCTGGCCGGGATCTTCACTCAGTCGCTGCACCTGGCGCAGAGGCTGGGCATGGTGAAGATGGGCAGGGTGGCGTTGGACGGCACGAAGCTTGAGGCCAATGCCTCAAAGCACAAGGCGATGAGCTACGCCCGCTTGGTCGACAAGGAGCAGCACGTCGAGGCGGAGATTGCAGAACTCGAAGCCGCTGCGGCCGCGCTGCTGGCCGACGCGGCCGCCGTCGACGCCGCCGAGGATGAGAAGTTCGGCCGCGGTGGCAAGGACACCGATCTGCCCGGCGAGCTGGACCGGCGGGAGAAGCGCCTGGCGAAGATGCAGGCCGCTCGCGCGCAGATCGAGGCCGAGGCCGCCGAGCGGGCTCGGCGCCACGCCGAGGACAAGGAACGCCGACGCCAGGGGCGGACCGGTGCCGGCGACAATCCCGACGCCGTGCAGGCCGCCGGAGACAAGGCCGCCGAGGTTGCGCGGCCGATGGATAAGGCGCAGGCCAACTTCACCGACCCGGACTCCCGGATCATGAAGAACAGCGACGGGGCCTACATCCAGGCCTACAACGCCCAGGCCGTCGTGGACGGCGCGCACCAGATCATCACCGCCGCCGATGCGACGACGAACCCCTCGGACGTGCTGAACTACACGATGATTCTCGACCAGTCCGCCGCGAACACCGGTATCCATCCCAAGCAGGCGCTGGTCGACGCAGGGTACTGCTCCGAGGCGAACCTCGCGGCCGCGGCCGACCGCAAGGAAGAGCACGGCACCGACACGTTCATGGCCACCGGTCGTCTGACCCACGACGAGCAGGTCAGCGCCGCACCGCGCGGACGCATCCCACAGGACGCCACGGCCCGTGAGCGCATGGCCCGCAAGCTGCGGACCAAACCCGGCCGCGCCGCCTACAGCCGCCGCAAGGCCATCGTCGAACCCGTATTCGGCCAGATTATGACCTGCCAGGATGGCCGTGAACTGCTGCTGCGCGGTGAGAACGGGGCCCGTGGCGAATGGCGACTGCTGGCGGCCTGCCACAACCTCCGCAAGATCTTCCGGCACGCCGGAACCGCCGGGCTGGCCGCCGCCAGAGCCTGACGGCCCGGCCGGAGCCCCCTGAACAACGGCCCACCGAGCCCACCACTGCGGCACCAGGCCCGAACAAACGGCCGCGACCGGCCATCAGCCGATCCACAACCGCTCGTCGGCTGGGCCATTACCGACCCACGCTCCTAGCCGACGGACCGGGGCCGCCGTGGGAGGTCATTGTCAGACCCATGGGGGATGCTGGTGGGTCCGACACCTCTGACCGGGAGATGCTGAGATGCGCAATGACGAACTCGCCGCGGCCCAGGCGTATGTCCGACTGCTGGAGGCCACTCGGGCGGCGCTCACGGAGCCTGACGAAGTTCCCGTGTATGTGCCCTTGCTCGCCTCGCCGATCGCGGAGGCGGATGTCGCACTTGAGCGTGCGGGGCTCTGCGGCAATGAGTCCCGGTTCTTCGATCTCGTGCGCTCGCTCCAGCCGAGCATGTCCGGCAGCGGTCGCTGACCGGAACTGCTGAACGGCACCGTATGGTCGCGGTGCACTTCATCGCCGGGCGGACCGATCCGGGCAGGTCCGCTCGGCCGTCGATCAGTCGACCGTCGATCCGCGAGCGACGATTCGCGAGCCGGCGCATCTGCGGGCTTGCCGTCGTCGTGCGGGCGCTCTTCACCTCGTCGCTCGGATGCGCCACCATGCTCGGAACGAGTCGGCGGACCAGGCGCTCCCGGGCCCGCCCCGAGCACGCGTGATGCCCGTCGGCCCGCACCGCATCGCCCGTCCCACGGCCACACCTCCTCTCGCCCTCTCGGGCGTACTCGCACCCAGCATGGTGAATTGATTCAAGCAGTCGAGAGAACACAGCCAGTCGCTTGACTAGTAGCTTCTGACAAACCTAGCGTACGGTCGGATGAAACGATTCATAACCGTCCCGACGACCACCGGTCGCTGGATGACTCCGCTTGTGAGGTGTTCATGTCTGACGTGTCGGCCGTCAAGGCAACTCTGAAGTCCCAGGTGATCGAGACACCGTCGTGGGGGTACGGGAACTCGGGAACTCGGTTCAGGGTGTTCGCGCAGCCGGGGGTGCCGCGCGACCCGTTCGAGAAGCTGGAGGACGCGGCACAGGTGAACGCGTTCACGGGTGTGGCACCGAAGGTGTCCTTGCACATCCCGTGGGACAAGGTCGAGGACTGCTCCGCGCTCACCCGGCATGCCGCGGATCTCGGGCTGCGGATCGGCGCGATCAACTCCAATGTCTTCCAGGACGACGACTTCAAACTCGGTTCGGTCACCCACTCCGACCCGAAGGTGCGCCGCAAGGCAACCGACCATCTGCTGGAGTGCGTCGGCATCATGGATGAGACCGGGTCCCCCGATCTCAAGCTCTGGTTCTCCGACGGCACGAACTATCCCGGGCAGGACGACATCGTGGCGCGTCAGGACCGACTCGCCGAGGCACTGGCGGAGGTGTACGGGCGCCTGGGTGACGACCAGCGGATGCTGCTGGAGTACAAGCTGTTCGAGCCCGCCTTCTACACGACGGATGTGCCGGACTGGGGCACGGCGTACGCACACTGCCTCAACCTCGGTCCGAAGGCCCAGGTGGTCGTGGACACCGGGCACCACGCGCCGGGCACCAACATCGAGTTCATCGTGGCGTTCCTGCTGCGGTCCGGGAAGCTCGGCGCGTTCGACTTCAACTCCCGGTTCTACGCGGACGACGATCTGATGGTCGGGGCCGCCGACCCGTTCCAGCTGTTCCGGATCATGCACGAGGTGGTCAAGAACGGCGGTCTGAAGCCCGAGACGAACGTCAACTTCATGCTCGACCAGTGCCACAACATCGAGGCGAAGATCCCTGCGGTGATCCGGTCGGTCGCCAATGTGCAGGAAGCGACCGCCAAGGCGTTGCTGATCGACATGGACGCGCTGGGCACCGCGCAGCGGTCCGGCGATGTGCTCGCCGCGAACGGTGTCCTGATGGACGCGTACAACACCGATGTCCGTCCACTGCTCGCCGAGGTGCGTGAGGAACTCGGCCTGGCCGGGGATCCGTTCGCCGCATATCTGGCCTCGGGCAATCAGGAGCGGATCGCCGCCGCCCGGGTCGGCGGCGAGCAGGCCGGCTGGGGCGCCTGAGCCCCGGACTCCCTCCCCCGTACACCCGTCCCACCGTTTCAGCCCGATTCCACCCCCTGCCCCGACCCGACCCCGAAGGAATCTCATGACGTCCGCGACGCACGCCGAAGTCGCCGCCCTCCTGGAGCGCGCCCACCGGATCGGCTCCGACGCCCGCAACACCAACTACGCAGGTGGCAACACATCGGTGAAGGCCACCGGCACCGACCCGGTCACCGGCGGCGAGACCGAGCTGCTGTGGGTCAAGGGTTCCGGCGGTGATCTCGGCACCCTGACCGAGGCCGGCCTCGCCGTGCTGCGCCTGGACCGGGTGCGCGCGCTGAAGAACGTGTACCCGGGGGTGGAGCGCGAAGACGAGATGGTGCCGGCGTTCGACTACTGCCTGCACGGCAAGGGGGGCGCTGCCCCGTCCATCGACACGGCGATGCACGCACTGGTCGAGGCCGCGCACGTCGACCATCTGCACCCGGACTCGGGAATCGCGCTGGCGTGCTCCGCCGACGGGGAGAAGCTCACGGCGGAGTGTTTCGGGGACAAGGTGGCGTGGGTGGGCTGGCGCAGGCCCGGTTTCCAGCTCGGTCTGGACATCGCCGCGGTCAAGGAGGCCAACCCGCAGGCCGTCGGTGTGATCCTCGGCGGCCATGGCATCACGGCGTGGGGCGAGACGTCCGAGGAGTGCGAGCACAACGCCCTCTGGATGATCCGTACGGCCGGGACGTTCCTTCAGGAGCGGGGGAAGGCGGAGCCGTTCGGCCCCGTGTGGGCGGGCCGCGAGGCCCTCGCCGAGGAGCAGCGCCTGGAGCGCGCCGCCGCGCTCGCCCCGCTGATCCGCGGTCTGGCTTCCACCGACCGTCCGCAGGTGGGCCACTTCACCGGCACGGAGCCCGTGCTGGACTTCCTCTCCCGCGCCGAACACCCGCGGCTCGCTTCGCTCGGCACCTCGTGCCCGGACCACTTCCTTCGTACGAAGGTCAGCCCGCTGGTCCTCGACCTGCCCGCGGACGCCCCGCTGGACGAGGTCCTGGCGCGCCTGAAGCAGCTGCACGGGGAGTACCGGGAGGCGTATCGCGCGTACTACGAGCGTCACGCCGCCCCCGACTCCCCCGCGATGCGTGGCGCGGATCCGGCGATCGTGCTGGTGCCCGGGGTCGGCATGTTCTCCTTCGGCAAGGACAAGCAGACCGCCCGGGTCGCCGGGGAGTTCTACCTCAATGCCATCAATGTGATGCGTGGCGCCGAGGCCGTCTCCTCGTACGCGCCCATCGAGGAGTCCGAGAAGTTCCGGATCGAGTACTGGGAGCTGGAGGAGGCAAAGCTGCGCCGGATGCCGAAGCCCAGGCCGCTGGCCACCCGGGTGGCGCTGGTCACGGGTGCCGGGTCCGGTATCGGCAAAGCCATCGCGCACCGGCTGGTCGCGGAGGGGGCGTCTGTCGTCGTCGCGGACCTCGACGCGGAGAGCGCCGCCTCGGTGGCGCAGGATCTGGGCGGGCCCGACAAGGCTGTCGCGGTGACGGTCGATGTGACCAGTGAGGAGCAGATCGCCGAGGCGTTCAAGGCCGCCGTGCTGGCTTTCGGCGGTGTGGATCTCGTCGTGAACAATGCCGGGATCTCGATCTCGAAGCCGTTGCTCGAAACCACCGCCCGGGACTGGGATCTCCAGCACGACATCATGGCGCGCGGCTCGTTCCTGGTGTCGCGCGAGGCCGCACGGGTGATGAGGGCGCAGAACCTCGGCGGTGACATCGTCTACATCGTGTCGAAGAACGCGGTGTTCGCCGGCCCGAACAACATCGCCTACTCGGCGACCAAGGCCGATCAGGCTCACCAGGTGCGGCTGTTGGCGGCCGAATTGGGCGAGCACGGAATCCGGGTCAACGGCATCAATCCCGACGGGGTGGTGCGTGGTTCGGGGATCTTCGCGGCCGGCTGGGGTGCTCAGCGTGCGGCGACGTACGGCATCGAGGAGGAGGAGCTCGGCAAGTTCTACGCGCAGCGGACCCTGCTCAAGCGCGAGGTGCTTCCGGAACATGTCGCGAACGCCGTCTTCGCGCTGACGGGCGGGGAGCTGACGCACACGACCGGTGTTCACATTCCCGTGGACGCCGGTGTGGCCGCGGCGTTCCTTCGATGACCGGCGTCCCTGAGATGAGCCGCGTCCCTATGATGAGCCGCATCCCCGCGATGGCCCTCGTTGTCCCGATGGCTCTCGTTCCAGCGATGAACCGCGTGCCCGCGACGAACCGGATGAGATGTCCATGTCTGTGACGTCACGAAGCGAGGCGGTCTTCGCGGCCGTGGACCTCGGTGCCACCAGCGGTCGGGTGATCACCGGCCGGGCCGGGCCGGGGAAGCTGGTGCTTGCCGAGGCGTACCGCTTCCCCAATACCCCGGTCCGGCTGCCGGACGGATTGCGGTGGGACCTACTCGCCCTGTACCAGGGGATGCTGGACGGGCTGCGGACGGCCGCGCGCAACGGCCCGATCGCCTCGATCGGCATCGACACGTGGGCGGTCGACTACGGCCTTCTCGATGCCGACGGCGCGCTGCTCGGGCTGCCGTTCCACTACCGCGACGGTCGCAACGGACAGGCGGCCGAGGAGGTGCTGGCTGAATGCGGGGCGCAGGAGCTGTACGCGGTCGGCGGGTTGCAGCATCTGCCGTTCAATACGGTGTTCCAGCTCGCCGCACATCGTGCGAGTGCCCAGTGGGGCGCGGCACGAACGATGCTGTTGATCCCCGATCTGCTGGTGCACTGGCTGACCGGCACGGTGGGTGCGGAGATCACCAACGCTTCGACGACCGGTCTCTTCGACGCGTCTGCCGGTACCTGGTCCGATGCGCTGATCGGCCGGCTGGATCTGGAGCGTTCCTGGTTCCCGCCGTTGCGGGAGCCGGGCGACCCGGCGGGGACGCTGTTGCCGCATGTCGCCGAGTACACCGGTCTTCCGGCCGGTACTCCCGTGACGACCGTCGCCTCGCACGACACGGCGTCGGCGGTCGCCGCGGTTCCCGCGACCGAGCCCGGATTCGCGTATGTGTCCTGCGGTACCTGGTCGTTGGCAGGTCTGGAACTGGCGGCTCCGGTACTGACGGAGGAGTCCCGGGCGGCGAACTTCACCAATGAACGCGGGGTGGACGGGACCGTCCGCTATCTGCGCAACATCATGGGCATGTGGCTGCTGGAGGAGTGCCGCCGTGCCTGGGACCGGGAGGGTACGGCACCGGGTCTCGCGGAACTGCTCGCCGAGGCGGCCCGGGCCCGGCCGTTCGCCGCGGTGATCGACCCCGACGACGAGACGTTCCTCGCACCGGGTGACATGCCGTCGCACATCGACGCCCACCTCGTACGGACCGGACAGGCACCGCCCGGGAGTCCCGGCGGGTACGTGCGGTGTGTGCTGGAGAGTCTGGCGCTGGCGCATCGCAGAACGCTGCGGCAGGCCGCCGGGCTGGCGGGGCGGGAGCCGGCCCGGATCCATCTCGTCGGCGGCGGTTCGCGCAACGAGCTGTTGTGCCAGTGGACCGCCGATGCCACCGGGCTGCCCGTGACGGCCGGTCCCGCCGAGGCGACCGCGCTCGGCAACATCCTGTTGCAGGCACGCTCCCATGGCCTCGTGGGCGATCTCATGGACATGCGGCGACTCGTCGCGCAGACCCAGGAGTTGCGCCACTACACCCCGCAGGGAGATCGGCGTGCCTGGGACCGGGCTGCCGCGAGGCTGCGGCCGGCCTGAGTCCCGGGCACTTCGACACGCAGGCCGGGCCCCGTCCGGCGGATGCCCGGGCCCCGATGGATGACGAAGGAAGGAAGCTCATGACTGATGTCTCTCCCGTCGTGCTCGACGGCGCGCTCGCCCGCACTGCACGTCACCGTACCCGCGTCGGTCTGGTCTCCGGTGGACTCGGTGCGTACTGGCCGCAGTTCCCCGGTCTCCTCGACCAGCTGCGGGAATCGGCGCGTCACGTGACCGGGCGGTTCGAGGAGATGGGCTGCGAGGTCGTCGACGCCGGCTTCATCTCCGACCCGCAGGAGGCCGCCGAGGCGGCGGAACAGCTGCGCAGGGCCGACTGCGACATCGTCGTGACGTTCCTGACGACGTACCTCACGGCCTCGATGGTCCTGCCGATCGCCCAGCGCACCCACACCCCGGTGCTGGTCATCGACCTCCAGCCGACCGAGGCGATGGACCACCCGAACACCGACACGGGCCAGTGGCTGGCGTACTGCGGACAGTGCCCACTGCCGGAGGTCGCCAATGTGTTCCGGCGCAGCGGCATCCCCTTCCGCTCCGTCTCCGGCCATCTGCACGACGGGAACGCCTGGAACCGGATCCGCAGATGGATCTCCGCCGCGCGGGTGCGGGGTGCAATGCGGCACGGCCGGCACGGGTTGATGGGCCACCTCTATCCCGGCATGCTCGACGTCTCCACCGACATGACGCTGGTCTCCACCCAGTTCGGCGGACATGTCGAAGTCCTCGAATTCGACGACCTGCGGGTCCGGGTCGCCGCCGTGACGGACGAGGAGGCCGCCGAACGCGTCGCGCTCACGCGCAGGGTCTTCACCCTCGACGATTCCGTCGACGAGGGCGATCTTGCCTGGGCCGCCCGGGTGTCGGTCGGACTGGACCGGCTCGTCGAGGACTTCGAGCTCGACAGCCTCGCCTACTACCACCGCGGTCTGGAGGGTGAGATCCATGAGCGGCTCGGCGCAGGCATGATCCTCGGCGCTTCGCTGCTGACCGCCCGGGGCATCCCGATGGCCGGGGAGTACGAGCTGCGCACCAGCCTCGCGATGCTGATCGCCGACACCATCGGCGCCGGCGGCTCCTTCACCGAGCTCCAGGCCCTCAACTTCCGCGACCGGGTCGTCGAGATGGGGCACGACGGTCCCGCCCACCTCGCGATCAGCGCCAAGGATCCGCTGTTGCGCGGGCTGGGTGTGTACCACGGCAAACGCGGCTGGGGCGTCAGCATCGAATTCGACGTCAGGCACGGTCCGGTCACCACGTTCGGCGTCGGCCAGGAGGCGGACGGGACATTCACGTTCATCGCCTCCGAGGGCGAAGTCGTCCCGGGACCTCTGCTGGAGATCGGCAACACCACCTCCCGCGTCGACTTCGGCTTCGACCCCGGTGAGTGGACCGACGCCTGGTCCGCGACCGGCATCGGCCACCACTGGACTCTCTGCACCGGCCACCGCGCCAAGGACTTCAAGGCCGCAGCCGATCTTCTCGGCATCCCGTTCCGCACCGTGACCGGCCCCAATGACCTCTGAGAGGCCCCCGGCCTCGATCTGCCCAATTCCGCCCCGTATGCACCAGTCCGCCGTTATGCCTTAGTCCGTCGTTCGGAACGCGGGAACCAGGCCGAGCTCGCGGTCGCCCAGCGGCGCGAAGAAAAGCGCCACGTCGGCCTCGGTGACCTCGGCCAGGTCCGCCGGGTTCCACCGCGGGTTGCGGTCCTTGTCGATGATCTGGGCACGCACGCCTTCCACCAGGTCGGGCCTGGTGAAGGCGGTGGACGAAGTCCTGTACTCCTGGTCGAGCACCTCCTCCAGGCTGCCGAGCCCGCGGGCCCTGCGCAGCGCGGCGAGGGTCACCTTGAGCGCGGTGGGCGACTTGGCCAGGATGGTTTCGGCGGCCTGCTTGGCGGCGGGGACACCGCTGCTTCCGAGCCGGTCGAGGATCTCCTCGACGGAGTCGGGCCGGTAGCAGAAATCGATCCACTCGCGGTGCTCCGCCAGTGCACCGCCCGGCGCGGGTGAGGCGTGCCGCCGTACGGTCCCCTCGACCTCGGCTGCCGTACCGCAGGCAGCCAGGGCCGTGGTGAGTCCGGGAAGGCGGTGGGACGGTACGAAGTGGTCGGCGAGCCCGCACAGCAGTGCGTCAGCTGCGCCGACCGCGTCCGCGGTGAGTGCCAGATGGGTGCCGAGCTCACCGGGTGCGGCGCTGAGCAGGTGCGTACCGCCCACATCGGGGACGAAGCCGATTCCCGTCTCGGGCATGGCGACACGCGAGCGTTCGGTGACAATACGGACGTCACCGTGGGCCGAGACACCGACGCCGCCGCCCATGACGATGCCGTCCATGACCGCGACGTACGGCTTGGGGAACCGGGCGATACGGGCGTTGAGCCGGTACTCGTCACGCCAGAAGTCCATCGATGTGCCGCCGCCCGAGCGGGCGTCCTCATGGATCGAACGGATGTCGCCGCCCGCGCAGAGACCGCGCTCCCCCGCGCCGGTGATCAGGACCGCGGTGATGGCGTCATCGAGCTCGGCTTCGCCGAGTGCTTCGTCCATGCGCAGCACCATGGCGTGATTCAACGCGTTGAGGGCACGCGGGCGGTTGAGCGTGATGTGCCGGATGCGTCCCTCGGTGTGCAGCAGAACGGGATCGTCGTGATTCATCTATGCGCTCCGGTCAGCCCCTGTGCCGTATCGCCCGCCGATCGCGGACGATCTTCCGCTGCCATTCTGCGGGGCGGGTCCTGGGCTGGGGCAGCAGGGGTCCGGGGGCGAGATCGGGCATTCCACGCCTCCCGCATCCGCTCCGACGCCGACCACGGAGCAGTCGTGACGCGAGCGCAGAAGGGCGAGAGCGCAGAAGGGCGTGGCTCCCCGCGAGCGGGGAGCCACCTCGACCAATGACCCCGGCACACTCCCGTGCCGGGGTCATTGGTCTACGTCAGTGCTGTGCGGTGCGACGCTTGCGCACGGACCACATGATGCCGCCACCGGCCAGCAGGACGGCCACAGCCGCTCCACCGATGATCGGGGTGGCGGACGAGGAACCCGTCTCGGCCAGGTCCGACGAGCTGGGGCTCGGGAAGGCCGCTGCCGGGGCGGACTCCGACGGTGCCTCGCTGGGGGTGGCGCTCTCGACGGGCGCCTCCGAGGAGGGCGCCTGCGACGGCGTGGTCTCGGACGGTGCGGGTGACGGGGTGGTGCCCTCGCACACGGGCGCCTGCTTGGTCTCGTCGCGCGAGAAGTTGTCACCGTCGCCGGCCTTGACGACGAGATGAACCGTCAGTTCCTTGTCGTGCTCGGGCAGCTCTAGCTTCTTGTGGAACTCCTTGCCGAAGGTCTGGACGGGCAGGAGGTCCTTGCCGTCGACAGTGACAGTCACTTTGTTGGTGACGTTGCTGTTGTAGGCGGTCAGGTCAAGGCTCACGTCAGTACAGGTCACGGCCCAGGTGGGAGTGTGAGCTGCGGCCGGGCCGGCGGTGAGGACCGTGCCGGTGAGGCCGACCACCGCGGCAGCCGCGAGTGTCCCCGCAGCACGCAACGATCTCCTGGGTACGGTCATGAATTCTTCCCCCCGCATATGTTTCATCGCCCAATTGGCGGTGGGGCGCACCGTACTGCCCGTGACAACTACGTGCACAACCGCCCCAGGAAGCACCTGAAGTCACAACTGACCCCACATCTCCACTGGTTGGGACATGACGGACACGGCACAAAGACAGCGGAGCGATTCCTTGGCCGAATTCCCTTCCGAAACGCAGCCCGTCGAGGCGGTCAGGTCGGATACTCGGCCGATTTCCAGAGACGGCAGATGCGTCAGAGACGGCAGTACATGATGTGCAGTCCGACGAAGCCCTGTTTCGGATGGTTGAACCCCTCGGGCAGCGTTCCGAGGACTTCGAAACCGAGCGAGCGGTAGAGCCGGACAGCGTGGATGTTCGTCTCCACCACGGCGTTGAACTGCATGGCCCGGAACCCCGATGCGCGAGCCCAGTCCAGTGTGTACGCACACAGGGCCCGGCCCACACCCTGCCCGGAACGCTCGGGGTCGACCATGTAGCTGGCGCCGGCGATGTGTGCGCCGTTGCCCATGTGGTTGTTGGTCATCTTCGCCGTGCCGAGGACCGCCCCGTCCTCGTCGACCGCGACGACCGTGCGGTTCGGCGACTTGAGAAGCCACCAGGAGCGGGCCTCGTGCTCATCGAGGTCGAGCGGATAGGTGAACGTCTCGCCCGCGGCGACGATTTCGTGGAAGAACGGCCAGATGTCGGCCCAGTCCCCGGCTGTGGCTTCCCTGATCAGCATGCGGGCCAGGATGCCGGTGCCGCTCTCCCCGCGCCAGGAGTTTTCAGCAAGGACGCCGGGATGGGCGCCGCCGCAGCCCGAGCCGGGCGAGCAGCCCGAGTGGGGCTTCCGGCACTGCTGACGGCGGAGGTCCAGGATCGGGAGCCGGATCACGTACCTGAGCGCAATCGCGTACAGGAACAACCGAGGGTACGGGCTCGGGCGCCGGCGCGAGTTCGGAGACCGAACCGGCCGAAGAGGGTTCGGAGACCGAAGCGGCTTCTCCCTCAGTAACGAGCCCTTCCTGAACTCGGAGTCCTGGCTCAACACGGAGTTCAGGCTCAACACGGAGTTCAGGCTCAACACCGGGTTCACGCTCACCACGGAGTTCGGGCCCGGCACCGCATTCGGCCCCAGTGCCGGGATCGGCTTCCGGTCCGTGCTCCCTCTCGATCTCAGGTACGGGATCGCGCCCGGGGCCGGGACGAGGGCGCCACTCGTCGCCCGGACGCGGAGCCGGACGGGCCTCCTGCGCATTGTCCAGCTCCATGATCAGGCCGACGCGCCGCCACAACATCTCGTCCGGTTCGTCGGCCTGCATCAGGCGCGCCATGGTCTCCCGCGCGGCGGGCGACGCCGTTGACCCGTAGACCGGTTCGGAGCCGATCCTGGCGAGGTAGGCACGCTCGTACGGATCGTCGACCACCTCCGCCAACTGCACCGGGTCCAGTGCGCCCGCGAGCACGGCCGCGCGGGCCCAGGGGTCCTCCGTGCGGCTCAGCAGCCGTTCGATCCGGAGTGAGCGCCACTCACGCGCGCGGTGGTCGGCGCCTCCGTCAAGTCGGCTACGCACCCAGGCCGGGCTCTTCCCCACCAGGAGGTGAGGTTCCCGGGCGGCGAACCCTGCGAGCTCCTCGGCGAGATAGAGCCAGACCACCGCCCGGTACCGGTTGAGGTAGAACGTGATCGGCGGGAGGCAACCCGCGCGGGCCAGCTTGGTGAAACGGTCGGGGCTGATCCCGAGCAGTCGCGCCCCTTCCGCCGTCCCAACCGTACGCACCCGCTCCCGCAGCGCCTCCGGGAACCCGTCCTGCGCCCGCAGCCGGTCGACCTCCTCCCTGCGGACCCTCGCCCTTCCACCACCACCACCTTGCCGCACCAGCACCCGGACCAGACCCACATGCGCGGCAATCGCGAACTCGCCACGCTTCAGCTGGAGTTCCTGGGCTGCCGTGCCCACGGCCATCGTGCTCTCGGTATCCGTACACAGAGATTCGGTGACAGTCATGATGCTCTCCCCCGCGAGACTCAATTACTCTCTGTGAGCACGCTAACCCGGGAGAGACACCGTTCGTCCGGCCTGTGGATAACTCCGGCGAGCGGTCAGGGCTGGTTGGCGCCGTCACTCCCCGCCTGCCGCGCGGCGACACCGAGGTGCTCCCCGACCCTGTTCACGAGCAACGTCATCTCGTACGCGACCTGGCCGACGTCGGCCTCGGCCTCACTCAGCACACACAGACAACTGCCCTCACCCGCGGCCGTCACGAAGAGCAGCGCCTCGTCGAATTCCACCATGGTCTGCCGGGCCTTGCCGGCCCGGAAGTGGCGTCCCGATCCACGGGCGAGGCTGTGCAGCCCGGACGAGACCGCGGCGAGATGCTCCGCGTCCTCGCGCGCCAACCCCGTACTCGCTCCGGTCACCAGCCCGTCGTTCGACAGCACCAACGCGTGCCGTATGTGCTCGACCCTGCCCGTGAGATCGTCAAGGAGCCAGTCAAGTCCCCTGTCCAGCGCCATATCCCCGCTCCTCCCCGCTCATACGTTCCCCGTGCCCCACGTTTCGCGTAAGCCTTGCGTACGGGAAACGTACGGGCAAGCGGTCCTCCGTCATGTGGCTGGGTCCTGGCCCTGTGCCGCGCGAGGAAAGAGTGCCAGGAGAGTCAGCTCACCGAGTCGAGGAGCCGGGCCGCGTGCATCCGCCCGGCGTACTCGACCATGCGGATCAGGACTTCCTTGCCGGAGTCCCGGTCGCGCGCATCGCACGGGACGACGGGTGTACCGGGGTCGAGATCGAGGGCCCGGGACACTTCGCGTTCGCCGTATGCGCGGGCGCCCGCGAAGCAGTTGACCGCGACGACGAAGGGGATGCGTCGATGCTCGAAGTAGTCGACGGCCGGGAAGCAGTCCTCCAGACGACGGGTGTCGGCGAGGACCACGGCCCCGAGGGCTCCCTGGGACAGTTCGTCCCACAGGAACCAGAAACGGTCCTGCCCTGGTGTGCCGAACAAGTAGAGCGAGAGGCCGGACCGGATGGTGATGCGTCCGAAGTCCATGGCGACGGTGGTCGTGGTTTTCTGATCGACCCCGTCGGTGTCGTCGACCGACTGTCCCGCCTCGCTGAGGAGTTCCTCGGTCCGCAGTGGCCGGATTTCGCTGACCGCGCCGACCAGCGTCGTCTTCCCGACTCCGAAGCCTCCGGCGACCAATATCTTGAGTGCGAGAGCCTCGGTCTCCACGGCCTCCCCGGCCGTCGCCCCGTGAGTGTTGTCAGCGTGCTCGGAAAGCATCGATCACTTCTCTCACCAGTGAGTCCCAAGACGCCGAATGCGCAGGTCAGAGCTGTCTTGAAGGGCTCGGATTCCGTGAACCGTCAGCATGATTACGTCGACAGTGACTACGGCGACAGCATGGCAAACGAGCACCTGCCCCGGGGGACGGGATCGCTTTTTTAGCCATGTGATCGTTTCCCGCTCACTCCGTGACCGGATGAGTCCACAACCGGATGAGTCCAGCCACCGATGCGTCTCTCCGAGCGCGCCTGTGGTTCCCGCGTTCCCGGTCGTGAGTGCGCGGGCCCGCGCACAAGGGCCGCGCGTTCCCGGAGGTATGGGCCCGCGACCCCCAACCGCCCGGCGCCTACACTGGGCACTTCGGGTGCGGGAAGCAGCCCACGCGGACAGGGAGAGCAAGAGTGTCGACAGTTACCGGCGGCGGTTTCGAGGATCCGCCCGCGGAGGTACTGGTGGAGGCGGCTGCCGCCTTCGGCTTGCTGGCGACGCCTGCGCGGCTGCACATCGTGTGGGCCCTGTCCCAGGGCGAGAGCGATGTCACCAGCCTCGCGGACCGGGTGGGCGGCACCCTTCCCTCGGTGAGCCAGCATCTGACAAAGCTGAAACTGGCCGGCCTCGTACGGTCACGGCGCGAGGGCCGCCGGCAGGTGTACCTGGTCGACGACCCCGATGTGGTGACGGTGGTACGGCTGATGGTCGGCCAGCTCGCCGAACGCGGCGGACACACGCCCGAGCAGCCCGCACGCCTCCGTGGGCTCGGTGCCTGAGAGCAGTGCCGCCGCAGGTCCCGGCAGCACCGAGTCCGATCGCTCGTCCGCCGTCGTCGTGCCGATAGCGGGCGCGGCGGCCGCCCGGAGCGCCTCCGCCGATGTCGCGCCACCCACGTCGCCGAGCGCCGCACCGACCTCCTTGCAGGTGCTCCGTTCGCTGGACAGCGGGCCACGGGGGCTGCTGGAGGGGCAGGCGGAGGAACGGCTGGCGCGGTTCGGCGAGAACATCCTGCCGTCCTGGCGTCCGGTCTCCTGGCCCCGCCGTTTCCTTGGCAGCCTGCGGGATCCGTTCACCTCGGTGCTCCTCTGTCTGGGCCTGGTCTCGGCAGCGGTGGCCTCGTGGGGCACCGCGTCGGTGACGCTGGTGCTCGTGGTCGTCAGCTGTCTGCTGCGTTCCGCGGAGGAGCATCGGGCCGACCGTTCGACGGCTGCCCTGCGGGAGCTGGTGGCGACCACCGCGACTGTGCTGCGCCGGACCGGCCCGGATGACGCGCCACAGACACGTGAGCTGCCGGTCGGGGAGCTGGTGCCGGGCGACGTGATCAGGCTCGGCCCGGGGGATCTCGTACCCGCCGATGTGCGGCTGCTGCGCGCGAGCGGCCTGACCGTGCATCAGTCGGCCCTCACCGGTGAGTCGGCGCCGGTCTCCAAACAACCCGTCGATACGCCGGACCGATACCTCACGGCCGGCGCCGGGCCCGCCCACGGGTCCGGGCTGTTCGGGCGACCCGAGCTGTGTTTCCAGGGCAGCAGCGTGGCCGCCGGCAGCGGTACGGCGGTGGTGACGGCCACGGGTGCCGACACCCGGTTCGCCGCCGCGTACGACGGTTCCGCTCGCCGCCGCGGCACGAGCGCCTTCGACCGTTCGGTGCAGGGGATCTCCTGGACGCTGATCCGGTTCATGCTGCTCACCCCGCCGCTGGTGCTGATGGCCAACGCGGCACTGCGTGGCCGCGGTCTGGAGACACTGCCGTTCGCCGTCGCGGTGGCCGTCGGTCTGACTCCGGAGATGCTGCCGGTGATCGTCACGACGGCGCTGGCCAGGGGCGCCTCGCTGCTCGCCCGGAACCGTGGGGTGATCGTCAAGCGGCTGCCCGCACTGCACGATCTCGGGGCGATCGATGTGCTGTGTCTGGACAAGACCGGAACCCTCACCCAGGACCGGCCGGTCGTCGAACGGTCACTGAACGGAGCGGACCGGTCCGATCCCGAGGTGCTGCACTGGGCCGGGGTCAACGCCCTGTGGACGCTGCAGCTCGCTGATCTGCCCGCCCCCGACGCACTCGACGAGGCGGTTCTGGACGCGGCCGAGGACCAGGAGGAGGCACTGTCCGCGTACGACGGCGTGGCCGCGCTGCCCTTCGATCCGGTGCGGCGCCTCGCCACCGCGGTCGTCCGCAGTCCCGGCAGGCTCGGTACGCACACCCTCGTGACGAAGGGGGCGGTGGAAGCGGTGCTCGACCGGTGCGCCCTGGACGATGCCGCACGGGACCGGCTGAAGGCCCTGGCCGCGCGTGAGGCCGGGAAGGGTCTGCGGCTGCTCGCGGTGGCTCGTACCGAGCGGCCCGCCCGGCTCGGTCCGTACACGACGGCCGACGAACAGGGGCTGGCCTTCCTCGGCTTCGTCACTCTGCGGGACGCACTCACCCCGAGCGCCGCAGAAGCGCTGGACGTGCTGGGGCACCGGGGCATCGCCGTGAAGGTCCTCAGCGGCGACGATCCGGGGACCGTCGCCCGCGCCTGCCGGGATCTGGGCCTCGACCCGGGCGAGGTCGTCTCCGCGGAACGGGTCGATGCGCTGTCGGACGGCCAGCTCGCGCAGGCCGCCGACCGGGCCACGGTCTTCGCCCGCTGCACGCCCGAGCACAAGGCCCGGATCGTCTCCGCGCTGCGCGGCTTCGGGCACACCACCGGATTCCTCGGCGACGGCGTCAACGATCTGCCCGCGATGCACGCGGCCGATGTCGGCATCTGCCCGCGCAACGCGGTCGATGTGGCGCGGGAGACCGCCGATGTGGTGCTCGCCGAAAAGGATCTCGTGGCCATCGACCACGCGATCACGGCGGGCCGGCGCTGCAGCGGGAACATCGCCACCTATCTGCGCATCACGCTCTCCTCGAACCTCGGCAACGTCATCGCGATGCTCGCCGCAGGGCTGATGCTGCCGTTCCTGCCGATGCTTCCGGCACAGGTCCTGGTGCAGAACCTGTGCTTCGACGTGGCACAGCTCGCCTTCGCGTTCGACCGGCCCGCACCCTCGGTACTGCGGCGGCCCACGGTGCTGCGTCCGCGCGACTTCCTCCGCTTCATCACAGGTTTCGGTCTGCTGAACGCCACCGCCGACCTGGCGACGTTCGCCGTGCTGGCCTTCGCGTTGCACGGCTCGGCGACATCGGGCGGGCAGGAGGCCTTCCACTCCGGATGGTTCACCGAGAACCTGCTCACCCAGGCTCTGGTGATGCTGCTGCTGCGTACCGGCCGTCGCACCGCCGAGGATCGCAGTGGTGGTCCGCTGCGCGCGGCCGCGTCGGGTCTTGCCGTGGTCGGACTGCTGCTGCCGCTCACCCCGCTCGGCCCGTTGCTCGGCATGAGCGCACTGCCGCCGCTCTATTACCTGTTGCTCGCAACGGTCCTGGCCCTGTACGCATACGGGCTGTGGGCCGCCCGTGCCCGCTACGAACGGAAGTGGAGGTACTCATGACCCCTCACGCGTCGACCACCCGGCCTCCGGCTCCGGTCCGGGCATCGACGGCGGGCACATGGTGCGTGCTCGCCGCGCCACGCTCGACGACGTGCCCGCGCTGGTGCGGTTGAGGGGGCTGATGCTGGCCGACATGGAGATGGGGACGGGCGGTTCGGAGCGGCCTCGGCGCAGTGGTTCACCGAGCGGCTGCATCATCCCGCCACGTTCGCCGCGTTCCTGGTCGACGATCCCGAGCTCGCCACCGTCGCCAGTGCGGTCGGGACGTGCGATGCGCACGTCCCCGGTCCGGCGAATCCGAGCAGACTGCACGGACATGTCTCCAACGTCAGCACCGATCCCCGCCGGCGCCCCGCCGGGAGGGGAAGGCGCACCCCGCCACCCACGATTGCACAGTTGCGCAATGCCACAATCATAGTTGTGCGAGTGGGCCGTCGGAGCTGCCCTCAGCCGGTCTGAAGCACGACCCGTGGACGCGGCGCGAGAAAACCGGCCAAAACCCCGAAAAGGAGGGCGGGACGCACATGTTGCGCAACGGCCTCGAACCCTGGCACCTGTTGATCGTGGCGATCATGGTGATCGTGCCGTTCGACTCGAAAAGGCTGCCGGACACGGCCCGCGCCCTGGGTAGATCCACGCGGAACCTGAAGAGTGAGACGAAGGCCATGAAGGAGACCGATGCGAGTCCCGGGACCGACTCGTACACATGAGACCCCGGCTCGCCGACGCAGAACACCCTTCGCAGTTTGTTACTTCAGGGATTGCGCAAGCAAGGGAACCACGGGCGCGACCCCGTCGTTGACCGGGGTGACGGCCGAAGAAGCGCTGATCACCGCATCATCGAATCGCTGGACCACTGGATCAATGGAGGAAGTTCATGGGTGTGACCCTGGCCAAGGGTGGCAACGTCTCCTTGTCGAAGGAAGCGCCCGGCCTGACCGCAGTGACGGTCGGCCTGGGCTGGGACGTACGGACGACGACGGGCGCGGATCACGACCTGGACGCGAGTGCGCTGCTGTGCTCGGACGCCGGCAAGGTCCTCTCCGACCTGCACTTCGTCTTCTACAACAACCTGACGAGCCCGGACGGTTCGGTCCAGCACACCGGTGACAACCTGACCGGTGAGGGCGAGGGCGACGACGAGTCCATCAACGTCGATCTGGCGGCTGTCCCGGCGGATGTCGCCAAGATAGTTTTTCCGGTCTCCATCCATGACGCGCAGAGCCGTGGGCAGAGCTTCGGCCAGGTCCGCAACGCGTTCATCCGCGTGGTGAACCGGGCGAACGGCGTCGAGCTGGCCCGCTACGACCTCAGCGAGGACGCCTCGACCGAGACCGCCATGGTCTTCGGCGAGCTGTACCGGCACGGCGCGGAGTGGAAGTTCCGTGCGGTCGGCCAGGGTTACGCCTCGGGCCTGGCCGGTATCGCGTCCGACTACGGCGTCAATGTCTGACCCGGAGGAACCGTACGGACGTTGAGCGCGGTCCCGCTCTCCCTCCCGCTGCCGGGGTGAGGAGAGCGGACCGTGTGCTCCGTGTGCCGAGGGACCGGTCGCATCACAGTCGTGCCCCTACAGGGCCCGCAGGCCGTTGATCACCTCGCGGAGGAGGTGTTCGTCCGGCAGCTGCGCGGGCGGTGCGGGGCGGCTGACCCGCACATAGCCGGCTTCGAGCAGATCGCCGAGGAGTACGCGTACGACTCCGACCGGAAGGTCGGCGTCGGCGGAGAGTTCCGCGACGGACTGGGTTTCCGACCGGCAGAGCGTGAGCATGGCCCGGTGTTCCGGGCCGAGCAGGGATTCCTCGGAGCCGTCCGGCGCGTTGTCGTCGAGGGTGACGAGTGCGATCAGATCGAACCGCACGCCGGCGGGGCCCGGTTCGGTCCGGCCGCCCGTCACTGCGTACGGGCGGACCAGCGGGCCGGCTTCGGCGTCGTACCACTGGCTGCCGGTGCGCGCGTGCGGGCCCCGGGTCAGCGGGGTGCCTCCAGGAACCCCGTCGGTCATGGACACGGCCGTCTCCGCCCGCTCAGCCGACGGTCGGCGAAGGCGCGGCGAACCGCGGCGGGGTGCGCAGATGCTCTCCGACGCGTTTGACGAGCCGGGCCATCTCGTAGGCGACCAGTCCGATGTCGGCGAAGGCCGTGCTGAGTACCGCGAGACAGGATCCGTCGCCCGCCGCGACGACGAACAGGAAGCCCTCATCCATCTCGACCATGGTCTGGCGTACGTTCCCGACGCGGAAATGGCGCCCCGCGCCCTTGGCCAGGCTGTGAAATCCGGAGGCCACGGCGGCGAGATGCTCGGCGTCCTCGCGGCTGAGGGCGCTGGAGGCGCCCACCGCGAGGCCGTCGCCGGAGAGCACGACGGCGTGGCGCACCTCGCCGACCCGTGCCACCAGATCGTCCAGCAGCCAGTCGAGTTCACCCGAGGTGTCGCGTCCCCCGGTCCTCTCGTTCGCAATCATGCGTGGTCTCCTTCGCTGCGTGGACGGGGGCCGGTGGTGCCGGGGGTAGTGGAGCCCGGGCGGGGCTCGGAAGTGCCGGGGATGGTGCCGCCGCCACGCACCCAGCCGTTGCGGTAGGCGGTCATGCGGTCCCGGGCCTGCTCGGGGGTGCGCTCCGGGGGGCCGCCGTTGTCGTTCGGGGCGCCGCGTGGCGGTTCGTCGGGGCGAGGCTCCTCGCGGAGTTGCGGGACGAGGTTGGTCTGGCGCACCCGGCGCGGCAGTGAGCCGTCGTCGGACTGCGCTTCCGTCCGGGCCCCGGTCCCGTGCTCGTCCTCGCTGCCCGGACGCCCGCGCAGCGAGGTGACCGCGGCAGCCGGCTCCGTACGGGATTCGATGGCGGGTACGGGTACCGGCGCGGGAAAGGCGGTGGTCCGCGGGCGCACCGCGCGAGGACCGGATCCGGGTCCGGGTCCGAAGGGCGGGCGGTCCCCGTCGTCCCGGCGCTCGACCGGGGCGTTCTGCGGCGCGGCCGGCTCCTCGGCCGCCGGGAGTGCGCTCTGCAGCAGTGACGTGGGGAGCAGAACCACGGCGGTCGTTCCGCCGTACGCGGAGGTGCGCAGCCGGACCTTGATGTGGTGCCGTACGGCGAGCCGGCTGACGACGAAGAGGCCGAGCCGGTCGCTGTCGAAGAGGTCGAGCGCCTCCGCCTGCTCGATACGCCGGTTCGCCTCGCCGAGGAGTTCGTTGCCCATGCCCAGGCCGCGGTCCTCGATCTCCAGGGCGTAGCCGTTGCCCACGGGCTCGCCGCTGACGCGCACCTTGGTGTGAGGCGGTGAGAACTGTGCGGCGTTCTCGATGAGTTCGGCGAGCAGGTGGGTGAGGTCGGCGACGGCGGTGCCCTTCACCGCGGCGTCGGGCAGGTGCCGTACCTCCACCCTGGCATAGTCCTCGATCTCGGAGACGGCGGCGCGTACGACGTTCGTCAGCGGTACGGGCATCCGCCAGGCCCGTCCCGGCGCCGCACCGGACAGGATGATGAGGCTCTCGGCGTGCCGTCGCATCCGGGTGGTGAGGTGGTCGAGCCGGAAGAGGTCGCTCAGCTCGTCCGGGTCGTCGGCCCGGCGCTCCATGCTGTCGAGGAGGTTGAGCTGACGGTGGACCAGTACCTGGCTGCGGCGGGCGAGGTTGACGAAGACTCCGGAGATGCCGTCGGCGAGTTCGGCCCGTTCAACGGCGGCGCTGAGGGCTGCCCGGTGCACAGTGCCGAGTGCCTCGCCGACCTGGCCGATCTCGTCGTGGCTGGCCGGGCCCTGCGGGGCCTCGGCCGCGATGTCGAGTTCCTCGCCCGCCCGTAGCCGTCGCATGGCGCGGGGCAGTTTGCGTCGGGCGATCTCCAGGGCGCTGTTGCGGAGGCTGACGAGTTCGACGACGAGCGCGCGGCCGATGCGTACGGAGATCACCAGGGACGCGGCGACGGCGGCGCAGCCGAAGAGAACTGCGGCTCCGGACGGGCTGAGCAGTCCGCGGGCCAGCGGGTTCGCCCGGTCGGCGGCGCGTTGTCCGGCGGTGGTGTCGATGGTGCGCAGCTCACTCCGTACACGGGCCGCCGCTCGTTCCCAGTCGGTCACGGGCACCGCCTGCGCCGCCTGGCGTCCGGCGGGTGCGGCAAGCACCTTGTCCTCGGCGGCCTGGAGCTGCCGGTACGCGTCCCCGGTGGTGAACCTCTGCCAGCTGGCCCCCTCGGTGGCGGGGAGATCCGCGCCCGCGGTCTCGGCGAGGGCCCTCCGGGTAGCCACCGCTCCGGTGAACAGGCGCACTTGGCCGCCCTTGAACGTTCCGGTGCGGGCGGCCGTGGCGAGCAGGGTGTCCTCGCGGGCCAGCATCTCGTCGGCGCGGGCGAGTTCGAGCAGGACGCGGGCGTCGGAGCCGAGTGCGTCGTCCTGGATTCCGGTGAGGGTGCCGGAGACGCCGAAGGCCGCGGAGACGGCCGCGGTGTACTGCTCGTACACGGTGCGCTCATCGCCCGCCCCGCTCTTTTCGGTGCGCAGTCGGTGGGTGAGGGCGAGGAACCGGTCGAGTCGGTCGGCGACTGCGGGCGGGAGGTTGCCGGTGTCGGCGATGGTGTGGTCGCTGTCCAGGCGCAGTGCGGCCAGCGCGGTGTCGGTGCGCCTGGCCTGCCGCTCCAGTGCGGCGGCCTGGGCGCTGCTGGGAGCAGCGGTCTGCAGCACGGCCGCCCGGCGCTCGCTCTGGAGTGCCGCGACGGCGGTGGATATCGGGGCCCGGACCTCGCCGTCGACCCGCTGCAACTGGCGTAGGCGCGCCACCTCCTGGGCGGTGGTGACCGTGGCGAAACCCCACAGGACGAGAAGCGAGACGACCGGCACCATCAGCAGCGAGATGATCTTGGCACGCACGGTCCTGGGACGCAGCGTCCACCGCCCGCGCGGCGCGGATGGGTCGTGTGTCAGCAGCAGCTGTGCGTCGTGCTCGGCACTCTCGTCGGCAGGCGGCCCCGCGTGTGCGCGGCGTCCACGCGTCGGCGGGGCGGTGGGCCGGGCGGTGACCGTCGCACCGGTTTCCGGGGTCGTGCGGGGTGGGCGCATGGCCTCCTCGTTCCGGGTGTGGAGCTGGGTGTGTCGCAGGCGCCGGGGGCCGGTGCCGGTCGGCCGGGTGCACAGGCGCCGGCGCGTGGTGGTGTCAGGGCGTAGTGGCGGGCGATGTGTCGCGGTCGCTCGGACCATCGCGTCGTGGCCGGAAGACGGGACCCCGCCCGGTGAATCCGTGTGGTGCGGTCTCGGTGGAGTCCGCTTCTGCCGGTCCTGCGGTGCGTTCGGCGTAGACGTAGGCGGCGCGTTCCCGGGCCGTCGGGGAGAGCGCGACGAACGCCGAGGTCAGGAAGAGGTACGAGCCGAGACCGACGGCCAGGGGGAAGATGAACTGCATGGTCGTGGCCCCGGCAAGGTCCCTGCCCGAGGGGGTGACCTGCACGGAGACCGCCAGCATTCCGGTGTAGTGCATGCTGCTGACCGCCGCGCCCATGACGAGCGAGGCCAGTGCGACGGCCCGGGTGGACTTGATGTTGAGCGCCGCCCAGAGCGCCGCCGTCGCGGCCACGACAGCGATGGCGACGGAGAGCGCGACGCGCAGCGGGTCGTAGTGGATCGTGCCGTGCAGGCGGAGCGCCCCCATTCCCAGGTAGTGCATGCTGGCGACGCCGAGTCCGGTGGCGAACCCGCCGAGCAGCAGTGCCCTGGTCCGGTCGCGGCTGTAGCCGACGGCGAAGACTCCGCCGCCGACCACCACCATGGCGCCGAGCAGGCTGAGGAAGGTCAGCGCCACGTTGTAGCGGATGTCGGTGCCGGTCACGCCGAAACCGAGCATCGCGACGAAGTGCATCGTCCAGATGCCCGAGCCGATGGCGGATGCGGCCGTGATCAGCCAGTTGCGGCGCGAACGGCCGGTGGTGTCGAGTGCCCGCACGGTGCAGCTCAGTCCGAGTGCGGCGCCGATGCATGCCATCGCGTACGACAGCGCAGGTGTCAGCCAGCCGAAGGTGGCGTGGTCCAGGTGTCCCATGGATCGGGGACGCTAGTCGCGATGGCGGCGCGCGCCCGGGGCGCATTTCGAAAGCTGCTGAAATATGACAGAGAGATGTTCCCGAACGATCACAGGGTGCTCGAACATGCACCCCGTTTCCCGATGTTTCGCTCTGTTCCGCCCCATCGGCAACTGCGCGATCATGTCCGTATGGCCGATGACCACACACACGTCCAAGAGTTCTTCACGGCGCGCGCGGCGGACTGGGACACCCGGTTTCCCGACGACGGGCCTGCCTACGCCTCCGCCGTCGGTACAGTCGGGCTGGGCCCCGGTGACGCGGTGCTCGACGCCGGCTGCGGTACGGGCCGGGCACTGCCCGCTCTGCGCGCGGCTGTGGGACCGCGGGGCACGGTCCTGGGCGTGGACCTCACGGCGGCGATGCTGGAGGCGGCGGTACGGGCGGGGCGGGACCGGAGCGGAGCTCTGCTCCTCGCAGATGTCGCCCGCCTTCCCCTGCGGTCGCGGTCGCTCGACGCGGTGTTCGGGGCCGGGCTGATCTCCCATCTGTCCCACCCCGGACCGGACCTGGCGGAATTGGCGCGGGTGGTCCGGCCGGGAGGACTACTGGCCCTCTTCCACCCCATCGGGCGGGCCGCTCTGGCAGCGCGCCACGGCCGTCGGATCACGGTCGACGATCTGCGCGCCGAGCACAACCTCCGTCCACTGCTGGCGCGTTCGGGCTGGCGGCTCGATACGTACACCGATGAGGACGACCGATTCCTCGCCCTCTCCGTACGGACGCACTGAAGGTCGACCGCTCTGCCGTCCTGCTCACTTCCTGACCGATCGGCTACCGGGTCGACTGGTCACTCGACGCCTCGCTCGACTCCTCCTTCGGCCGAGGTGTCGGGGCGCCCGTGGCGCGCAACAGGACAGCCGCGGATGCCCGGGCTGGGGAACGTACCGAGCCCGGCCACCTCGTAGCCGTGCGAGTAGCCCTTGATCTCCGGGTTCTGCCGGGCGTAGTGCGGGGTGGCACGCGGCGGCAGCAGTCGTACGGCCCGTGCCCTCAGCCGCAGAGCACCGTGGGTGACGTTACGGGTCGCGGAGCCCGGGCGTTCGTACCGGAACGCCCGCAGCAGGGAATCGTCGAGAAGCGCGAGGGCCACTTTCCGCGCGACGGGCGCGAAGGGGCGCGGATACCAGGAGCTCATCAGGTCCAGCGTGGCGTCGGAGACGCGGCGTCCCCCTTCGTCCCAGCCGAAATGCTCGGCCTCGTAACTGTCGAGGGTGCGCTCGAAATCCTCATACGTCTCCGGCAGGTCCTTGATGCCCATATGGGCGCCCAGGGTCCGGTAGTAGACGGCGCACGCCCGCAGTTCGTGGTCGGACAGCCGGCGCCAGCCGTAGCTGTCGAGCCACCGCTTCGGGGTGACGACGAAGGTGCACAGCACATAACGCATGTCGTCGTTGCTGATGTCGTAACTGCGGTGCATCTGATTGATCCGGCGGATGGCCGTGCGCCCCGGGGCACTGTCGAAGCCGTGCTCGACGACCGTGTCGAGGAGGAGTGCGGTGTCGTCGTAGCGTTTCTGCGAACGATCCGTCAGTTCGGCGGTTTCGGCAAGGAGTCGTCCGATGCTCGGGACGGCATAGGTGCGGTACAGCGCCAGTTCGAGAGCGCGGGTGATGTCCCAGGGGAATTCGTAGGTTGCCGTGATCCGATAGATCCGGAGGAAGTCCCGCTCCGGATCGAGGCGGTGAATTTCCCTCAGCCGGTCGTACCGCTTCATCGCGCTGCCCCCTTGCCCCGGTCGGAGGTCCAACTCTACGTCGGCGGGGAACACCATAGGTTGTACGAGCAAGTGCTGGACGAGCAGGTGATGTTCGACCAGACGTTGTTCGAGCACGTCATGCATTCACAGGTCCTCGGGAGGACGGTCTCCATGATCGGCATATTCGGCAGTCTCCGGAAGGTTGTGTCCCCGGACCGAAAGGGCGAGCGGCCCACAGCCCCTCTCGATCAGAACCGGCGCAAGCAGCACAACCTGTTCGAGGCGGCCGCCACGTATGTCTCGGCATCCGTGGAGGAGGATCAGGCGCGGATCGACGAGGCGAGCGGCTGGGTGTCGCCCGAGGCGCTCTCCTTCGGTATCAGCGAGCTGGCCTGCCGGGCCGTCATCGCGCTGGCCCGCGAGCGCGACGAGTCACCCCAGACAGTGGCCCGTACGCTGCTCGGCCTGCCCACCGACTGAGGAGCGCCGTCCGCCGGGCCGCGGGCCCCCACGTCGTCCCTTGTCAGGGCCTCGACGAGTGGGTTACCGACTGGCTAAGGTGCGCCGACGGACACCATGACGGGCGAGGAGGGTGCCGTGACCGGCACGAACGACGCAGTCGCGGACGACGACGCACTGTATGTGCTGACCGCGGTGCTGCTGACACCGGCACAGTTCCCGAGCGTGCTCGGTGACGACTACCCCGCCGCGTGTGCGGCGCTCGCCCTCGAACCGTACGCCGAAGGGTACGGACTGGTCCTCGGCCAGGACGGCGGTGGTGCGCGGTGGACCGTCGTCGTCGAGGACGTGTCGCTGGTCGCGGTCGCCATCGCGGCCTGGGACTGCGGAATGGAGTACGACCTCTCCCCAGACGACCGTTCGGTGGTCTGCGCTCTGCCCGGCTGGCCGCTCGCGGTGAGGGTCGCCGCTCCGGGGGTGGCCGCCCCGCACGATCCGTTGCCGGACCCGGATGCCGGCGGCGCCGATCCGGCGCCGCTGGCACCTCCCGACACGGAGTCCTGGGGTCCGGCCCAGCGGCGCATGGGCGCGGACGAGATAGCGCACCAGTGGGCGGCCTGGCGCGAGCAGCTCGACGACGAGACGGCCTTCGCCGCTCCGGGCGGCGGCACGGACACGGCCGGGGGCCGGGCCGACGACCGCACCGGCACGTCCGCCGCGCTTGCCGAGAGGGGTGATACCGACACCGACACCGGAAATGAAAGCGACGGCGAGCTCGGGACCGACGCCGACGCCGGGAGTGAAGCCGCGGGCGGGACCGGGGCCGAGGTGGAGTCCGAGGACGGAGTTGTCGGCGAGAGCAACGCCGTAGACGAAGCCGGAGCCGGGCCCGAGATCGAGGCCGGGGTCGAGAACCGACCCCGGCGCGACGGGCCCGGCTCCACCGCCCAGAACCCTGCAGAGGACACGCCTTCCAGGGCGCATCCCGGTGTACGCCGGGCCCTCGCGGAGGCCCATGCCTATGTGGACACCCCGCCGCCCCCGGGCCGCGTCCGGTCCTCCTTCGCCACGGACGACGCCCGGATGCTGCGCGCCGACGGCCCCGGCTGGTCGCTGGTCGCCAGGACCGACGACATCGCGTTCATCCTGCTGGACGAGGAACCGGGCGAGGTGCTTCCGGTCGGGCGCGGCACGGAACTGCCCGGCCTGTTGAAGGCCCTGGACGCCATCGCGGTACGGCCGGCCTGAGCGAGCCCCCGGCGCTCGGCGTGAAGCGGCAGCCGACCGCCGACAGCCGCCCTCCAGCTTGTGCGCCCCGGCCCCACCGCCGCGCGTCGCGCGCTCTCCGGCTACACGCGCTCCAGCGCCCGATGCGGCCCGACGGGCAGCTCGGCCTCGATCGGGTCCCCGGGCCGGACCACACCACCGGCCGTGACGACGCCCATGATCCCGGCCTTGCGCACGATGCGGCCCGCAGCGTCCCGGCCGACGACCTGCTTGAGGAGCCCGTCGCGGAAGTTGTCGATCTGCAGGCACGGATTGCGCAGGCCGGTGACCTCGACGACTGCCTCGTCGCCGAGGTGCAGCAGAGTGCCGACGGGGAGGGCGAGGAGATCGACCCCGTTGGTCGTGACGTTCTCCCCGAGATCGCCGGGAGCGACCTCGAAACCCGCTGCCCGCAATTCACCGAACAGCTCCGCGTGGATGAGATGGACCTGGCGCAGATTCGGGTGGGTGGGATCCTGCGCGACCCGGGACCGGTGCTTGACCGTGACTCCCGCGTGCACGTCTCCCTCCACGCCGAGCCCGGCCAGCAGGGTGATGCTCTTCCGGTTCGGCTTGGTGAACGAATATGCCTCGTTCCTGCTCACCGCGGTCACGGTCCCGCCCACAGCGGACTCCCCCTTGTTGTCGGGCTGTTGTCAGCGGCTTGTCTTCGGCTGGTTGTTCAGCGGCCTATTTCCTTGCGGGTGATCCTGCGGAGCCTGCGTCGCTGACTCGGGTCCAGCAGCAGATAGGCGACCGCCGGAACTCCGATCAGGACCAGCAGCGACAGCCAGAATCCGATGAACGGCATCAGGATGACCGCCGCGACGACTCCCCCGATGGCAATCTTCGCACTGTTCGACATCGTCCACGCCTCCTTCGCGGCCCGGAAGCCGCTCCTGCTGTGAGAACGCCTGTGCGCCCCCATCGGTTCCTGCCGGCCGCGGCGTCCTCACCTCAGGGGTTCGCCGACCTCGTGCATGTGCTGGAGTGCCTGCCGGTAGGACTCGATCAGTCCGGTCTCCGTGTACGGCATGCCGATCGCCTCGCAGTGGGCGCGCACCATGGGCTGTGCCAGGCGCAGATGCGGGCGGGGCATGCTCGGGAAGAGGTGGTGCTCGATCTGGTAGTTGAGCCCGCCGAGGAACCAGTCCGTGAGGATGCCGCCGCGTACGTTGCGCGAGGTGAGGACCTGACGCTGGAGGTGACCCCAGCGGTCGCCGTCGGGGTCGGGCATCTCCATGCCCTTGTGGTTCGGCGCGAACGCCATGCCCAGGTGGAGCCCGAACAACGCGTGGTGCACGAGCGCGAAGACGACGGCCTTCCCCGGGGACAGGACGGTGAGCAGCAGTGCCGCGTACAGACCGAGATGGGCGACCAGGAGCAGTGCCGAGAGGACCCGTTCGCGGGCGGGCTGCTGTCGCAGGTACTGGAAGCCGGAGATCTTGAGCGCGATGCCTTCGAGGAGCAGCATCGGGAAGAACAGCCGCGCCTGGTTACGGGTGAGCCAGCGGGCGAAGCCTTCTCGCTGGGCCGCCTGCTTCTGGGTCCAGACCAGGGCGCCGACGCCGACGTCCGGGTCCTTGTCGATGTGGTTGGGGTTGGCGTGGTGGCGTACGTGCTTGTCGTTCCACCATGCCTCGTTCATGCCGAGCAGCAGATTCGCGTGCACGAGACCGATGGCCCGGCTCGCCTTGCGGTCGCCGGATATCTGCGCGTGTCCGGCGTCGTGTCCGACGAACGCGGTGCGGGACCAGAAGATCGCCAATGGCAGTGCGAGCAGCAGGGTCCACCACGTGTTGCCGAGGAGGAACATGCCGGTGAGCACGGCACCCAGTGCGACCAGGTTGGTGATGATGCCCGCCGCGTACCACCCGGTGCGCCGCTCCAGGAGCCCCTGTCCCTTTACCGCCCGCAGGAGGGGAGCGAAATCGCTCCCCTGGCTCGGGGCGGTTCCGGTACGGCCGGCATTTACATCACGTACAGCACTTCCCGTGTCGTCACGGGTGCCTTCCACGACGGTGGCTACGGCCTGGGGCATGAGGTCTCCGGTCTCTGGAAAGCTGCGCTGACCTGTAGAAACGTACGGTTACGAGGGGTGCGTCAGCCATGGCGCCATCCCCCCGGACTTCCGGGGGCAAGCCCCCTCCCCCGATGGGGGTGCTGGCTACACCCTGAAGCGCGGCAGGCGGTCGGGCAGGGCTGCCGAGTCATCTGAAAGTGGGCTGGATCACGGCGATTCCGCTCACGGGGGCACGCGGTGGTGGAGTACCCTCGGCGCTTCGAACCCCAACTAGTCAAATTTGAGGAATTCGGCATCGCTGTGCACAGGCTTCCTGCGACAACGCTCTCGGAGATCTCCGCACTCTCCGGCTGCTCCGTGGTCTTCCTGCCCGCGGATCCCTTCCGTACCGGCCGTATGGCTTTCTGGTATCCGGACAGTAGCAGTCCCCCCGATACTCCCGGTTCCGTCGAGGAGTTGACCGTCGTCGGCGCCGACGCGCGGGTGTACGTCGTACCGGCGCTGCTGCTCCCGGTCCGCGACGCGCTGCCCGTGCTCACGCGCGCACGGACCTCGGAGCATGCTTCCGGCGCAGCCGCTTTCTGGGGCGCCGCCGCTCTGCTCGCTCTGCAACTCGCAGCCCGGGGTTTGCTGTTGCCCGGGCTGACGGTCACCGATCACGACGCCTGGCGGGCCGGTCCGCTGACTGCCGACGATCAGTCGCGGATCCGGACGCTCGCCGCCTCGATGCCGCCTCTGGCCCATGCGGTACCGCTGGACGGGACCGCGCAGCCGGTGCTGCTGCCCGAACCCGAGCGGCTGCTGCGCGCGTTCCTCAACGCGGTGGCGGACGGGCTGCCGCGCACCCCCGCGGCGGCCTTCGCCACCGGCGGCCCGGCGTTCGCCGTCGACGCGCCGCAGCATCTTCCCGGTCAACGGGCCTGGGCCACCGATGTCGCAGCCGGACACGACGCGGGCGTCCGGCTCTCGCTGCGGGTCGAGGCGTCGGGGCTGGCGGCGCCGGACCAGGACGCGGACCAGGAGCGGACCGCCGGACCGTCCTTCCGCGCCGTCCTGCAGATCCACAGCGTCAGCGATCCGGCGCTGGTCGCCGATGCCGCCGAGGTCTGGGCCGGCTCCGCGCCGGCCGCGGCCGCCTTCGGCCCGCGGGTCCGGATGCACGCCTTGTTGGCGCTGCGCCGGGCCGCCCGTGCCTGGCCTCCGCTGGCTCCGCTGTTGTCGGCCGCGGTGCCCGACTCCGTCGACCCCGCCGACGAAGAGCTCGCCGAACTCCTCGGCCCCGCCGGGCGGGCACTCGCCGCGACCGGGGTGCAGGTGCACTGGCCCAGGGAACTGGCGCGCAAGCTCACCGCACGCGCGGTCATCGGCCCTCAGGACGACGGAGCGGACCAGGAGCACGAGGGATTCGCCCGGACCGGCTCGGACACCCCGCCGCTGCTGTCCGCCGACGCGCTGCTGACGTTCAACTGGTGCTTCGCCCTGGGCGACCAGCAGCTCAGCCGCGCCGAGCTCGACCGTCTCGCCGAGGCCAACAGGCCGGTGGTGCGGCTGCGCGATCAGTGGGTGCTGATCGATCCCGAAGAGGCACAGCGCGCCCGCGAGACCCAGGACCGCAAGGTCACTCCGATCGATGCGCTCGGAGCCGTGCTGACCGGTTCCACCGAGGTCGACGGCCGCCGGGTCGAGGTCCGGGCCACCGGCTGGCTGGAGCAGCTGCGCCGCCGGGTGGCCGACCCGGAGTCCGGCGGGCAACAGGACGGCCGGCGGACGGTCGGTCAGCCCGCGGCCCTTGCCGCCACACTGCGCGACTACCAGCTGCGCGGTCTGAACTGGCTGCACACCATGACGTCGCTCGGCCTCGGCGGCTGTCTCGCCGACGACATGGGGCTCGGCAAGACCATCACACTGATCGCTCTGCATCTGCACCGCCAGAGCATCGAATCGGCCGCCGGTCCGACGCTGGTGGTCTGCCCGACCTCGCTCATGGGGAACTGGCAGCGGGAGATCGAGAAGTTCGCGCCCGTTACGCCGGTGCGCCGCTTCCACGGCGGGTCGCGCAACCTCGCGGAGCTGGCGGACGGCGAGTTCGTCCTCACCACGTACGGCACGATGCGGCTCGACGCGGCGAAGCTCGCCGACGTCCGCTGGGGCATGGTGGTGGCCGACGAGGCGCAGCACGTCAAGAACCCGTACTCGGCAACGGCCAAGCAGCTGCGGACGATCGGCGCACAGGCACGAGTGGCGCTCACCGGCACGCCCGTGGAGAACAACCTGTCCGAGCTGTGGGCGATCCTCGACTGGACGACGCCAGGTCTGCTGGGCAGGCTCGGCACGTTCCGTACCCGCTACGCGCGGACCGCCGAGGGTGGCGACCCGGCGGCGGCCGAGCGGCTCGCCGCGCTGGTGCGGCCGTTCCTGCTGCGACGGCGCAAGTCGGATCCCGGCATCGCGCCCGAGCTGCCGCCGAAGACCGAGACCGACCGGACGGTGTCGCTGACAGCGGAACAGACGGGGCTGTACGAAGCGGTGGTACGCGAGACGCTGGCCGCGATCTCCGGCGCCGACGGCTTTGCCCGCCGCGGCCTCGTCGTGAAGCTGTTGACGGCCCTGAAGCAGATCTGCAACCACCCCGCGCAGTACCTCAAGGAGAAGGAGCCCCGGATCGAGGACCGTTCGGGCAAGGTGGAGCTGCTGGACGAGCTGCTCGACACGATCCTGGCGGAGGACGCGAGTGTCCTCGTCTTCACCCAGTACGTGCAGATGGCCCGACTCCTCGAACGGCATCTGGCGGCACGCGGGGTGCGCACGCAGTTCCTGCACGGCGGTACGCCGGTCGCCGAGCGGGAGGCGATGGTGAACCGCTTCCAGGCGGGCGACGCCCCGGTCTTCCTGCTGTCCCTGAAAGCGGCCGGCACCGGACTCAACCTCACCCGGGCAGGCCATGTCGTGCACTTCGACCGGTGGTGGAACCCGGCGGTGGAGGCGCAGGCCACCGACCGCGCGTACCGGATCGGGCAGACCCAGCCGGTGCAGGTGCACCGGCTGATCGCCGAGGGCACCATCGAGGACCGGATCGCCGCCATGCTGGCCCGCAAGCAGGGACTGGCGGACGCGGTGCTCGGCTCCGGCGAGGCGGCGCTGACCGAACTGACGGATGCGGAACTGGCCGATCTGGTGGAGCTGCGAGGGGGCACGCGATGAACGACGCATACGACAGTGACGGGTACGCATCCGCGACCGCCGACGGCGGTGACGTTCCGGCTCCGGTGCAGGAACGTACCTTCGCCGCGCGGCCGCCCGCGGGAGCTCCGGTGCAGGAACGTACCTTCGCCGCGCGGCCGCCCGCGGGCGGCCGCGGCTTCGCCGAGACCTGGTGGGGTCGGGCATGGCTGAAGGCCCTGGAGGACACCGCTCTGGACGGCGGACAGCTCAAGAAGGGGCGCAGGTTCGCCCGCGAGGGCCGGGTCGGAGCGGTTACCGTGCGGCCCGGCCGGATCACCGCGGTCGTCCGGGACCGTGACTCGTCCACGTACCGCAGTGATGTGCTCCTCCCGGAGCTGAGCGAGGCGGACTGGGAACGGTTCCTGGACATGGCCGCCGCCCGGGCCGAGTACATTGCGGCGCTCCTCGACCGCGAGATGCCGCCGCACCTGGTGGAGGACGCGTCGGCGGCCGGTATGGAACTGCTCCCGGGGATCGGCGGGCTGGACCCGGAGTGCACCTGCGAGACCTGGGACCACTGCCCGCACACCGCTGCCCTCTGTTATCAGGTGGCGCGGCTGCTGGACCAGGATCCGTTCGTCCTGTTGCTCATGCGGGGGCGCGGCGAGCGGTGGCTCCTGGACGAGCTCCAGGAGCGCATCGCGGCCCGCGCCGAGGGGCGGACGCCGGCCGGGCCGGCCGTCTCCTCCAACGGGTCCGGTGCCTCGGCCGCGAAGGCGAAGGACCGGGGTGTACGGGCGGACGAGGCTTTCGCCGCGCGGGACATCCTGCCCCCGCTGCCCGCTCCCCCGCCGCTGCCCGCGGAACCGGGCCCCGCACCGTCGCTGGACACGGAGACGGAACCGGAACCCGGAGTCGATCCCGCGGTCCTGGAGTTGCTGGCGAGGGACGGTGCGGCACGCGCCCACCGGATGCTGGCGGACGCCCTCTCCCCCGGCCATGAACTGCAGCCGCCGCCGCCCGGGTTGACGCCGCAGCAGGACGCCGTACGGCTGGTCGCGGACGCCCGGCCCGAGCCCTGGATCGCGACGCGGCTGGCCGCCGGATCGGGGCGGTCGCGGGCCGGACTCGACGCGGCGGTGCGTGCCTGGCAGTACGGCGGGGCGGCCGCGCTCACCGTGCTCGACGAGGAGTGGACGCCGGATCCGGAATCGCTGGCCAGGGCCCGGGCCCGGCTCGCCGCGGCGTGGGAGGAGGGCGAGCAGCCACGGCTCCGGTCCGCGGGCAATCGCTGGACCGCCGTGGAAGCCGGTGTGCAGCTCAGGTACGGGCGGGACGGGCGCTGGTGGCCCTACCGCAAGGAGAACGGGCACTGGGTTCCGGCAGGCCCGGCGGACGACGATCCGGCCGCTGCGCTGGGAGGTTCGAGCGGGTCGGACGACTGAGGTCGCCACGCGACCGGGGTCATCCTTGGACAGGGCCGCTCGACGACCGACGGGCGGGGGCGGTCAGGACGTCCTGGCCCCCGCCCGTCGTCGCGTTCCGCCCCGGTGTTCAACTCGATGTCACCGCGCGTTGAGGATGAGGGCGGAACCTGACGGGCATCCGAGCTGATCGTGCCTCAGGAGGCCTCATGTCCACGCGTGTTGTCCGTCGTTCTCTTGCCGTCGGGCTGCCGATCGCCCTGCTCGGAACGGTATGTGCCGCCGGAACGGCGACGGGCGCGCAGGACCTGCACGAGCGTCCGGAGCGGACCGCGCGGGTCACCGGGAGCGCCGTGCTCGGTGACGTTCCGCTGGCCGGGTTCAGCAACGGGCTGCTCCCGGGGACGGTGGCCGACGACCGCGGAGTGCTGCTCGGCGGTATCGGCAGCGACATCTACCCGGCCGGGCGCAAGGGCGAGTTCTGGACGGTGACGGACCGCGGCCCCAACGGCCAGATCAAGATCGGCGGGAAGAAGCGGCGTACCTTCCCGGTCCCCGGTTTCGACCCGGCGATCGTGAAGGTGCGAGTCAGCGGCAAGCACGTCCAGGTGCTGCGGGCCATTCCCCTGACCACCCGCTCCGGCGCCGCCGTCACCGGTCTGCCGAACCAGCCGGGCCGCGACGAGGCCCCGTACACGTACGACGCGAAGACGCCGCTCGGGTACGACCCGAACGGCCTGGACACCGAAGGTATCGTCCGTGCCGCCGACGGCACGTTCTGGCTCGTGGACGAGTACGGCCCCTCGCTGGTTCATGTCTCCGCCCGGGGCCGGGTGCTGACCCGCTACGTCCCGCAGGGGCTCGGGCTGACGGGCGCCGGCTATCCGGTGGTGGAGGCGCTGCCCGGCGTACTGCTGCACCGCAAGGCCAACCGGGGTTTCGAGGGGCTCGCGCAGTTGCCGGGCGGCGATCTGGTGCTGGCGGTGCAGAGCCCGCTGTCCCTGCCCGACCAGGACGCGGGCGAGTCCTCGCGCAATGTGCGGCTGCTGCGCTTCTCGACGAAGAAGCACGCGGTCACGGCGGAGTACGCCTACCGGTTCGACGCGGTGGACGTCGTGGACCCGGGCGAGGACGACACCTCCGAGCTGAAGATCTCCTCGGTCGTCGCGATCGGCCGGGATCGCCTCCTGGTCGAGGAGCGCACGGACAAGGCGGCCCGGCTGCACCGGGTGACGCTCCCGCACGGCCCCGGCATCCTGGGTTCCGTCTGGGACGACCCGGCGGCGTCGCCCTCGTACGAGGAGCTCACCGACCCCGCGGCGGCGGGCGCGCCGGTGCTCCGCAAGAGTCTGGTCGTCGACCTGGGCAAGGTCGCGGGCGTCCCCGGGAAGATCGAGGGCGTGGCGGTGACGGGCCGGGACACGCTCGCTCTCATCAACGACAACGACTTCGGGATGACCGACGGCGCCGAGGCGTTCGACGCGAACGGCCGGCTGGTCGACAGCGGCATCAAGACGTCGGTGACGCTGCTGAAGCTGCCGCGCCCGCTGCGTGGCTGACCCCCAGTAGCCGCACTCCTGCCGCAGCCCGGTCCCTGCGACGGGGCTGTCCGCGTCCGTGATCCGCCGCGCTCCCCGCCCCACGCACCCGTTTTCGGTTCCTGCCGTCTTCCTCCGTCCGCGCGACGCCCGTACGGTGGGGCGCGCGAGACGCTCGGCCGTACATCGGACAACGCCTTCCGGTTGTCGGACAGAGGGAGCCACGAGGTGTCGGGGGATTCGGGCAGCGGACTGTTACGTGATGCCATCGGGCTGCGCGAGGTCCTCTTCCAGAGCATCACGGCGATGGCGCCCGCCGCCGCCATCGCCGCGTCCATTCCGTCCGGAGCCGCGTTCGCGGGTGGCAGTCTTCCGCTGTCCGTGGTGGTGGCGCTGGTCGCCTGTCTGTTCACCGCGTCGTGCGTCGCGGAGCTGGCCCGTCATCTGCCGGCCGCCGGTTCGGTCGCCACCTACTCCGCGCAGGGCCTGCATCCGGCCATCGGCTTTCTCGTCGGGTGGGGCTATGTCTTCGTGGAGGCGCTGGTCCCCGCGCTGCTGCTGCTCCAGCTCGGTTTCACGACGGCGGGCACCCTGCACCAGGAGTGGTCGTCCTACCCGGCGGATCTGTGGTGGCCGTGGTCGCTGCTGGGCGCGGTGATCATCGCGCTCGCCGGGTATTTCGGGGTACGGGCCTCCGCCCGGTTCGGAACCGTGCTCGGCATTTTCGAAGTGCTCGTCTTCGTCGGCTTCGCCGTGCTGCTCATCGGGCAGGCGGGCTCCGACAACACCCTTTCGGTGTTCGGTACTTCACACACCGCGGAGGGCTTCGACGGGATCAGCGGGATCTTCGCCGGCTCGGTGTACACCGTGCTGGCGTTCGCCGGCTTCGAGGCCGCGGCGCCGCTCGCCGAGGAGACGAAGAACCCGCGGCGCACGATGCGGCGTGCGGTGCTCGGCGCGGCGCTCTCCATCGGCCTGGTGTACGTCCTCACCACCTATGCGATGTCCGTGTACTTCGGGCCCGACCGGTTCGCCGGATTCGGCTCCGCGGGGGCGGCGTCGTGGGAGGGCGTGGCCCGTGCCTCGTTCGGGCTGTTCTGGGTGGTGCTCTTCCTCGCCGTGGTCAACTCGACGGTGGCCAACGCCAATGCGTGCGCCAACGTGTCGACCCGGACGGCGTTCGCCCTCGGCCGCATCGGGGTGTTCCCGCAGGCGTTCGCACGCCTCCATCCGCGCCGCCGCTCCCCCGTCACCGGAGTGGCCGTGCAGTTCGTGTTCGCGGTCGGCGTGGCGCTCGGACTGGGTTTCGCCTACGACCCGGTGACCGCGTTCGTGCTGCTGGCCACCGTGATCGTCACCGTCGTCATCGGTGTGTACATCGTCGTGAATCTGGCCTGCGCCGGGTACTTCCTGCGACGCCGGCGCGAGGCCTTCAATCCCGTACTCCATCTTCTCTTCCCGGTCCTGGGCATCGCGGCGTTCGTGCCCGCGCTGCTGACGGCCGCCGGGATCCCGGTCTTCGACTTCGTCTCGAAGCTCAGTGCGCCGGTCTCGTACGCGGGTCCGGTCGTCGGTGTCTGGATGCTGATCGGGATCGTTGTGCTGGTGGTGCTGTTGCACAGGCATCCGGAGCGGGTGGCACAGACCGGACGGATCCATCTCGACGAAGCCCCGGAGCAGGCCGGGGAGCCCAGGACAGGAGCAGTGCAGCGATGAACGACCCCCGTATTCTCACCGTCCGCCCCAAAAAGGGCGAGTACGCCTGGACCTTCGGTGGAGCGGCGCCGGTGGCCCGTATCGAGCCGGGCACGTTCCTCGACCTGTATACGGAGGACTGCTTCGCAGGCCGGGTGCGCTCGGAGAGCGATCTGGTCTCCGAGGTCTGCGAGTTCCCCTTCCTCAACCCGCAGACCGGCCCCTTCCATGTGGTGGGCGCGGAGCCAGGCGACACCGTGGCGGTGCATTTCGTCTCCATCGAACCGGCCAGGGACTGGGCCGCCTCCACGACCGTGCCGCTCTTCGGCGCGCTCACCTCCACGCACAGCACCGCGTCACTGCAGGCTCCACTGCCCGAGGTGGTATGGATGTGGCAGCTCGACCGGGCGCGCCGCACCTGTCTGTTCAGCGCCCGGGACAGTGACTTCCGGGTGGAGCTGCCGATGGATCCGATGCACGGCACGGTCGGGGTGGCGCCGGCCAATCTGGAGGTACGGTCCGCACTGGTGCCCGACGCGCATGGCGGGAACATGGACACGCCAGAGATGCGGGCGGGTGTCACCTGCTATCTGGGCGTCAATGTCGAGGGTGCGCTGCTGAGCCTCGGGGACGGGCACGCCCGTCAGGGCGAGGGCGAGACCTGCGGAGTAGCCGTGGAGTGTGCGATGAACACGGTGGTGCTGGTCGAGCTGCTGAAGGGTGTCACGACACCGTGGCCGCGCATGGAGTCCGACACACATCTGATGTCGACCGGTTCCGCCCGTCCGCTCGAAGACGCCTTCCGCATCTCGCAGTTGGACCTGGTGCAGTGGCTGGCGCGTGACTACGGTCTGTCCGAACTCGACGCCTATCAGCTGGTCGGCCAGGCCGGCGAGGCGCCGTTGGCCAATGTGTGCGACACCAACTACACCTGTGTGGCCAAGATCCGCAAGGAGTGGCTGCCCGCAGGCGATACCCATCGCGGACTCCACCGCCATCTGCGGGAGACCGCGACGTTGCTGTCCAGTCCCTGACCCCCACACCCACCCCCACCCCCACCCCCACCCCCACCCCCACAGGAGTGTTCATGCACCGCAGAAGGATTCTTCAGGGCGCCGCCGTGACGGCGGCCGCCGCGCTGCTCCCCGCCTCGGCCCGCGCCGCGGCTTCCGCGGCGGCGGGGGAGACGGACTATCCGCTCGCCCACTGGAAGCCCGCCTCCACGTCCAACTACACGGCGTCGACCCGCCCTTCGGCCTATCCGATCCAGTACGTGATCATCCATGTCACCCAGGAGACGTTCTCGAACACGATCGGAATCTTCCAGAATCCGGCGAAGCGGGTCTCCGCGCACTACGTGGTGCGCTCGGCGGACGGCTACGTCGACCAGTGCGTCCGGGAGCAGAACATCGCCTGGCACGCGGGCAACTGGGACTACAACACGCGCAGTGTCGGCATCGAGCACGAGGGCTGGGTGGACCAGCCGTCCTACTTCACCCACACCATGTACGAGAAGTCGGCGCTCCTGACCGCGTCGGTCTGTGACCGTTACGGCATCCCCAAGGACCGTGCGCACATCCTCGGCCATGCGCAGGTCCCCGGTACCGACCACACCGATCCCGGCCCGAACTGGGACTGGGTGCGCTACATCCGTCTCGTCAACCTCTACTCGGCCGGCTGACGCACCCGCACCACCACGTCCGGTCACTCTCCGCAGCATAGTTGTCACAGACGTCTGCTGCGGCCACGATGGGGTGTGCACGACGCCCCTGGACGGGAGGGTGAGTTGACGGACCCCTGGGTGGCCCTCACAGCCGATGCGGACCCCGGTGAACGGCTCGGCCAACTCCGGCATGCGCACGAGGTGTTCACCACCGCCGGACGGCTGGAGCGGCCGGTGCGTCCGGTGGTCGGCGAGTCGTGGCGGCGCTCGGCACGGGCCCGGGTCAGCCCGGACGGTGCCGCCCTGGTCGAGCTCGGCGCGGACGACCTCGGACCATACCGGGACGGGCACCCCCTGGCCGCCGCCATGCCGGTGATCCGCGAGCTGATGAGCGCGTACGCGACGGACGGCGAACACCTTCTCGCGGTGTGCGACGGGCTCGGCAGGCTGCTGTGGGTCGAAGGACACGCGACGACCCGGCGTGCCGCGGGCCGGATGAATTTCGTGGAGGGCGCCCGCTGGGCCGAGTCCGTGGCCGGCACGAACGCGCCGGGTACGGCCATCGCCGTGGACCGGCCGGTGCAGGTCTTCGCCGCGGAGCACTTTCTGCGGCCGGTCCAGCAGTGGACCTGCGCGGCGGCGCCGCTCCACGACCCGCACACGGGACGGGTTCTGGGCGCCGTGGACATCACCGGCGGGAACCGGCTCGCGCATCCGCACAGCCTGGCGTTCGTGCAGGCGGTGGCACGCGCCGCCGAGTCACAGTTGGCGCTCCTCGCGCCCGCGCGCGCCGGAGAGACCGTACGGCTCAGTGCGCTGGGCCGGAACGAAGCGCTGCTCGTCGCCGGCGGCCGCAAGATCCGGCTCAGCAGGCGGCACAGCGAGCTCCTGGTGAGCCTGGCCCGCCATCCCGAGGGCCTCTGCGGCGACGAGCTCCTCGTCGAGCTGTACGAGGACGAGTCGGTGACCCCGGTGACGCTGCGGGCCGAACTCTCCCGGCTGCGACGACTGCTCGGCCCCGAACTGCTCCTCTCCCGCCCCTACCGTCTCTCGGCGCCGGTCGACGCCGACTTCGACACGGTGGCGCGCAGACTGGCGTCCGGCGCGGTGGCGGCTGCGCTCAGCGCCTACGCAGGTCCGCTGCTGCCCGGCTCGCAGGCGCCGTCCGTCATCCGGCTGCGGCGCAGGCTCGACGAGCAGCTGCGGGCCGCCCTGATCGCGCGCGGTGACCCGGGCCTGCTGGCCGACTGGGCGTACAGCCCCTGGGGCGAGGACGACCTCCCGGTCTGGCGGGCGCTCGCGGCGGCCGTCCCCGCGGGTCGGCGCCCGGCACTGCTCGCCAGGGTCCGGACGCTGGAGACCGAGCAGGGATAGCGGTGTTCCCCGTGCAACGGGGTTGCAACGTGCCGCCGCCTACCCTCCTTCCGAGGGCCGTCCAACGGCGGGCGGCACCGGATCCGGGAGGCCACAGAGATGACCCGTTACGCTGCGCCGGGCAACGAGGGCGCCATCGTCACGTACGAGTCCCGCTACGACCACTGGATCGGCGGCGCGTACGTCCCGCCCGCCCGTGGCCAGTACTTCGAGAACCCCAGTCCCGTCAACGGCCGCCCCTTCACCGAGATCGCCCGCGGCAGTGCCGAGGACGTCGAACGGGCCCTGGACGCGGCACACGCCGCGGCCCCATCGTGGGGAGCGACCGCGGCCGGCGAGCGCGCCTCGGCCCTCAACCGGATCGCCGACCGGATGGAGGCTCATCTGGAGGAGCTGGCGGTCGCCGAGAGCTGGGACAACGGCAAGCCGGTACGGGAGACCCTGGCCGCTGACATCCCCCTGGCCATTGACCACTTCCGCTACTTCGCCGGTGCGCTGCGCGCCCAGGAGGGGTCGCTCAGCGAGATCGACGACGACACGGTCGCGTACCACTTCCACGAGCCGCTGGGCGTCGTCGCGCAGATCATCCCATGGAACTTCCCGATCCTGATGGCGACGTGGAAGCTGGCCCCGGCGCTCGCTGCGGGCAACGCGGTGGTCCTCAAACCGGCCGAACAGACGCCCGCCTCCATCCACGTATGGCTGAAGCTGGTGGCCGACCTCCTGCCGCCCGGCGTCATCAACATCGTCAACGGCTTCGGCGCGGAGGCCGGCAAGCCCCTCGCCTCCAGCCCGCGCGTCGCGAAGATCGCCTTCACCGGTGAGACCACGACGGGGCGGCTGATCATGCAGTACGCCTCTGAGAACATCAAGCCGGTGACGCTGGAACTGGGCGGCAAGTCGCCGAACATCTTCTTCGACGACGTGTGGAACGCGGACGACGACTTCCGCGACAAGGCCCTTGAGGGGTTCACCATGTTCGCCCTCAATCAGGGCGAGGTCTGCACCTGCCCCTCGCGCGCGCTGATCCAGCGCGGACACTACAGCGAATTCCTTGAGGCGGGCATCGCGCGCACGGAGAAGATCGTGCCGGGGCACCCGCTGGACACGGACACGATGATCGGCGCCCAGGCCTCCAACGACCAGCTTCAGAAGATCCTTTCGTACCTGGACATCGGCCAGCAGGAGGGCGCGAAGGTCCTCACGGGTGGTCAGCGGATCGAGTACGACGGGGAGCTGGCGGGCGGCTACTACGTCCAGCCGACCATCTTCGAGGGCGACAACCGGATGCGGGTCTTCCAGGAGGAGATCTTCGGCCCGGTCGTGGCGGTCACGTCCTTCTCCGATTTCGACGACGCGATCGCCACGGCGAACGACACTCTGTACGGCCTCGGTGCGGGCGTGTGGACCCGCGACATCAACACCGCGTACCGGGCGGGCCGCGCCATCCAGGCCGGTCGGGTCTGGACGAACTGCTACCACGCGTACCCCGCCCATGCCGCTTTCGGCGGGTACAAGCAGTCGGGGATCGGCCGCGAGAACCACAAGATGATGCTGGAGCACTACCAGCAGACGAAGAATCTTCTGGTGTCGTACTCGCCGAAGAAGCTGGGCTTCTTCTAGACGCACGAGAAAAGGCGCCTGACCTGGGCTTTCACCCGTCAGGCGCCTTTCACTCAGCCCGCTCTCGATCGAGCCCGGCTTGCGTGCTAACTCCCATTTCCTCCCACTGCTGTACCCCTCCCGACCAGTGCTTCCGGACCAGTCACGGACCAAACCTCCAGTTCAGCCCTCGGGTGCGTCACCTTGGTTGACGCGCTGCCACTCGTTCACGGACTGCTCGATGAGGCGGTTCGCCTGCTCTCGACGGCCGTCGAGGAACTTGGCGTAGTGGCGAAAGAGAACCTCGATGCTCTGACCGGCGCGGCGGGCGCATTCGGCCGGGTCCACTCCGGAGTAGAGCCAGAACGAGATCCCGGCGTGCCGGAGATCGTAAGGTCGCTTGGCCAGGCGAGAAGTCCGCTCGGTACGAGTCAGGGCGTGCTCCCGGGCCCGCGCCCACGTGATGCCGTAGGCGGCAGCGTCCACGTAGTTGCCAGCCTGGTTCCGGAAGAGTCGACCGTCGGGTGCCACATCGAACCGTTTCACATGGGCACGCAGCATGCGTACGAATTGCGGCGGGATGGGAATAGGTCGCGTCGCGCTTGCCGCGCGACGCTTGAGCGAGTGCACCTCGTGCACCTCTCCGTTGTCGGTCCACTCCTTGCCAGACGTGACAACCCCGCCCGAGAGGTTGAGCATCCCCCATCCAGTCTTCGGCAAGTGGCATTGATCGATCCGAAGATGGATGACCTCAGCTGGCCGCATAGCCGCGAAGTACATGCAGCCGAAGAACGCCTCAAGATGAGGACCCCGCCCCCGCTGGCGAGCAACGGACTCGAGCAGGCGAAGCACCTGGGCCGGATTGGGAACGGCGGCCGGATCCACCTCTTCATTGACTGCTGGCGCTTTCCACCGTAGACCGTTGAGGGGGTTTTCCGCGAAGTACCCCTTCTCCACCGCAGTGTTGAGAGCTTCGTTGAACGCAGCCCTCTTGCGTCGGGCTGTCTTGGCCGCAGCCGCCTTGCCGTCCAGTTTGCGGCACATCGCGTCGAGGGCCCGCCTCAGAACGTCGGCCTCCGCGAGGGCACTGACCGGCAGCGAGTTCCGCTTCATCCAGTCCAGCGCGTGGAGCCACTCCTCGGTGGGCTCGCACTGCCAGGCTTTCTTGTTGAATGCCCACGAGTACAGGGAACGCCGTAGTACCCGCGGATCGGAAAACGTTGCGCCGGGGCGCACGAGGGCGGGCGTGACCGTGGCGAAGGCATCAGCCAGGGCGCGGCGGGTGTTCCCTGGCGTGCGCTCCCATCTTTGCTCGATGTATTCGTGCGCCAGGTCATACCACGTAGTTCGCTGCTTGATGGCCCGCAACTCGGATGCCGGCAGACCGGTGTGCTCATCAAACGGCTCACCCTCGCGCGCAGCTGTCATCAGCTTCGCGCGTCGGCTATCAGCAAGCGCGAACGTGATGAAGGACTCGGACTTCTCTCGCCCGTTAACCGTCCACCGAATCTGGAAAGGCTTGCGCCGGTCTGGGCGCTCGCGTATCTCCCAGAAGCGGACGTTATAACTCATCGCCATCCGGGCGTATCCCTTTCACACGCCTCCCACCACGCATCCAGATCGACGCGGCGGCAGCGCAGTTCACCGTTGGGCAGCTTGATAATTCGGGGTGCCTGACCGCGAGCGCGTAGGCAGTAGAAGGCCGACGGGCTCATCCGGATTTCCGCTAGGACCTCGGCGAGCTTGAGCGCAGGTGGGCGAGCCATTGATGTTTCCTCGGGTATTCCGAATTCGTCGGCCGCCCAGGCGGCAGCGCGCGGCTTGCACCCACTCCGCCACAGATGATGGGCAGGCGCTGTCAGTTACGGGGACTGCTGGGCGCCGAAATGAAGGGCCATAGTGTCCGAACGGCTCCACCGCCAAGCACAGCCGCTGCGAACACCCTCAATGGTCGTCACGATCGCCGGTTTGGCTAACCGGCGATCGTGGTCTACGTTGCGCGCCGTATTAGATGAATCCGACAGCTCCTCGGGCCGGCCGCAGTCAGGACGCCAGCCGGTATGAGCACAGGGTGGGGTCGCACCGTCCACGACAAGCACTAGTGTCCTGCGCCGGAGATCCGTTGGCAGAAACGGGCGAGGGAGTCGAGGATCTCCTCGGCCGTCTTGGTCCAGATGAACGGCGTTGGGTTTTCGTTCCACTCCTTGCCCCAGGCTCGGATGTCGGCTTCCAGGGAACGCACGCTTTTGTGGGAGCCGCGGCGGATCTTCTGGTCGGCGAGGAAGCCGAACCACCTCTCCACCTGGTTGATCCAGGACGAACCGGTGGGGGTGAAGTGCAGGTGGAATCGGGGGTGTCTGGCCAGCCATGCTCTGATGGCGGGTGTCTTGTGGGTGCCGTAGATGTCGCATACGAGAGGCAGCCGCCACTATGGAGGACTCGCGAGCGCGGCGCGAACCAAGCCCACGCCGAGGCCCCCCAAGGCTGAAGGCGTCACCATAGTTTCCGCGGGGCCACAAGGGCAACACGGTGCCATTGCGCAGTCAGCGGGCACAGGCGACGCCCCCGGCAGATGCCAGCCCCCAGTCCTGCTGTGGCAGATGACCGGTCGGGCAGGAGTCCGACCGCCACGGAGGTGGCGGTGACCTGTACGAGACGCCACACGCCACCTGGCCGCCGTGGCTATACGAGGCCAGGGCCGACACGGGTGTGCCCGATCGGTGAGCTTGCGCCGTTGACCGTGGAGTTGCCGGCGTGGACGACCCGGGACTTCGCCCCGGTGACCCTGTCCGTCGCCGCAGAGGTCGACGACACCGGGGACTTGCCGGCCTTGGACGCGGTCACCGTCACCGACAGCCGATGGCCGGCATCCCCCGACGTGATCGTGCGCGCCACTGCGGTGGCGCCGGTGATGGGCCGGCCGTCACGCAGCCACTGGTAGGCGTACGCCAGTCCGGTCGTGTTCCACGTCCCGGGGGTTGCCGTCACGGTGGACCCGATCACCGCCGGACCGGTGACCTTCGGAGGCGTCACGACCTCGATGACTTCGACATCCTGGGTGTTGATGACCAGGGTCGCCATCGGCTCGGGGTTGCCGGCGACGTCGGTCGAGAAGTAGTCGACCGTGTGGCTGCCGAAGCCCTTGACGACGGGCTTCTCGTCACTGAGAACCTTCCAGTCCTCGCCGTCGACCCGATAGCTCGTCGTCGCGACACCGCTCAGCGCGTCGTCGGCGGTCAACGTCACCGCGACCTGGTCGGCCGAGTCGGCACCCGGCACACGACTCATCGAGATGTGCGTCGAGGGGGCGGTCGAGTCGATCCAGACATCGACGGTCTGCTCGCCGGTCGAGTTTCCGGCAGCGTCCCTGGCCCGGTACGACAGCGAGTGCTTGCCCTGGCCGGTCACCGCGACCGGACCGCTGTAGGCCTGCCAGCCGTCCGCGCCACCGACCTGGACGGTCGGCTTGGCGTCACGCTGGTCCGACGCGTGGATGGTCACGGCCGCATTCCCGCGGAACCAGCCGTTGTCGCCGGCAGGTGCCGCGGAGTCGACCGTGGCACCGGCGAACGGCGCCACGTCGTCGGCGCTGACCGCGAGAACCCACAGATCGGCGATCGAGGGATCGAAGGTGCGCTCGGGACCGCTCGGGAACTCGTACCTGACCCGCACCGTGCCGTCGTTGGCGAGGACCTCGGGATCGTCGACCAGGAGGTCGTACGTCTCCGTGCCCATGCCCGCGGCCTCGTGCTCGACGACCTGGGTCCTGATCAGGTGACCGTCGACGTACACGGGGTACTTCTTGGTCCTGGCCTGGTCGAACGTCTCGATGTTGCGCAGGATGAACGGCTTGCCGGGCTCGACGGCGACCTCCGCGGAGAACCAACTGCCGGGATAGCCCTGGTTGGCGTAGCGTCGGGTCAGCCCGGCCTCGACGTTGGTCCCGCTGTTCGGAGCGGCCTGGAGCGCGTGGGCGGTCTCGGATTCCGGTACGCCGAAGTCGACGTGGTCCAGCGCGGCCCCTGTCGGCGGGGTGGACAGCGTGACCGGGATCTGCGCGGGCTTCTGGTCCAGCGTCGTGCCCTCGCGCTCGAATCGCACAGTGACCGCGCCGGCGCCGGCCACGACATCCTGCGGGATGACGACGGGAGCCGTGACGCTCGCCGACGACCCGGCCTCGATCGTGACGGGGTCCGACGGCACGGGCGCGGCCCAGCCCTCCGGTGCGTCGACGACGAGTTGGCCGCGAACCGCGGTGCGTCCGTCGTTGGACACCTCGGCGTGGACGACGGCGTGGTCGGCCGGGTCACCGTCGACCGTCGTGACGCCGACGGAATCGATGACGATCCCAGAGGCGACCTCGACCCACCAGGTGGACTCGGTCATCGTGAACGTGCCCGCATCGGTCGTGAAGGTGATGGTCGCCGCGGCGTCGACGCCTCCTGGCGTCCGGCGCTTCGGGACGGTCGTGGTGAATGGCAGCGCGACGGTCTCCCCCGCCCCCAACGACTGGGTCGACGGCAACGCCGTCTTGACGTCCCACCCGTCGACGGACACCTCCGCGGCGACGCCGGTGAGCTCATGATCGCCGCTGTTGGTCAGCTGCACCGTGCCAGCGAGGTCCTGGCCCGGCACGGCTGTTGAGGTGAGCGGAGGGATGGTGACCCGCACGCCGAGGCTCAGCGACACGGCGCGGCCCAGGAGCTGCTCGAGCCTCACCAACCGGGTGTCGAGCTCGCCGAGGACGGGCTCGTCGATCCCCGCTCCGTCCAGCTCGGCGTGGAGGTACTGGGCGGTGGTCAGTGCGTCGATGAGCTTCTGCGGCTCGGTCGAGACGTCGCTGCCGTCAGGGGTGGCGGCCTCGACATCGGCCAGCGCCGCGGCCATCGCGTCATGCACTCGGGCACGCCGCGCGGCCGGGAGGTCACCGACATCCGTCAGTTCGCCGGCTCGGGCGTCCAGGCCCTGCACCGCGTCGACGATCGTGTCGAAGAGCTCGGGAGCCGGTGTGGTCGCGACCGGCAGCGCGTCGAAGGCCAGCTGCCCGACTCCGCGGGACGTGCGGATCATGGGGCCCGCTCCGTTGTGCGCGACGTACGCGAGGCTCGTGATGTCCAGCGCCGGGGCGGACAGCTTCAGTTCGAGCCTGCCCCGCGAGAGGTACTGGACATCCGTCACCTTCGCGGAAGATCCGCGCAGCCGGAAGTCGGCGCCTACGCCGGGGTCCACTGTCAGCGGGTCGGTCTTGGACGCGAGCTGGACCCTGATCGTGTCGGCCTTGCGGGACGTGAACGACGCGGACACCGGATTGGGCGCGGCGACGCCGTCGGAAGGTCCGTCGTACAGATCACGCATCAGGGTCGCCGCCACCTGCTCCCCGAACAGCTTGTAGCCGTTCGACCAGCCGAAGTGGCAGCCGTCGTGGTTGCTCAGCCCGGTCGGCGACAGCACCGTGACGTCGAGCGTCTCCGGCATCCGACGCTGGGCGTCGCGCAGGGCGACCGCCTCGGAGTTGAGGCACGGGGACGTCCGGACCTGGGTCACGTACACCCGCGGCTCCTGGGCGCCGCGCGCGCCGCCGAAGTCGTCACGCCAGTCGACCAGCAGGTTGGTGAACCCGGTGACGTGCTGGGCGGCGTTGTCCGCCTCGGACTCCCCTTGATAGAACAGGACGCCGGAGATCTTGTCGATCGTTCCGGACTTCACGAGCCGCTGCCGCAGTCGGCCGTAGTTGGTCGAGATGTCGTCCGGATCGCTGTCGTTGCGCTGCAGGAAGCCGATCGGGGCCCCGCCATGTGCGCCGTTGATCACTGCGACGGGCACCTTGTTCTGCTCCGACAGCACCCGTGCCATGCGGATACCCCACTGCCCGACCGCTCCCTGGTTGTAGAACGGCTCCCCCGCGGCGAACTTCCACTCACGGTCGGCGCCCGAGACGTCGGGCTGGAAGTCATTCGTGCCGTACGTCCGCAGGAACGGCGACATCTCGCCACGGGATCCCGGCTCGACCCAGGCGGTCGCCTGCGCGTTCGACTGACCCTCGATCACGAACACGTCTCCCGAGACGACATCGGTCCAGTGACCCACGGTGCGTGCCCGGCCGCCGGACACCGTCTCGAGGGTGAAGTCGTACGTGTGCAGGCCCGCCGTGAGGTGCCGGTCGAAGGAGAACGAGTCACCGGCCCGCTGCTCCTCGACCTCGTCCTTGCCCTCGGACGTGGTCGTCAGGCGCACCGTGTCGACTTCCGGCGACGTCACGGCGCCGGCGATCCTGACGTCGGCGCCATTGTCGGCGCCGCGCGGATAGAGCTGACGATCCTGCGGTGTCGAGGTCAGCTTCACGGTCGACGGCCGGGCGAACACCGTCAGCGTACGGGTGTCGAAGGAGCCCGCGTTGGCTGCGAACGTCCAGTCCGGTTCGCCGGCCGGCTGGTTGCCCATACCGATGTCCATCGGCCCGCCACCCGTGAAGTGGTTCACCGCGAAGGCCGTGCTCGGAGCGACCGCCGAGTCTGGATCCGCGCCGACGCTGTGCACCTGGAAGCTGCCGTAGAAGCCCGGCGAGGGCACGTCATCGGCGTCATACGCCGCGGAGGAGGCGCCGGCGATCTGGTCGCTGACGGTCTTCTCGTACGAGTTGGGCCACATCTCTAGGTACCCGGGCATCCCGGTGCCGGTCCTGACGCCGGGGACGTTGGAGGCGACGTCGAGGTCGTCGACCCGCTGGCGCGTGATCTGCCCCGGCCGGGTGGGCAGTCCCAGACGTCCGGGATCGTCCGTGAACGCCTCCATGTCGGCCCACACCCATTGGGTGCCCGAGCCCGAAGTCGTCTCCAGGCAGTACCCGACGCGGTCGAAACCGCCGGACACCGAAGCGGTGTCGTCGAATGAGTACGGCACGTCCTGGTTGCTCCAGTCGGCGCCCGTCGGAACGTCGAGTTGGAGCACGGGTTGGAAGCCCGCCGAGCCGGCGTTGTCCCCACAGGACGTCGGCTCGGCGGACGCGGCTTGCGCCACTTGCGTCACGCCGGGAAGCACCGCCACGACGAAGGCCGCTGCCAGAGTGAAGGTGACAAGCCGGGCGCGCAGGGCGATCTTCACGGGGACTCCTCGGCTCGGCTGGCGGTTGGCGGTTGGCGGTGGATCGGGCGGGGCTCGTGGATCAGAGCACGCGAACGTGCACCTGGGAGGAGGATCCCTCGACCGACGCGTCGCCGGCGTAGACCACCTTCAGGGTGCGCAGGCCCCGTTGATTCATCGTCAGCGCAGTCGAGGCCGTGCCGCCGGCCGAGAGTGTGAGGGTCTTGACCCGGTGCCCGTTCTCGTAGACCAGCACGCTCCCGCCCGGTGTGCCCGCCGTGGTCGAGACCGTGACCGTGAGCGTCACCGACTGCTTCTTCTTCACCGCCGTCGCGGAGAGGCCGACGACGACCTGAGACTTCGCCGCGGTCACCCTGGCGGTCTCGGCCGAGGTCGACGACGCCGGAGCCTTTCCGGCCTTGGACGCGGTCACCGTCACCGACAGCCGATGCCCCATGTCGGCCCGGACCAGCCGGTAGGTCGAGGCGTTCGCGGCGCCGATCGGATGCCCGTCGCGGCGCCACTGGTAGGCGAACGACAGGCCCTTGGTGTTCCACGAACCCGTGGTCGCGGTCAGCACCGAGCCGTACTTCGGTGTCCCGGCGATCTGGGGAGCGACCAGGGCGTTGATGGTGTCCACGTCCGCCAGGTCGACGGCCACCGAGTGCACCGGCTCCGGGTTTCCGGCCACGTCGGTGGAGAAGAAGTCGACCGTGTGCCGGCCGAAGCCCTCGACCGCGGGAGTCTCGCCGGCCAGCACCTTCCAGGCGCTCCCGTCGATCCGGTAGGTCGTCGTCGCGACGCCGCTGAGCGTGTCCTGGGCGGTGAAGCCGACCGTGGCCCGGTCTGCCTCCGCCGTCCCGGGCCCGCGGGTGACCGCGAGCTGGGTGACGGGAGCGGTCCCGTCGATCCATATTTGCGCGGTCCGCTGACCGGTGGAGTTGCCGGCCGTGTCCTTCGCCCGGTAGTAGACCGAGTGCTTGCCGTCACCGCTGACCATGACCGGAGCGACGTACGCCTGCCAGCCGGCGGACTGGCCGACCTCGACCGAGGGAGCGGTGTCCCGGTTGTCGACGGCGGTGACGGCCACGGAGGCGTCACCCCGGTACCAGCCGTTGTCGCCAGGCGCGGCGGCACTGGTCACCGTCGCGGAGGCCAGCGGAGCCAGGCTGTCGTCGGACACCGGCAGCACCCAGCTGTCAGCGATCGACGGGTCGAAGTAGCCCGAGGCATCGAGCGGGAACTCGTACTTGATCCGTACGGTGCCGTCGTTGTCGATCGCGGCAGGATCATCGATGACCGTCTGATAGGTCTTCGTGCCCATACCGGTCTCGGTGCGCTTCAGCATGTACGTCTTCACCAGGGTGTCGTCGACGTAGATGTTGTACTTCTTCGTCCTGGCGCCGTCGAACGTCTCCCGGTTGCGGAGCATGAAAGGCTTACCCGGCGTCACATGCACCACGGCCGAGTACCACGAGCCCGGGTTGGCCGAGTTCGCATAGCGTCGGTCGAGGCCGGCTTCGATGTTCGTCCCGCTGGCCGGTGCGGCCATGATTGCGTGGGCATTCTCCGAAGCCGCGTTGCCGAAGTCGACGTAGTCGAGGACATCCTGCGTCGGCGGTACCGCGAGGTTGACCCTGATCGTCGCGTTCTTGCTGGCGAGCATCGCACCCTCATCGACGAAGTCGACCTCGGCGTCCTGGTCACCCGCGACGGTCTCGAGTCCGGGGAACAGCGGGAGTACGACGGCCTTGGTCGCCCCGGGCTCGATCGTGACCCGGTCGGAGGCGGGCGGGGTCTTCCACCCTACCGGCAGGACCGCCGTGACCTGGCCCGACACGGCGGAGCGGCTGTTGTTCTTGACAGTCGCGGTCAGAGTGGCCTTCTCGTCGGAGCCGTCGACCGGGTTGGCCGACGTCACGGTGGTGATGTCAACGCCCGACGTCACCGAGACCCACGGCGTCGAGTCGTTCAGGGTGAACGTCCCGTACTGGCTGGTGAAGGTCAGCTTGACCGAGGCGTCATACGTGCCGGGCTTCTGGTGTTTCGGCACACTGACCGTGAACGGCAGTTGTGCGCTGTCGCCCGCTCCGACCGTGTCCTTGGTCGAGCTGGTCGGGTCGACATTCCAGTCGTCGACCGTCACGACGGCCTTCAGATCGCTGATCGCGACATCACCGGCATTCGCGATCCCGATCGTTCCGGGGACGCTCGCTCCGGGCAGCCCCGGCTCGGCGACGGGCGGGACAACCACCGAGATTCCGAGACTCGCGGCGACCGCCTTGCCGAACAGCGCCTCGATCGACTCCAGACGGGTCGTCAGGTCGTTCTTGACCGGTCCGTCGACCGACGAGTCGGCCAGCCAGGTCTTGAGGGTACGGATTGTCGCCACGCCGTCGCTCAGCCGCTGCGATGCCTGACCCGAATCGCCTGCGACGTCCGCCGCGAGGGCATCCTCGACCTTGCCGCTCGCGGTGTCGAGTGCCCCACCGATGTGGGTGCGGCTCGCCGCACCGAGGTCACCCGCTGTTGCCAGGTCGCCGGCATGGTCGTCGGTCTTGTGGATTTCAGAGACGATGTCGCCGAACAGGGCGCGCTTGGTGTCGGAGTGGATCGAGTACGAACCCGAGCCGACGGTGAACGTCACGACGCCCTTGCCGACCGATACATCGCTGACACCATCGGCCTTCGTGATCGGCGTGCCGCCCTCGGTCACGGCCTCGATGTTTCGGGCCGGGATGCTGACTCTCGAGGTCGTGTTGACCGGGACCGTGATGTCCAGGGACATTCCCTGATCGGTCTTCTTCCAGTTCGAGCCGATCGTCCCGTACACGGATTCGTAGGTTCCATGGCCGCTGGTCAGGTCGCCGCCCATGGCCGGGGCGATCTTCGACTCCTTGTAGCCGGCCTTGATCGCCGAGATGCCGCCGATGTTCTGATACATCCAGTCACCGACCGCGCCATAGGCGTAGTGGTTGAAGGAGTTCATGCTGACATCGCCGAAACTGCCATCGGGGTTGATCGAGTTCCAGCGTTCCCACATCGTTGTGGCACCGTGCTCGATCTCGTAGCCCCACGACGGGTAGTCCTTCTTGAGGATCATCGTGTAGGCCAGGTCGGACCGCCCGATGCTGCTGAGCGCCGGCAGAAGCCACGGTGTTCCGAGGAACCCGGTCGTGAGGTGGTAGTCGCTGGTCTTGAGCTTGGCGACGAACTTCTCGCCGACCTTCTCGCGCAGCGCCGGATCGGTCACAAGGTTCATGCCGAGCGCCATGGCGTATGCCGTCTGGCTCCCGCCTTGGACCGTGCCGTCGGCCGCCACGAGCTTCGACGTGAAGGCATCGCGCACATCGGCTGAGAGCTTCGCATAGGTCGCCGAGTCGGCGTCCTCACCGATCGCCTTCGCCATCTCCGAAAGCATGCGCGCGTCTTCGGCGTAGTACGCGGTGCCGAGGACATCGGTGCCGGTGTTGTCGTCGAGGTTGAGCCAGTCGTTCCAGTTGCCACGCGCCGAGTCGATGAGGTCGTCGCCCGCGCCGTTCTTCACGAAGCCGAGGAACTTCTTCATCGACGCGTAGTTGGCCCGCACGATGGCGTTGTCACCCTGCGCGTGCCACACCGCGTACGGCACCGTGACCGCCGAGTCGGACCAACCGAGGCCACTGCCCATGTCGATCGTCGGCACCGATGGCGCGATGCCCGGGTAGTTGCCATTGCTATAGGCGGAGTCACGCAGGTCGGTCGTCCACTTGCCGAGGAACGCGCGGGTGTCGCGCAGGTAACTCGCGGTCGGTGAGAAGACGTTGATGTCGCCGGTCCAGCCGAGGCGCTCGTCACGGGCCGGGGTGTCGGTCGGGATCGACAGGAAGTTGCCGCGCTGTCCCCACGAGATGTTGCCCTGGAGCTGGTTGAGCATCGCGTTGGAGGTCGTCAGCGTTCCGGTCGCCTTGAGATCGGAACCCCAGACGACGCCGGTGACATCGCCGAGTTCGGGTGCGCTCGTGACATTCGAGATCTCGAGGTAGCGGTAGCCGTGCTGCGTGAACTTCGGTTCGTAGACGACCGTGCCGCTCGTGCTGAACGTGTAGTAGTCGGTGACCTTGGCCGCGCGGAGGTTGGCGGTGTAGAGGCTCCCGTCCTTGTTGAGGACCTCGCCGTAGCGGATCTTGACGGTCTGTCCCGTGACGCCCTGCAGGCGCATCCGGGCGACGCCGACCATGTTCTGGCCGAGGTCGTAGACGTAAGTGTCGGCGGAAGGACTGGTCCTCGTGAGTGCCGGAAGCTCGCCGGTCGCGCGCACGGGCTCATCGGGCTGCGGCACCAGCTTGGCGGTGTCGGAGGCGCCGACCGTGGCAGGGTTCCACGCCGCGTCGTCGTAGGCGGGGCGGTCCCAGCCGGGCTGTTCGGCCCCTGCGTCATACGTCTCACCGTCGATGTTGTCGGCAGCCACGTATGGACCCGAGTGGCTCTTCCACGTGCCGTCGGTCTTGATGACCTGATGGGTGCCGTCGGTGTAGTCGATGCGCACCTGCGCGATCAGGCCGACCGAGTTGCCGAACATGCCGGGGCCCCACATGCCGACCTTGCCGGCCCACCAGCCGTCACCGAGCTCCGCGCCGATCGCGTTCCGGCCGTTGGCAAGCTGATCGGTGACGTCATAGGTCTGGTACTGGATGCGCTTCCTGTAGTCGGTGTCGCCAGGGGCCAGGAACTGGTCGCCGACCTTCTTGCCGTTGAGCTCCAGCTCGTAGGTGCCGTGCGCGGAGGCATACACCCTGGCCCGGGCGACCGTCTTGTCGGGGTCGGTGGTGAACTCCTTGCGCAGAAGCGGCAGATTGCTGTCGCTGGTCCGGAGGATCGCGTCGAGCTTCTTCTCCACGAGCAGGCCGTCCGGCGTCAGGGTGCCGCCGGTGAACGGGTCGGTGGGCCCGGAGAAGTCGGTCCGGAACAGCACGTCGCCGGCCTTCGAGGTGACCTTGACCGCGTGGATGTGCGCTGTCTCGGGTCCCTCGTTGGCGAGGTCCTGGCGGAAACCGATGAAGCCCTTGGCGAACGTGGCATCGGTGCGGCTGTCGATCTCGGCGCCATCGAGCCTCGTGGTGATCGTGGGGCCGTCGACGGTGATCGACAGGCGGTGTGTGCCGGTGAGCAGTTGGGCGGATGTCAGGGTCGTGATCGGGATGTTCCCGAGCAGGGAGTAGCCGCCGTTGACCTTCTTGTGCGGCCGGAACTTCGGGACTGCGGTCCCGTCGGCGGTGCTGACCTGCCACATGTACGCGTTCCCGGTGTCCGACGCGCGCAGGTAGACGCCCAACGCCAGGTTGTCGAGGGTGAAGTCGACGTCTGTGGTGTAGTCGGTCCACTTGTCCATCTCGCCGCCGGCGGACTTGCCGATCCAGTCGCCGGTCCACTCGGCGGCGTCCAGGATGCCGGTCTCGAACCAGCTCGGAGCGCTCCAGTCGCCGGCCTGGTCATCGCCGTCCCAGACCCTGGCCTGCCAGTAGTAGCGGGTCTGCGAGGCCAAGTCCGGCCCGGCGTACCGCACGTCGAGCTGGTCGCTCGACTCGACCTTCCCCGAGGACCACACGTCGTCGGCGGCTGCGCTCGTGCCGACCCGGACCTCGTACGCGCTCTGCACCACGCCACGGGCGCCCGACGTCGACTTCCAACTGAACGTCGGGGCGTTGCCCGCGATGCCGAGCGGGTCGGTCCGGGCGTTCGTCTGGAGAGCGCCGACCGCGAGGCCGTTCCCCTTCGTTGCACCGGCCGCCGGGTCCGCGACCAGGAAGGCGACGGTCACCATGACGAGGGCCGCAAGCAGCGCGAAGAACCGGCGCCCCACTGGGGCGGCGGGTGGGACAGGGAGTGCGGCAACTGGTCTGGCAGGCGTCATGCCGACGGGCCTTTCGTGGCAAGAGGGGGCCCTCGCGGTTCCCGCTGCGAGGTGAAACGTTCCAAAAATGATGTGGCAGCCGTCACACGTCAAGGGTTTGGACAACATCGGCCACCGCACTTGACCGCGCCCAGGTGCGCAACCACGCCACCGAGCCCACGCTTACCGTTGATTGAAACGACACATTGTCGAGCCGTGGCGGCGGCGATCTCAGCTGAGCTCACCGCGAACCGCCCAGACGACCGCCTCGATCGGCGTCCCACGTCGAGGAGGTCGCACAGGGCCCGCAACCTGCGGCGCAGGGCCCGCTCGCTGGTGTCGAGTTCGCGTGCCGGCGCCTCGGGCGCGCGCCCAGCCGCGCGCCGGACGACGCGGGTCGAAGTTGATCCCCAGGGCGGCGAAACGGGCGGCGGCTCGGCGTACATGGCCCTGCGGTCGATCCGCCGGCCGGAGCCAAGGATCCGGCGACCGCGCCCCCGGCGGCCTCGGACCCGGCGGTGGGCCCGAAGTCCACGTCCTCGCCGCCGAGCCGCAGGCGCACCGCCTTTCAGACACTGCTGTCCGAGCCCAGGTGCGGCACGTCTGCGGGTCGGGTCAACGCCGTGGTCGGGAGCGACCATGCGGTCTGTCCGGCCGCCTCGCCGAGAACTGACACGCTCCGTCCGACTACAGCCGGCAGAAAGCCAGGGCAGGCCACAGAAAAATCAGCGCCGCCTCCTGGTCTTGGCGTTTCCGTTGGTCTACTCAACCGCTACAGGCCATAAGCAAACGCCAAGTGGGTTGGGTGTGGCTCTTCCGCAGGGACTCTGATCAAGCCCTGAGCTGGGATGTTGTTGGTTGGGCTGCGGTGGGTCGTAGTTGTCTCCTACGGTGCCGGGCGAGGTGATGGCGATGGGATCGGTGTTGCGACGACCGATTGAGTCTGGGCTGCAATCCGCGATCCGCGTGGAAGATCACTCCGGTGACGTTGCCGCCGCGGGCCGTGACCGCGGCCTGGAGCGCGTCGATGACCAGCTCGGCCCGCATGTGCGGGGCCATCGACCAGCCGAGCACTCGGCGCGACCGGATGTCCACGACGCAGGCGAGGTAGAGCCACGATGCTCCGACCTGCACGTATGTGATGTCGCCGCACCATTTCGCGTCCAGGTCGGCGGCGGTGAAGTCCCGCCTCACGAGGTCCGGTGCCGGTGGCGCGAGGCGGTCCGGGATCATGGTGCGCTTCTTCTTCCGCAGGTGACGGCCGACGATGTCGTGCTTGCGCATCAGCCGGGCAACCCGCTTGCGGTTGACCGTGTGGCCGAAGCCCCGCAGCTCGGCGTGCACCCTCAACGCGCCGTAGTTCCCGCGGTGTTCGGCATGGATCTCGCGGATCTCATCGACCAGGGCGTCCTCGTCGGCCTGCCGGGCAGCCCGCGCCTCGGCGCCGGCGATCCACCGGTAATAGCCGGAGCGGGAGACTTCCAGCACCCGGCATATCCGCTTGATGCCGAACCTCTCGGCGTGGGCGGAGATGAAGTCCCAAGCGGCGGTCTTCACTTCATCGCCGAGTAGCCGAGGGGAATTTCACCCCTCGGCCCTCACAGAACCGTGCGTAACAGTCTCCCGTTACACGGCTCTTGTCGTCCTGATCATCAGACCAGCATGGCGCTCACTGTTGGGGCAAGGCGCCAGTGCGCGAACATGCGAGAATATCGCCGGGCGATCTCCTGCAACTTCGCAAGCGCCCTCCGTTTGGACGCGAGCCGTTTGTACTTCTTGCGGATCCAGCGCACCAGGTAGGCGTTGATGCGCGTCATGAAAGGGATCAGTTCCCAGGGCCTGAAACGGCCGTAGTAATTGATCCAGCCTGCCACCTTGAGGTTGACCCATCGGGCGAGCTCTTGAAAGGTCAGATCCGTACGGGTGTGCAGGTGCCAGCCCCGCACCTCCCGACCGATCCTTGTCAGGGCGTCCTTGCTGATCGCCGGGTCGACCGCCAGGAACAGATTTCCCTGTCGGCTCCGGTTCTTCCTGGCACGGAATGTGTACCCGAGAAACGTGAACGCCGTGTGCTCGTAGGAGCTTTGGCGATTCCCGTCCTTGCAGTAGACGATCCGGGTCTTGGCCGGATGCAGACGCAACCCGACCTCGGCCATCCTGTCCGCGAGCGCAGCCAGCACCTGACGGGCCTGGCGCTCGGTGACGCAGTGCAACACCGCGTCGTCCGCATAGCGTTCAAACCAGATGGACGGCAACTCCCGCGCCATCCAGGCATCGAACGCGTAGTGCAGGAACAGGTTCGCCAGGACGGGAGACACCGGGGCCCCTTGTGGGGTCCCGCGCTCCCGCTCCAGCAGGGCTCCGTCGGGCATCGCGAGCGGCGCTTCGAGCCACCGCCGCACATACAGGTTCACCCAAACGGCGTCGGTGTGCGCTTCCACCGCCTGGACCAGCAGGTCCCAGGGCACACTGTCGAAGAATTGGGCGATGTCGAACTCCACCACCCAATTCCGCTTCCAGCAGCGCTCCCGGCACCGTTCCACTGCGTCCAAGGCGGACCGTCCCGGCCGGTATCCATAGCTGTCCGGATGGAAAATGGGATCCACCCTTCGCAGCAGATGCCGAGCCACCACGGTCTGGGCCACGCGGTCGGCAACAGCGGGAATGCCGAGCATTCTCGTGCCGCCGCCATGCGGCTTGGGAATGGCCACCGCACGCACCGGAAGCGGGAAGTACGAGCCCGACGACATCCGGTTCCAGACCTTGTAGAGGTTGCCCTTCAGGTCCTTCTCGAACTCGTCGATGCTCTGCCCGTCCACCCCTGGCGCGCCTCTATTTGCCCTGACTTCCTCCCAGGCTTCCTTGATCTCCCACTTCGAAATCTCAAACGGCTTGGTCGATGACTTCAACTGGCCCATCCCACTCCTCCCGGACATAGTCCGGTTGATGTGATCAACACAGTCACGAACGACCCGACCCCTTCGCTCCACCCCCATTACAGGGGCTTCATCACTACTACGAGCCGGTCCGCCAGCGGGTCCCGCATCGGTACTCGACCCCTCGCAGTTGCTGCTGCTTGGGGCACTCCCTGTTGCCGCCGCATCGCGGCGGGCGGTATCGAGACACGCCTTCTCCTGTTCCGTGCGGAAGCCGCAGACCGGGCTCACGTCGCCTGCATGCCGGACACCACCTGGCCAATAGACGGGCACCCGCCAGGCTCATCCCGGGATTTCGGGAACACCCCGGTTTCGATGTCGTCTGATTTCGTTTCGACACGTCAGCAGCGATTCACTTGCGTTCGCCTTCCAGGTCCCCACCTGACGCCTCTTACGGCGCCTTTTCCTCATCGCTCACCACGACGGTCTTCAACCAACGCGGCATGAGGCGGTTTGAAGCCTCCCCCCGCAGGGCGGCTTCGAAGGGCCACAAAACCTTCATCTTCCGCACAGCACCACTCTCGGAAGCTGTCCTACTGTCAACTCCCCTTCGTGTTCAGGACACAATCCCGAGCGAAATAGGCGGCCGCCCGGCGCAGGATCTCGCGTTCCAACTGCCATTCCTTCTCCGCCTTGGCCAGCCGGGCGTTCTCCGCTCGCAGCCGGGCCAGCTAGGCCTCGGTGTCCTGCGGCGCGGCGGCGGAGGCCGGACGGTCGTCGGCGTCACGCACCCAGGTGCGGAGCGTTTCGGGGTTGACGTTCAGATCGGCTGCGACGTCCCTGAACGTCCGCCTGCCGTCCGAAGCCCGCCACAACGTCACCGCGTCGGACCGGAACTCCGCACTGTACTTCGAGGGCCTTGCCATGTGGATCTACACCTTCCTGGACCATCGAGATCCATTCTCAGGTGTGTCCACACCACGGGGGTCACCTCAGCGCTGGCCACGACCCTTCTCCGAGCACAAGCGCGGCCTCGAAGGCCAGTGGCAGCGCGGTGAGCAGGTGGCGACCGAAGATCTGCGCCTTGCGCTCCAGCAGTACCGCTCGTTCTTCAACCGCCTGCTCAGCACCTGACCACCCTGCCGCCGCAAAGCCTGCAGACGACCGCTGACTGGCCCCTCCCAATGCACTGGCAGATCACTCACAAAGGACGGCAGACCATGAGCATCGCGAAGAAGATCGCGCACAAGGCCGAAGCGGTCAAAGGCAGTTCCAAAAAGGCTGCCGGCCGCGGAACAGGTAGCCGACTGCAGGCGGAAGGACGCGGCGACCAGATCAAGGGCAATATCAAACAGGCTGGGGCGAAGATCAAGGACGCCTTCAAACACTGACCGTTGGACCCCCTCGACCCGACCCGCAGGGGCTCTACGCGGGGTGTGACGCTCCAGGGCATGCTGGCGGTTCACTTTGGTCAGTTCGTGCCAGAAGGGGGCAGCGGTGAGGTAGAGGCCGAGGATGGAGATGATACCGAGCGAGATGTCGACGCTGATCCGGCCCTGTTTGGCCCAGTAGACGTCCTTCAGGTCCAGGAGGAGGGCGAATTCGTCGGCGATGAGCGCCGTTCCGGCGCCATAGGCCGCCTCGACGCCAAAGGGCCCTGGCCTGTATTTTCGGTCCGTTTCACCCCCGCAGGACCACGGGGTGCCGACGCATCATCCCTGATCCCGCCCGCCCTTGACCAGCTCCACGAGCATCCAGGGGTCATATCCGAGGAGGTGCCGGGCCTGCTGGGGCGGCTGGCCGAGGTGCCCGACCCGTGTGATCCGCGCCGGGTGCGCCACCGCTTGGCCGTCGTACTCGCACTCACCGCGTGCGCCGTGCTGGCCGGAGCGACCTCGCTGCTGGTGGTCGGCGAGTGGATCGCCGATGCCCCGGCGCACGCGCTGGAACAGGCCGGCGCGCATCCCGATCCGCACCGGACGGCTGGTTCCGCACTGGCGACCTCGGCGTCGTGCACCCGGACGGGTACGTCGAACTGCGCGACCTCAGCAAGGACGTGATCCTCTCTGACGGAGAGAACGTTGCGCCCGTCGAGGTCGAGCGGGTCATCGCCGACCATCCGGCCGTCTCGGAGGTCGCGGTCATCGCGGTACCCGACGAGCGCTGAGGGGAGGTGCCTGCCGCGTATGTGAGCTTACTGGACGCCGCCGAGGTCACCGAGGCCGAGATCATCGAGTTCGTCCGAGTCCGGGCTGGCCCGCTTCAAGGCGCCCAAGCACCCCGTGGTGTTCGGGAAACTGCCCAAGACCTCCACCGGCAAGATCCAGAAGTTCGTCCTGCGCGACCGGGCGTGGGCCGGGGCGGAACGCAGGATTCAGTAGCGCTCCGGTCGGCGCCACTTTCAAGGCGCGGTACGTCGCGGGGCCCGCCTCACCACGGGTTCCGGCCGCGTATCGAAGCGTCAGGCCGGTGAGAAGATGTGGTTGCTGATCAGCCGGGCGGCGCCGACGACGCCGGCGACCTGGCCGAGTTCGCCGAGCACGATCGACAGGTTGCCGGTCGCCAACGGCAGCGACTGACGATAGACCTGGGTACGGATGCTCGCCAGGAGGTTGTGGCCCAGCCCGGTGAGCCCTCCTCCGATGACCACCAGGCCGGGGTTGAAGAAGCTGACCAGGCCGGCGATGACCTGACCGGTACGGTTACCTCCCCAGCGGATCAGGTCCAGGGCCGCGGCGTCTCCGGCGCCCGCGGCGGCCGACACGTCCTCGGGGGTCAGCCTTCCGGCCGATGCGAGCCGTCCGGCCAGCTCCGTCGAGCGGCCGGACTGGGCGAACTCGGTCGCGTCGCGTGCGAGGGCGTTCCCGCCGAAGTAGGCCTCCAGGCAACCGGTGTTGCCGCAGGCGCACCGCGGCCCGTCCGGGTCCACCTGAATGTGGCCGATGTCGCCTGCGCTGCCGGTGATACCGCGGTGGACCTCGCCGCCGACGACGATGCCGCAGCCGATGCCGGTCCCGAGCTTCACGCACAAGAAGTCGCGCACGGACCGGGCGACGCCGGCCTGCTGCTCGCCCAGGGCCATCAGGTTCACGTCGTTGTCGACGAGGACGGGGCAGCCGAGCTCCTGGCTCATCGCCTCGCGGACGGGGAAGCCGTTCCACCCGGGCATGATCGGTGGCGCGACGGGGACACCCTCGGGGAACCGGACGGGTCCCGGCACGCCGATCCCGGCGCCGTCGAAGTGTTCCACCGACGTCGTCTCGCGCAGCTTGCCGACCAACGCGAGCACCCGCTCGAAGACGGCGACCGGACCATTGCGCACGTCCAGCGGCTCGGCCACGTGGCCGAGGACGTCCAACTCGGCGTTGGTGACCGCGACATCCACGGAGGTGGCGCCGATGTCCACGCCGAGGAACCGCAGTGACGGGGCGATCCGGACGTTGTGCGAACGGCGGCCGCCGCGGGAGGCGGCGAGGCCGTCCGGGACGACCAGACCGGTTTCCAGCAGGCGGTCGATCTCGAACGCGAGCTTGGAGCGCGACAGCTCTACATGGTCGCCGAGGGCGACCCGGGACTGCGGGCCGAGGTCGCGCAGGAGGCGGAGCAGCCGGGCCTGATGGATATTGGCCGGTCGAGCCGTCGTACTCCTCACGCCGCCCCCGTCGTGGCCAGAGCCGTTCGCATGCCCGGTGCTTGGGGGTGCGACTTCCACCCGGACCGTAGCACCGTGCTGTCGAAGGCAAAAGAAACTCGTGCACCGATTCACAGGACTTTCATCAGCTGATGGACAAAGCCGGTGCGAGGCAGCACTGCCTCGTTGCCGCCTCGGCTGCTGCGGAGGCGGCCGGGCCCGATGGGGTGGAGCCGTCCAACTCTCCACCCCATCGGCCCTGGTGTGCTGTCCGGGTCGCCTCGGCGGGCTGCTGATGCAGTCGACCGAGGCACACGGCTCAGGCGGTGTCACCGCCGGGCCGTGACTCAGCGACCGGCGGGACCGCGGGTCGGCATGCCGACGTCGGACTGGCCGGCCGCCTTCTTGATGTCGGCGGCCTCTCGCTGGTCGAGGACTCCCTCCTTCCGCAGCGTCGTGACGATCTCCCCGACGTGCGAGACGAACGCGCCGTGGTTCTTCCAGGCCCGGTGATCCTCGATCAGCTCGTTGACCGTGCAGCCGTTGGTCGTGACGCGGTTCGGGACACCGGTGTTGATGGAGCCGGTGAACACGGTGGAGCGGTCGTCCGTTTCAGGACAGTCGGTCGGCGGCTTGCTGTCGACGATGGTGAGGGACAGCGACTGCGGCGTGGACGTGTTGCCGGCCTTGTCGGTGGCCCGGTAGAGCAAGGTGTGGCTCCCGGTTCTGTCAATCGCCACCGGGGCGGAGTACTGCAGGTAGGGGCCACCGTCGAGGGAGTACTCGATCCTGGCCACACCCGACTCCGCGTCCGAGGCCGTCACCGTCACCTTCGCACTGCCGACGTAGTCACCGGAGTCGTTCTTCGTGCCGGAGACGGAGGCCGACACCTGCGGCGGCGTCCTGTCCTCGGGCGGAGCCGCCACGACGGTGAACTCCACCGACTGCGCCGACGAGGTGTTGCCCGCCTTGTCCGTCGCTCGGTAGGTCAGTGTGTGTCGGCCCACGGCGTTGACATCAACGGGCGCCGTGTAGTCGCGGTACGACGCACCGTCGAGCGAGTATTCAATTCCGGCCACACCCGACTCCGCGTCGGAAGCGGTCACCGTGACCGTCGCACTCGACACGTAGTTCCCGGCGGCGTCCTTCGTCCCCGACACCGTCGCTGACGTGTCCGGTGGCGTGGTGTCCTTCGGCGGTTCGGGGGCCACGACGGTGAACGCGACCGATTTCACCGGCGAGGTATTGCCCGCTTTGTCGGTGGCCCGGTAGGCCAGCGTGTGCTGCCCGACGCTACTGACAGCAACCGGGGTTGTGTAGCTCCTGTACGACGCACCGTCGAGCGAGTATTCAATTCCGGCCACACCCGACTCCGCGTCGGAAGCGGTCACCGTGACCGTCGCACTCGACACGTAGTTCCC